>NZ_BAAGWC010000011.1:0-178264 GCF_054780555.1 Hymenobacter daeguensis
TCGTGTCCTTTCTCGCTTTTTGGCATGTGGCCGCCGCCCTCGATTGGCTCCGCTGATAATTGTCCTCACGCTCTAGTTCATTTGCTCCCCTAGCCTGATTTTTTGTGCAAGTAGCCGACTTTCTTCGCCTCTATCGCCTATCTCCCGAGCTGCAAACGCTGGCCGCGCGCCTGCGCGAGGCCAGCAAGCCTGCCGCTGCGGAGGGCCGGCCGCGCCTGCACCTGCGCGGCCTGGTGGGCAGCCAGGATGCCGTGGTGGCGGCGGCCGTGGCCCAGCCGCAGCACCCGCATCTGTTCATTCTGCACGACAAGGAGGAAGCGGCCTATTTCCTGTCCGACTTGCAGCACCTGTTGCCGGAGGGGCCTGAGGTGCTGCTGTTTCCAAGCTCCTACAAGCGAGCCTACCAGTTTGATGAAACGGAAAACGCCAACGTGCTGATGCGCGCCGAGGCCCTGAACCGGCTGAACACCACGCGGGCGGCCACGACGGGCAACAGCGTGTTCATCGTGACCTACCCGGAGGCGCTGACGGAGAAGGTTATCAACCGACAGAGCCTGGTAAAGAACACCTTTAATGCGAAAGTGGGCGACAAGCTGGACGTGAATTTCCTGGGCGAGCTGCTGGGCGAGTACGACTTTGAGAAGACGGATTTCGTGTACGAGGCGGGGCAGTACGCCGTGCGCGGCGGCATTGTGGACGTGTTCAGCTACGCCAATGAGCTGCCGTTCCGGCTGGAGCTGTTTGGCGACGAGATTGAGAGCATTCGGACGTTTAATCCCGAGACGCAGCTGTCGGTGGAGGCACGGCCCAGCATCAGCATTATCCCGAACGTGCAGACCAAGATGCTGCACGAAACGCGGGAGGCTTTCTTCGATTTTCTGCCCCAGACGGCCTGCGTTTGGGTGAAGGACGTGCGGCAGACGCTGGACGTGGTGAGCGAACTGTACGAGAAGGCCGAGGCCAACTTCCAGCAGATGCTGGCCGAGGCGCACGGCATGCAGATTGTGAGCAAGCCGGCCGATTTATTTGAGTCGGGCAAGAATTTCAAGAAGCTGCTCGATGGATTTGCGGTGGTGGAATTTGGGAAGCGCTTCCATTTCAAAAATGCCGAAACGTTCCAGTTTTCGGCCAAGCCGCAGCCCAGCTTCAACAAGGAATTCGAGCGCATGGCCAAGAACCTGCGCGAAAACCAGCTGCGAAATTTCACCACCATCATTGCCTCCGACACCGTGCGGCAGGCCGACCGGCTGCGCACGATTTTCGACGAGCTGGACAACAACGTGCAGTTTCAGCACCTGCTGCTGGCCCTGCGCGAGGGCTACGTGGACGAGCAGCTGGAGCTGGCCGTGTATACCGACCACCAGCTGTTTGAGCGCTACTACCGGGCGCAGGAAACCCGGAAGTTCTCGAAGAAAAAGGCCCTGACTTTGCGCGAGCTGAAAACGCTGCAGCCCGGCGACTACGTGACGCACCAGGACTACGGCATTGCGCGGTTTGCGGGGCTGACGCAGGTGGACATCAACGGGCAGACGCAGGAGGCCATCCGGCTGGTGTACCGCGACGACGACGTGCTGACGGTGAGCATTCACGCCCTGCACAAGATTGCCAAATACAGCGGGGCCGAAGGCTCGCCGCCGACCATGAGCAAGCTGGGCTCGCCGGAGTGGGAGAACAAGAAGAAGTCGGTGAAGAAGAAGGTGAAGGACATTGCGGCCGACCTTATCCGGCTGTATGCCAAGCGGAAAACGGCACCCGGCTTCGCCTTTTCGGTGGATGGCTTCCTGCAGGCCGAGCTGGAATCGAGCTTCATCTACGAGGACACGCCCGACCAGGCCAAGGCCACCGAGGACGTGAAAAACGACATGCAGCAGCCCCACCCCATGGACCGGCTTGTCTGCGGCGACGTGGGCTTCGGCAAGACGGAAGTGGCCATTCGGGCGGCCTTCAAGGCCGTGGCCGATGGCAAGCAGGCGGCCGTGCTGGTGCCCACCACCATTCTGGCCATGCAGCACTACAAGACCTTCCGCGACCGGCTGGCCACGCTGCCCGTGACGGTGGAATACATCAACCGCTTCAAAACCACCAAGCAGATTAAGGAAACCCTGGGCCGCGTGGCCGAGGGCAAGACGGACATCCTCATCGGCACGCACCGGCTGACCAACAAGGATATTAAGTTCAAGGACCTGGGTCTGCTGGTGATTGACGAAGAGCAGAAGTTCGGGGTGAAAACCAAGGACAAGCTGAAGGAGCTGAAGGTGAACGTGGACACGCTCACGCTCTCGGCCACGCCCATTCCGCGCACGCTGCACTTCTCGCTGATGGGCGCGCGCGACCTGAGCGTGATTGCCACGCCGCCGCCCAACCGCCAGCCGGTGAACACCGAGCTGCACGTGTTCGACGAGATTCTGATTCGCGACGCGGTGGCGCGGGAGCTGAAGCGCGGCGGGCAGGTGTTTTTCGTGCACAACCGCGTGAAAGACCTCGACGAGCAGGCCGCCATGATACTGCGCATGGTGCCCGACGCCCGCATCACCACCATTCACGGGCAGATGGAGGGCGACATGCTGGAAAAGCGCATGATGAAATTCGTGGAAGGCGAGTACGACGTGCTGGTGAGCACCAACCTGATTGAGTCGGGCCTCGACATCCCGAACGCCAACACCATCATCATCAACCGCGCCCACCTGCACGGCCTGAGCGACCTGCACCAGATGCGCGGCCGCGTGGGCCGCTCCAACCGCAAGGCCTACTGCTACCTGCTCACGCCGCCGGTGGCCAACCTGCCCTCCGACGCCCGCAAGCGCCTGAGCACGCTGGAGGAGTTTTCGGACCTGGGCGCGGGCTTCAACGTGGCCATGCGCGACCTCGACATTCGCGGGGCGGGCAACCTGCTGGGCGGCGAGCAGTCGGGCTTCATCAACGACCTGGGCTACGAAACCTACCACCAGATTCTGGACGAGGCCGTGACCGAGTTGAAGGAAACCGAATTCCGCGACTTATTCCTCGGCGACTCCAACCAGCGCCTGCAAATGGCGGCCGGCGCGGGCCGCAAGCAGGACTGCAACGTGGAGACGGACCAGCAGGTGCTCATTCCGGAGAAGTACGTGAGCAACGTGTCGGAGCGCCTGCAGCTCTACGCCAAGCTCGACCGCGCCCAGAAGCCGGAGGAGCTGCGCAAGCTGCTGGCCAGCATGGTGGACCGCTTCGGGCCGCTGCCGCCCGAGGTGGAGCAGCTGGCCGACATCGTGCGGCTGCGCTGGCAGGCCTGCAAGGTGGGCTTCACCAAAATCACGCTCAAGCGCGACACGCTGAAAGGCTACCTGGCGGCCGACGACGACCACAAGGCCTACTTCCAGGGCGAGCAGTTCGGCACCATCCTGAACTACGTGCAGACGCACCCGCGCACGGCCAAGCTGAAGGAGCACAAGGAGCAGCTCATCGTGACGTTTGAGGAAGTGCGCTCCATTCAGCAGGCCAAGCGCGTGCTGAGCGAGCTGGGCAGCGAGGAAGCCGTGACGGCGTAACCATTCGACGACAAACGGCCGTCATGCCGCGCATGCTCCAGAGCCTTATCCGGCGAACTGCCCGATGTGCCAGAGGATGCCCGAAGGGTCGTGCAGGAAGCATTCTTTGCCCCAGTCGAGGCTTTTGACCGGTAGCAGCTTCACGCCGGGGTAGCGGGCGGGCAGGTCGAGGGCGGCGAGCTGCTGCCAGTAGTGGTCCACGTCGGCTACTTCGAGAAAAACCATGGTGTTATCGACCCAGTCGCGCACGTAGGCATCCTGCAGGTAGAATCCGAATTCGCCTTTCTGGAGCAGCGACAGGGTGGGAGACAATATGATTTCCTGAAAGCCCAGCGCGGCGTAAAACTTGCGCGAAACGGCGAAATCGCGCGCGCCGAGAAAAGGGCGAATAGATTTGATGGCAGGTTCCATGGGCGGCGGCAGATGAATGCGAAAGATAGAATTAAAATGCGTTGCCATGTTTAGCGTTTGAACGGTTCTGAATCTTCGCCCTGTGCATTGTAAATAATAAAAATGAAACGCCTTCTGCCATTACTCCTCACGCTGCTACTGCTCGGCCTGCTGCCGCTGATGGCCGCCGCTCAGGCAACGCCTGGAAACCCGCGCCTGAAGCAGGAGCTGGACAGCATTTACGCCGTGGACCAGAAGTGGCGCAGCATGCTGTTTGACCCGCGCCGGCGCTTCCGGCCCGATTCCCTGGCCCGGGCGCTGGGCGTGACGCGCGAGAGCCTGCCCACCTACATTCCGCGCCAGCTGCTGCGCACGGACTCGCTGAATATTCTGCGCATCCGCACGATTCTGAAGCAGTACGGCTACCCCGGCAAAACCCTGGTGGGCGAGCCCACCAACGAGGCCGCGTGGTACGTCATCCAGCATTCGGAAGACATCGGCAAGTACCTGCCGCTCATCAAAAAAGCCGCCAGCAAGGGCGAATTGCCCTTCTACCTCTACGCCCAGATGCTGGACCGCCAGCTCATGCGCGAGGGCCGGGAGCAGCTTTACGGCACGCAGGCCATGGGCTACAACGTGCTGAACCCCGCCACCGGCCGCCGCGAGGGCCAGCGCCCGTTCATCTGGCCCATTCGGGATGCGGCCGGAGTGAATGCGCGCCGCCAGAAGGCCGGCTTTACCAATACCGTGGAGCAGAATGCGGCCATTATGGGCATTCCCTACCGCGTGGTGACCTTGCAAGAGGTAGCCAAAATGCCCAAAAACTAACGTTTCCTTATGACCATCCGCTGGCACTGCATTCCCTTCGAATCCTTTCCGCCCCTCATTCTCTACGATGTATTGCGCCTGCGCTCCGAAGTATTCGTGGTGGAGCAAAACTGCGTGTACCAGGACATTGACCGCCAGGACCCCGACGCGTTTCACCTGCTGGGCTACAACGAAGCCGGCGAGCTGGCCGCCTACGCCCGCCTCTTCGATGCCGGCAAGTGCTACGCGGAAGCCAGCATCGGGCGCGTCATCGTGGCGCCGGCGTTTCGGCAGTATGGCCTGGGCCGCGAGCTGATGCGGCAGGCGCTGGCGCACTCGGAGGCGCTGTTTGGGCCGCAGGCCAACAAGATTGGGGCCCAGCAGCACCTGGAGGCGTTTTACAACGAGTTCGGGTACGAGCAGTGCGGGCCGATGTACGTGGAGGACGGCATTCCGCACATTCCGATGCGGCGGCTGGTGTAGTCCATTTTCGCAAAATCTGCGTATTTCGCAATCCGTTGCTGTCTTTCCGAACTCCGTATGCCTGCCATTTCGCCCGACCTGCTATCCATTTTCAGCGCCCTGCCCAGCGCCAGCCTGCTGCTTTCGCCCGACCTAGTGATTGAAGCGGCCAGCGACGCCTACCTGACAGCTACCGACACGAAGCTTGCCGACCTGGCCGGGAAGTACGTATTTGACGTATTTCCCGACAACCCCAGCACCCCGGAAGTGCACAGCGTGCGCAACGTACGCGCTTCGATGCAGCAGGCAATTGCCACCGGGCAGCCGCACGACTTGCCCGTGCAGCCCTACGACACGCCCGACCCGGCACAGCCGGGCCGGTTCATCGAGCGCTACTGGCAGGCCCGCAACGTGCCGGTGCTGGACGAGCAGGGCCGCGTGACGCACCTCATCCACACCGTAGTCGACATCACGGCTCAAACCCGTGAGGCCCAGCAGGTGCACGATGCGCAGGTGCGTGAGCAGGCCGCCCGCGAAGCCGCCGACTGGCAGCGCAGCGAGCTGGCCCGCATTTTTGAGCAGGCGCCGGTAGCCATTGCTACCTATCGGGGGCCCCGGTTCGTGATTGAGCTGGCCAACCCGCTGGTGCTGAAGCTCTGGGACCGCACGCCGGAGCAGGCCATTGGCACCCCGCTGTTTGAGCTGCTGCCCGAAATCACGGGCCAGGGTTTCGACGACCTGCTCAACCATGTGATGGCCACCGGCGAAAACCATGTGGCCAAGGAAATGCTTTCCACCATTGTACGCAACGGCCAGCCCGAGTCGGTGTACTGGGACTTCGTGTACCTGCCGCTGCGCGAAGACGACGGCACCATCACGGGGGCCATGGTGGTGGCCACGGAAGTGACGGCACAGGTGCAGGCCCGCCAGCAGATTCAGGACCTGAACCACCAGCTGGCCGCCGTGAACCAGGCCCTGCAGGAAAGCAATGCCGAGCTGCTGACCAACCAGGAAGAAGTGCTGAAAGTACAGCAGCTTCTTGAAGGCAACGTGGCCGAGCGCACCCGGCAGCTGCGCCATGCTCTGGCCGAAGCCGAGCTGCAGCGCGCCAACGCCGCCCAGCAGCAGCGCCTGCTGGGGCAGATTCTGGGGCAGGTGCCGGCCAGCATTGCCACGCTCAGCGGGCCGGAGCACCGGTACTCGTTCTTCAACGAGCACTACCAGGAGCTGTCCGGGGGCCGCACGCAGCTGGGGCTTACCGTAGCGGAAGTATTTCCGGAAGTGGTGGAGCAGGGCTTCATCGAGCTGCTTGACCAGGTTTATGCCACGGGCGTGCCCTTCAAGGGCCGCGAAACGCCGGCCCAGCTGTTCGACCCCGCTACGGGCCGGCCCGAGCCTCGCTACGTTGACTTCATTTACCAGCCGCTGCTCAGCGAGCAGGGCCAGACGCTGGGCGTGCTGGCCTTCATCATCGATGTGACGGAGCGGGTGCTTGCCCGCCAGCAGGCCGAAGAGCTCGCGGCCCAGCTGCGCGCCGGCGCGCCGGGAGCGGAGGAGGCATAGAATGAGTGAAAAGAGACGTCCTGCCGGGCGCAGCCGAAGCATCTCGGCTGCGCCCGGCAGGACGTCTCTTTGCGGGCTTCTTACCGGACTACACGTCGCAGCCGTCGGGGCCGCAGGCCGCGCCATCGGCCACCATCGTGAGCTTTGGCTTGAATTCGTCGTACACCTTTTCCAGCACTTCGGCGAAAAGCTCGGGCTGCTGCGCGCCCGATACGGCGTACTTGTCCTCAAACACGAAGAAGGGCACGCCGCGCACGCCAATCTGCTGGGCCTGGTACTCGTCGAGGCGCACGGCGTTGGCGTAGGTGCCGGCCAGCAGGGCTTCGCGGCTTTCGGCGGCGTCGAGGCCCACTTCGGTGCCGAGCTTTACCAGGGTTTCGAGGTCGCCCACGTTCTGGCCTTCGAGGTAGTAGGCGGCCATGAGGCGCTCCTTGGTGGCATCCTGCCGGCCGTGGTGCGCGCCGAGGTGGATGAGCTGGTGGGCCAGGAAAGTATTGGCCGGAATAACGCGGTCGAAGTCGTAGTGCAGGCCGATTTCGGCCGCGGCTTTGGTCACGTAGTCGCCCATGCTGCGGGCTTCGGCGGTGGACACGCCTTTCTTGCGGGCCAGGATTTCGTGAATGCTTTCGCCGGGCGTGGGCTGGGAGTTGGCATCGAGCTGGTAGCTGTGCCAGACGACTTCCACCTCGTCGCGGTGGGCAAAGCCGGCGAGGGCTTTCTCAAACTTGCGCTTGCCGATGTAGCAGAACGGGCACACCACATCGGACCAGATTTCAACTTTCATGTCGTGAGGAATTTGGGAGGCTACGGAAGTGGCTACAAGAAGCGGAGGCGGGGAAAAGTTTCGGCAACTGGGTTTGGGCGAATTAGAGAGTCGTCTGTCATCCTGAGCGCAGCGAAGGACCTTATGACCGCTGAACGGTTGGCAGTAGCTCAAGCAGTGTGGGCGTGAGAAGGTCCTTCGCTGCGCTCAGGATGACAAGCGCCTACCACTCTCCCACAACCTTCGCCTCAAAACCCCGGTTAACCAACTTCGCATTCACCAGACCACCTTCTCTCATGGAATTTCAAAAATTAGGCTCCTCCGACGTTTCCGTTTCGCGCATCACCTTTGGCAGCTGGGCGGCCGGCGGCTGGATGTGGGGCGGCACCGAGCAGAACGACGCCGTGGGCGCCATCCACGCCAGCTACGATTTGGGCGTGACCAGCATCGACACCGCGCCCATCTACGGCATGGGCTTCAGCGAGGAAATCGTGGGCGAAGCCATCAAAACCCTGCCCCGCGACAAGGTGCAGATTCTGACCAAATTCGGCATGCGCTGGGACGAGGTCAAGGGCGACTTCGCCATGAAAACCAGGGACAACCAGGGCCACGACCTCGACGTGTACAAGTACGCCGGCCGCGACAGCATCATCCGGGAATGCGAGGACAGCCTGCGCCGCCTCGGCACCGACTACATCGACCTCTACCAGCAGCACTGGCCCGACGTGACCACCCCGATTGACGAAACGATGGAAGCCCTGAGCCGCCTCATCGAGCAGGGCAAGGTGCGGGCCGGCGGCGTGAGCAACTACTCGGTGCCCCAGCTGCAGGAGGCCGAAAAAACCATCAGCCTCGCCTCCAACCAGGTGCCTTACAGCATGGTGCGCCGTGACATCGAGAAAGATGTGGTGCCGTACTGCATTGAGCACAACAAGGCCATTCTGGTTTACAGCCCGCTGCAGCTGGGTTTGCTCACCGGCAAAATCAGGCCCGGCCAGGAGTTTGCCGAAGGCGACCTGCGCCGGGGCCACCGCCTGTTCACGCCCGAAAACGTGAAGCGCGTGAATGCCCTGCTCAACAAAATCCGCCCGCTGGCCGAAACCAAAAACGCCACCCTCGGCCAGCTGGTGCTACGCTGGACGCTGGCGCAGCCCGGCATCACGGTGGCGCTGGTGGGCGCCCGCAACCCCGAGCAGGCCGTGCAAAACGCGAAGGCGATGGATTTCCAGCTCACGTTTGAGGAGGTGGACTTCATTAATAAGCAATTGCGCGAGCTGGAAGCGGCGGCGGTGTAAAACCAGTCTGTTGGAACGACGTGCCGAGCGCAGCCGAGGCACGACGGGCTTTTTTTGTGCTGCACGAAAACCCAGTGGGCGCTGCTAGCTTTGGCAGCGCCTTTTTCGCGCCTGCCAGCCATGCCCCTCCCCTATCGCCGCCTCGTTGTTAAAATCGGCTCCAACGTTCTCACCCAGGACAACGGCCTGCCCGACCTCGCCCGCATGGCCCACCTGGTGGACCAGATTGTGCAGCTCAAAGCCCAGGGCCGGGAGGTCATCGTGGTGTCGTCGGGCGCGGTGGCGGCGGGGCGCAGCCTCATCACCGTGCCCGCCCAGGCCGATGCCGTGCGCAGCCGCCAGCTGCTGGCCGCCGTGGGCCAGGTGAAGCTGCTGAGCACCTACGCCGAGCTGCTGGCCCGGCACCAGCTGCTCTGCGCCCAGGTGCTGGTAACCAAGGAGGATTTCCGCGACCGGCAGCACTACCTGAACATGAAAAACTGCTTTCAGGAGCTGCTGCAGCAGGAAGTCATTCCTATTGTGAATGAGAACGATGTCATCTCCGTCACGGAGCTGATGTTTACCGACAACGACGAGCTGGCCAGCCTCATTGCGGCCCAGCTTGATGCCGATGCGCTCATCATTCTGACCAACGTGGACGGCATTTTCACCGGCGACCCGCGCCTGCCGGAGTCGGAGCTGATTCGGGAGATTGCGCCCACCGACCGGGGGTTCGACACGTTCATCACCGCGCAGCGCTCGCAGTTTGGGCGCGGCGGCATGCTCACCAAGTGCCACATGGCCCACAAGGTGGCCAAGCTGGGCATCGGCGTGCACATTGCCAACGGCAAGGCTCCCGACATTCTGCCCGCCGTGCTGGCCGAAACGGCGGCGCACACCTGGTTTCGGCCCAGCAAAACGGCCTCTGGCAAGAAGAAATGGCTGGCCCATGCCCAGAGCGCCGTGAAAGCCACCGTGCAGGTAAACGCCGGGGCCCGCGCTGCCCTCAGCACGCCCGGCAAGGCCGTGAGCCTGCTGCCGGTGGGCGTGCTGAAGGTGGAAGGCCAGTTCCAGAAGGGCGACATCGTGCAGATTACCGACGAAGCCGGCCAGCCGCTGGGCCTCGGCATTGCCGAATATGGCGCGGAAAAAGCCCTGGAGCGGCTGGGCCAGCAGCATCAGCGCCCGCTGGTGCACTACGATTACCTGTTTCTGAACCCGGAGGGCTGAGCCGCGCCCGGCTCGTCCGCGCTGTTCCGGGTTTCATCCCTTGAAAATGAGGGCTGGGCATCGTTTTGGGGGCTTCGGGGCGGGGCGGGGCTAGGTTTGGGCAACCATTCACTCCCGGCCCCACACCATGCGCCCCACTGTCCGCTCCTTCGTCGTCAACGCCATCTGCCTCTACGTGGCGGCCTATCTGCTCACCATCATTCTGCACGAGCTGGGGCACGCCACCATGTCGTGGCTGCTGGGCGGCCGGCCGGTGCTCTACAATACTTCCGTCGAGAACACCAATAAAGCCCTTTCGGTCACGGCCCGGGTGCTCATTGCCGCCGCCGGCCCCGTGCTGAGCCTGGGGCTGGGCGGGCTGATGCTGGGGCTGGTACGGCGCAGCGCGGCGCGCGGCGCGGGCTACCTGTTCTGGCTATACATGGGCGTATTTGGCATCATCAATTTCTTTGGCTACCTGATGATTGCGCCGCTGGCCAAGGGCGGCGACACCGGCCAGATTGCGGCCCTGCTGCACGCGCCGGCCTGGCTGACCTGGGCCACGGCCCTGCTGGCGCTGGTGGTGCTCATTCGTCTCATCGGGAGCACGGGGGCGCTGTTTGCCGGGCTGCTGCCCACCGAATGGCAGGCCGATGCCACCGCCCGCACCGCCGGCCTGCGCGGCCTCATCGGGTGGCCCTGGCTGGTGGGCTCGGTGGTGCTGGTGCTGCTGGCGCTGCCCGCGCCGCATCCGGCCGTGGTGGCCAATATGTTTATGAGCCCGATGGTGCTGCGCCGCGCCTACGCCAACGCCCAAACCATGCTGCCCACGGCCGGGCTACCCGCCGCCGTCAGCAGCCTCGTGCCGCTGCAGTGGCTGGCCGTAGCCGCCACCGTGGCGCTGGCCGTGGGCTTCCGGCTGCTGCGCCACGGCATTGCCTGGTAGCCAGCGCCGCGCGTGGGCGCTTCGGGCACCAGCCCCGTTCTTTGCAGCCCGCTTACCTGCTGCCCGATGACGCCTGACTACTCCGCCCTTTTCGCCGCCGCCCGGCAGGCCAGCCGCGAGCTGGCCGCCTTCGGGCCCGCCGCTACCGATGCGCTGCTGCGCGACCTGGCCGATGCCACCGTGGCCGAAACCGGTTTTCTGCTGGCCGAAAATGCCCGCGACCTGGCCCTGATGCCCGAAACCAACCCCAACCACGACCGCCTGCGCCTCACCGCCGAGCGCCTCGCGGGCATGGCCGCCGACCTGCGCAACGTGGCCGCGCTGCCCTCGCCGCTGGGCCAGGTGATGAGCGAAAGCGAGCGGCCGAACGGCCTGCGGCTGCGCAAGGTGCGGGTGCCGCTGGGCGTGGTCGGCATCATCTACGAGGCCCGGCCCAACGTGACGTTCGACAGCCTCGCGCTGTGCCTGAAAACCGGCAACGCCTGCCTGCTGAAAGGCGGCTCCGACGCGGCTTTCTCCAACGCCGCGCTGCTGGCCGTGGCCCGGCCGGTGCTCCTGCGCCACGGGCTGAGCCCGGCCGTGGCCACCCTGCTGCCGCCCGACCGCGCCGCCACGGCCGCGCTGCTGGCGGCGGTGGGCTACGTCGATGTGCTGATTCCGCGCGGCAGCCAGTCGCTCATCAACTATGTGCGGGAACATGCACAGGTGCCCGTCATCGAAACCGGGGCCGGCGTGGTGCATACCTTCTTCGACGCAACCGGCGACCTGGCCACCGGCGCGGCCATCATTGCCAATGCCAAAACCCGCCGCGTGAGCGTGTGCAACTCCCTCGACTGCCTGCTAGTGCACGAAAGCCGGCTGGCCGAGCTGCCGGTGCTGGCCGCGCCATTGGCCGCCGCCGGCGTGCAGCTCTTTGCCGATGCCCCGGCGCGGGCGGCCCTCACGGGGCACTACCCGGCCGGGTTGCTGGCCCCCGCTGCGGAGGAACATTTCGGCACGGAGTTTCTGTCGCTGCGCCTGGCCGTGAAAACGGTGGCGTCATTGGCCGAAGCGCTGGACCACATTGCCCGGTTCGGCTCGAAGCATAGCGAAGCCATTATTTCGGAAGATGCCGCGAACGTCGAGACGTTCCTGAACGCCGTGGATGCGGCAGCAGTCTATGCCAACGCCTCCACGGCGTTCACCGACGGGGCGCAGTTTGGGCTGGGGGCCGAGATTGGCATCAGCACGCAGAAGCTGCACGCCCGCGGGCCGATGGGCCTGGAGGAGCTGACCAGCTACAAATGGCAGGTGCGCGGCACCGGGCAAGTCCGGAACGCCTAATTTCACCGCCCCATGCCCACTCACCTCACTTTCCGCGCCGTGCTGGAGCCGGGTGGCCCCAGCTTCATGCCCACCCAGACCATTGTGGTGCCGGCCGAAATCCTGGCCGCCCTCGGCGGCAAAAAGGCCAAGCGCGTTATCGTCACCATTCGGGGGCACGCGCTGCGGCTGGGCCTGCTGCTGCTGGAAGGCGGCGGGCGCTACCTCATGCTGAACAAAGACATCTGCCGGGAAGTGGGCATCGCGCTGGGCGACGAGCTGGAAGTCGCCATCGAGCCCGACCCCAACCCCGACTACGTGGAGCTACCCGAGGAACTGGCCGAAGCCTTCGCCGCCTGGCCCGAGGCCGAAGCGGCGTTCAACAAGTACAGCGGCTCGCACCGCCGCGCCATGGCGCGGCTGGTGGACGAGGCCCGGCAGTGCGAAACCCGCATTCGCCGCGCCGTGAAGCTCACCGAGAATCTCGCGCGGGGCCTGCACCCGTTTCGGGGCGACTGAGCATTAACGGTCATCCTGAGCGCAGCGAAGGACCTTCTCACGGCAGCACAACGCCTATGCTGCCGTGAGAAGGTCCTTCGCTGCGCTCAGGATGACCGAACTACTTCTTCAGCACGAGGCTGAATTAATCCTTCAGCACGATGCTGACGACTTTGCCCGGCCCATCGACCACAAACTTGCACTCGTCGAAACCGGGAGCGGCCACGGTGGGGCGAATGTTGTTGGAAAAAGCGTAGGGCTCGGTGGGAATGCCGAGAAAGTTCTTGTCGATTTTGTCGTTGTTGTTCATGTCCTGCGTGATAGCCACGGCCCATTCGCCTTTGGGCAGGTCGACAGGAATGGAAAACTCGCTTTTGCCGCCGGGCTTCACCGATTTGGAGAAGGCCCACTTGCCGCTTTTCAGGAACCCCTCGCGGGTGTTGTAGAAATAGAGCCGCACGGCGGCCGTGGTAGATACCAGCGCGGAAACCGTGACCGTGACGGAGGCCGTTTCGGCGGGTGGCGCGGCCGGCACGGCGGCACCTAAAACACTGCTACCAATCAACAACGAGCAAAGCGACAACACATTCATAAGCGGAATTATTGATTACGTGACAAATAGCGGGAAGTAGGAGCCCAACGCCTCTGCTTACGGGAAGAGTTCGAAAACAACCGGGTTTGCGGCAAACCCAATGGCTGCGGTGCCGTTTATTCGGGCGCAAGGCGCCCGGCGGGCGGGCGACATCTTCGTTTTTTCTCGCTATTATTACCGCCTCACGCTCAACCCTTTTCAGATGACTACCCGCTCCCTGCTTCCCCTGGCTTTTCTTACCGCTTTCGCCCTGGCCAGCTGCGAGAAGGAAGAAGTGGCCGCGCCCACCGAAGCCCCGCTGCTCGACACGCGCTGGCAGCTGGCCCGCGTCGATGACTTTCCGGTGGAAGCGTCCGGCTATTCGGAAACCGGCAAGTCTTTTCTCGAATTCGTGGCCTTGGGCAAGTGCACCGTGGGCCTGGGGCCGTGCAATAATTTCAGCGGGCGCTTCAGCCTGGGCAGCGGCGGGCATCTGAGCATCTCGGCCCAGATTCCGACCCGCGCCACCTGCCCCGTGCAGGCCCTCGAAACCAGCTACCTCGCCAATCTGGCCCTGACCAGCCGCTACGAAATCGGCGGCGGCGAGCTGCGGCTGTTCGATGCCACCACGGCCACGCCGCGGCTGGTGTTTCGGCGGGCGGGGCAGTAGGCGGGCGCGGGCCGCCTACACCCGGCCTTCATAAAGCAACCTCCCGCCCCCAATTCCGGTAAGCAGGCACGTTGCGGGCCGCCATCCGGCCGCGCATCTTTACTGCATGGAAGGGTTAACGAAAATAGACGACCTCGGCAAGCCGCGCGTGGTGATTGTGGGCGGCGGCTTCGGCGGCCTGGAGCTGGCCAAGGCCCTGGCCGATGCGCCGGTGCAGGTGGTGCTCATCGACAAGCAGAACTACCACGCCTTCCAGCCGCTGCTCTACCAGGTGGCCACGGCCGGGCTGGATGAAGGCGATATTGTGTCGCCGTTTCGCAAAATCCTCAACAACCAGGAAAATTTTTACTTCCGGCTGGCCGAAGTCACCAGCGTCGACGCGGTGGCGCAGGTGGTGGAAACCAGCATCGGCCTGCTGCGCTACGACTACCTGGTGCTGGCCACCGGCGCTACCACCAACTACTTCGGCGATGAGCTGATGGCCAAAAACGCCATCGCCATCAAGAGCGTGGAAGATGCCCTGGAGCTGCGCAATACGGTGCTGTCGAACTTCGAGCAGGCCCTTCAGCTCGGCGACTACGAGCAGCTGAACAGCATGCTGGATTTCGTGATTGTGGGCGGCGGCCCCACGGGCGTCGAAATTGCGGGGGCGCTGAGCGAGCTGCGCACCCATGTGTTTCCGAAGGACTACCGCGAAATCGACTTCAAGGAAATGGACATCCACGTGGTGCAGAGCGGGCCGGTGCTGCTGAAAGGCATGTCGGCCAACGCCTCGGCCAAGTCGCTGCAATACCTCGAAAAGCTGGGCGTGCAGGTGTGGCTCGATACGCGGGTGAAGTCCTACGACGGCTACACCGTGACGCTGAACAACGGCCAGAAGCTGGTGGCCCGCACCCTCATCTGGGCGGCGGGCGTGACGGGCGCGCCCATTCCCGGCCTCAACGACGACTGCCTGGTGTCGGGCAACCGCTACCTGGTGGATGAGTACAGCCGCGTGCACGGCTACGACAACGTATTTGCCATCGGCGACATCGCGCTGATGAAAACCGGGCAGTACCCCGACGGCCACCCCATGGTGGCCCAGCCCGCCCTGCAGCAGGGCCGGCAGCTGGGCGAAAACATCCATCGCCAGCTCAGCGGCCGGCTCATGGAGCACTTCGTGTATGCCGACAAGGGCGCGATGGCCACCATCGGGCGCAACCACGCCGTGGCCGACATCAAGCTTTTCGGCCGCGAAATTCACCTCGACGGCTTTATTGCCTGGCTGGCTTGGAGCTTTATCCACGTCATTTCCCTGGTCAGCTTTCGCAACCGCATCGCCGTGTTCTTCACCTGGGCCTGGAATTATTTCACGCAGGACAAGGGCCTGCGCTACATCATCGGCAAAACCAAAGCCCCGCTGGTGGAGCAGGACATGGAGGAGAAGGCCATTGTTTAATGATGAACGGTTGGTGCTTAATGATTAATAAAACCCATCTCTGCCTGAGTGCCCTTAATCATTAAGCACTACCCGTTAATCATTAAAAAGATGCCCCTCCCCGCCGGCACCCTCAGCATTCTCTCCGATATGTTTGCGCCGGCGGTGCTGGTGTCGGCCTGCGGCTCGCTCATTCTCACCACCTCGCAGCGCCTGAGCCGCAGCCTCGACCGGCAGCGCGCCGTGGCCCACAGCCTGCGCCACCACAAGCGCCACGCCCCCGCGCCCTCCCCCGGCGAGCAGGCCCACCTGAAGCTTCAACTCTCGTTTGCTGCCCGCCGGGCCCGCCTGCTCCAGCAGGCCATGACGGTGCTGCACCTCACGCTGGGCGTATTCATCGCCAGCATCCTCAGCATCGGGGTATTCGAGCTCACCCACAGCGCCGCCACCTGGCTCGTATCGGCCCTCAGCGTGCTGGGGACCGGGCTGCTGCTTTATGCCAGCCTGCTGCTCATCCGCGAGTCGCGCCTCGCCGTGGCCGATGTGGCGGAGGAAACGGCATATCTGCTGGAAGCAGAATAGACACCGGGCGCATTCCGCCTAAATCGCAGAATGCGCCCGATGGCAGACACGCACAAAACGCCTTCTGAACAGCTTCCGTTTCTATGCTGAGTTTCCAGGCTCGGCTGCTTATGAGCCCGTTTTCTCCTTCGGAAACTTGTCCAGAATGTCCTTGGCCGACTCCGAGAATTGCTTACCCAGGCGGGCCGGGTCGTCCACGGGGTCGGCCATCGAGCCGCGCCACACCAGGTTGTTGGTTTTCGCGTCGATGAAATCGAGCACCAGCGTGCCTTCGCGGTACTGCTCGGTGTGGGTGGTCTGGTAGTAGGCTGGCGAGTACCAGTAGCCGTAGTTCACGGGCAGCAGCGCCCCCCGGTAGCTTACGGCGTAGGGGTAGGCAAAGCCGGCGGGCGGCGGGTTGGTCACGGTGCGCTCGGCCTGCTCCACGTAGAGGTGCGTGGTGAGGTAGAAATCGGGGTTGCTCTGTACTTCCCGGATGCCGCGCTGGCTGAGCTCACCGGCAATGGCCTGCCTGATGCGGTCTTGCGCAATGGGGCTGCGCAGCAGCGGGTTCTGGTCGCCCTGGGTTTTCACTTCCGTGTCGGCCCAGGCAAAGGTGTGGTACTTATTGAAATTGACGCCGGGCTGCTGCTCGACGGTTACGGCGGGAGAGCAGGCACCAAGCCACAGCAGCAGCACCGCCCAGTAAAGAGAATATTTCATGGAAAAAACATAAGGGTGAGAGGAAATAAAGCATCCGGTTTACCCCCGTAGTCAGGCAAAAGTTATGGCTCAGCTTATCCGCCTCCACCGCGTCGTTTTTCCTTATCAGTCCACAAACGACCTCCCATTCAGCCAGGTAAATCTGCCGAAGTCCAGGCGCTGCACCAGCTCAGCCGTTGGGCTCACACCATCCAACGATAATATTTTATCATTAAATAATTATAATAAATAAAGCACACTTAAGTAAGTCATACCTCATCCATGAATTTTATTAACAAGTTGATTATTTGCGGTAAAATTCCGTCAAAAACTTACTTATAATACAATTTAGTGCGCTATTCATTGTTAATTAAATCCATAATCCTGACATTTGCGTTAGTCTTTTTCCCACCCCAATTTGTCTTCCGACTTTACTAGCTTTTTATGACACCATCGAATACTTCAATTCTGGAACGTAGCAACGTTACGATATCGGGCGCATCCGGCCCCAATACTCAAACCATCGTGTTTCTGCACGGCCTCGGCGGTGACCAGAACGACTGGCGCCTGGTGGCCCCGGCCTTCGAGGACCAGTACCAGGTGGTGCTGCTCGACCTGATTGGGGCCGGCAAATCCGACCTCAGCGCCTACAGCCACGAAACCCACGGCACCCTGAACGGCCACGCGTCCGACCTGCTCGACGTGCTGAGCGCCATGGCCCTGCACGATGTGGTATTCGTGGGCCACTCGGTAGCGGCCATGATTGGCGTGATTGCCGCCGTGCGCGAGCCCGACCGCTTTGCCAAAATGGTGCTGGTGTCGCCCTCGCCCCGCTTCATCAACGAGAAAGGCTACGCCGGCGGCTTCGAGCAGAAGGACATCAACGAGCTGCTGGCCGCCATGGAAGCCGACTACAACGGCTGGTCGCACGGCTTTGCCCCCGTGATGATGGGCCAGAACGAGTCGCCGGAGCTGGTGATGGGGCTTACCAACAGCTTCGTGCGTACCAATCCCGAAATCGTGAAGCACTTCGCCCGCGTCACCTTCTTCTCCGATACCCGCGCCGAGCTGGGCTTTCTGACCATCCCAACGCTCATTATTCAGTCGGCGCACGACATCATCGCGCCCCTGGCCGTGGGCCATTACATCAACGAGCAGCTGGCCGATAGCCGCATGGTCGTTATCGAAACCGGTGGCCACTGCCCCCACCTCAGCGCCCCCCAGAAAACCATCGGGGCGATGGATAATTTCCTGCACCACGAAACACGGCTGGGCTAGCCGCCACCCGCGCCCGCACCATTCGGCCCCTCCGCAAACCACCTGGTTTGCGGAGGGGCTTTTTGCTGCCGGACGGGGGGTAGCAGCTTTGGTTGGGTTTTTGATTTTTTACCCGGCGGCTGGTAGTCGGCCGCCGTGCCATTCGCCTCCCGGCATTCCTTATCCTCGCTGAATCAAACCATTACCTGTCGCTCCCCAAAAATGCTATGGCAATCAGCCGGCACTTTTCAATCCCAAATCCGGAAATTATTCTACATGGTGGAGCTTACTCGTGGCCGGTGATGCTGGCGGCCAGACCAAGATAAGCCTTTGTCCTTTTTTCTTTTTCCCCGTTCCTTCCAACGCTACCCGTATGAAAATCACGTCATCTTTCGATGCGCTTACGCGCAGCAATGTTCACCAAAGCGGTGAGGGCAGCCAGGCCATGGTGCTGCTGCACGGCCTGGGCGGCCACCAGGGCATGTGGCAGCCGCTGCTGCCAGCGCTGGAAAAGCGCTACCGGGTGGTGCGGCTCGATTTGGTGGGCTGCGGCGACTCGGATGCGACGGCCTACAGCACCGAGCGGCACGGCACGCTGACCGGCCACGTGCAGGACCTGCTTGGCGTGCTGCGGGCCCTGAACCTGCACAATGTGGTGTTCATGGGCCATTCCGTGGGAGCCATTATTGGGATGCTGGCGGCCATTGAGGAGCCCAACCGCTTTGCCAGCATGGTGCTGATTGCGCCCTCGCCCCGCTTTCTCAATAGCCACGACTACCACGGCGGCTACGAGCGCGGCGATGTGGAAGAGCTGCTGAATGCCATGGAAGCCGATTTTATGGGCTGGACCGACGCGTTTGTGCCCGCCGTGGTGGGCGTGGCCGACCGCCCCGACCTGCTCATGAACTTCACCAACAGCTTTGTGCGCGCCAACCCCACGGTGGTGCGCCACCTGACCCGCGTAGTGTTTATGGCCGATGTGCGCGACGATTTGCCGCGCCTCACCACGCCCACGCTCATCATTCAGGCGGCCCACGATGCCATTACGCCGCTGGCCGTGGGCCAGTACCTCCACGACAACCTGATGGATAGCTGCATTGCCATCATCGACACCCTCGGCCACTGCCCCCACCTCACGGCCCCCGAGCAAACCCTGGCTGCGGTCGATAAATTTCTGAGTTTCCAGCACGCGCAAAACGGCTCCCGCACCCAGCGGCGGGGTCTGTCGCTCAAAGCCGCAGGCTGAACGCCAGCGGCTCTACCACCCAGGCCTCCACTGCGCCCCGGTACACCACCCGCACCCCGGCCTCGATGGGCGTGCGCAGGCGCAGCACGTTGAACAGGGCCAGCGCGTCCACGCCCACGTTGCGGTAAGCCAGCGGCACGGTGCGGCCGTAGAACTCGCTGGCGGCTACGTCGGCAAACACGTCGGCGCGCAGGCGCTGCACGTAGAGCAGCCGGCCCACAGCCCAGTGGGTGTAGGCCAGCGGCAGGTTGTAGTCGAGGCTGGCCACCCCAAGGCGGTCGAAACTGGTGTAGCCTTCGCCGCGCGGAAACGAAATGGCGGGCGCAAACCGGTACTGCGCCTGGTCCTGCCACTGGTAGCCGGCGCGCACCCGCACGGCGTGGTGTCGCCACAGCCCGGGCAACAATACGCTGCCCTGCGCCGCCAGCTGCCGCGCCAGCAGCCCGGTGCCGAAGGGCGTGGTGCGCCACGTTCCCAGAAAGGTGTAGCCCAGCGTGGGCGCGATGCCTCGCGCCGGGGCCTTGCGCTGCTTCACGTAGCTGAGGGTGGTTTGCAGGGCATTTATGGGCCGGTCAGGGCCGGTTTCGGTGATGCGGCGGGCGGGCAGGTCGTAGTTGTACACCTGCTCGTGCAGGAAGTAGGTGCCCAGCGAAAGCGCTTCCAGAAACCGGGAATGCGTGAGGTTGAGCGGCAGGCGCAGGCCGGCCGTGAAGCGGGCGTACTGCCACTGGTCGCGGTAGGTTTTGCCCTGGTAAATGATGGCGGCATCGCGCCCGCCGTAGGTCACGTCGGCATCCAGCACCGGGAACCGGCCCTGGTAGCTGAAGGCCCCGGTGCCGCTGAAGGTACGCTCCACCTGGTCGTAGCCCAGGCCGGCAAATACCTGCGTCGTATTCAGATAATCCTGGGAGCGCAGGCCCACGCTCACGGCGTTGCCGCTGGGGCTTTGCACCACGCCGTAGCTGAACAGGTTGAAGGCATGTTTCAGGGGCGAATAGCGCCGCACGCCGTAGCGCAGGGCCGAATCGGGGGGCGTGGCCAGCAGGCGCGCCACCCGCTGGCCGGCCGGCTCCCGGGCCGTGAGGGCATCGGCGTAGGGACCGGGAACATCGGCCGTGGCCGTGGGCACGGGCACCCAGGCGGTGGTGTCGAGCGGCATCTCGACCACCCGTGCCCCGGTGGCACGGTAATCGTGGAAAGCCAGCGTGCGGCCATCCGGCGACACAGCCGCGTGGTACGCCCCAAACGGCCGGGCCGTGAGGCGGTAGCTCTGTCCGGTGCGGGCGCTCACGGCATACAGATTGTCGATGCCGTTTTGCGAAGAATTGTAGAGCACGAAATCGCGCCAGGGCTGCGGATTGGCCAAGTTGACATTGGCCACCGGCAGCAGGGACCTGGCCGCGCCGGCAGCGGGGTCCACCATGAGCATGGTTTTGCCGGCGGCGCTCAGCGTCACGGCTACCAGGTGGCGGCCGTCGGGGTGCCAGCGGGGCTGGAGGTAGAGGTCGTTGTGCGGGTTGGGCAGAACCTGGATTTCGGCCCCGGTCCGGGCATCAAGAATCACCAGCGCATGGTGGTAATTGGCATCTTCCCGCACGGCCACCAGCCGCTGCCCGTCGGGCGAGAGGGCCGCGGCCGAGTAGCGCTGCCCTCGCCCAATGCGCGTGAGCCGGCCGGTAGTCAGGTCCAGTACCTTCAGCTCGGAGGCAATGCGCTGGCCCCAGCGGGCGTGCTGCTGAAATTCCGGCCACACGGCCTTGCCGCCGCCCACCGACAGCATCTCGGGCATGTTGAGCTGGCCCGGCGTGAGGATTTTTCGCTCGGCCCCGTGCCGGCTCAGCAGCACGAAGCTGGGGATGACGGCCAGACCGGTTTTCAGGGCCAGCACCGTGCTGTCGTTCACGTACTGCGGGTATTGGTATTGGGTAAAGATATTTTTCACGCCCGCCTGCCGCAGCTCGCGCACCGGCGTGGTGGCGGGCTGCCCGCGCTGCTGCACCCACCACAGCGAGTCGATTTCGGCCATGCTGCGCGCATACAGCTGTTCCACCCGCAGGCCGGTGGTGCGCCGGATGCCGTTGGAAAACGAGAACGGGTAGAAGGGAAAGCGGTAGTAGTTGTCCAGCACCCGTGCCCACACGTCGGGGCCGTAATGCGCTTTCAGGTACGAGGTCATGAAGTAGCCCAGCACGTACCAGTCGGGCACGTTGTCGCGCAGCGAGCCATTCACGGCCTTCTGGTAGCCGTAGGTGAGGCCGCTGTGCAGGTTGGCCCGCAGGCCCACGTTGAAGCTGGGGATGCGCCCGCGGCCGCTGCGCGTGAGGGCGGTTTCGGTGCCCACGGCATCGCCCTCGAAGAACCACTGCGGCACGCCCACGGCCGCCACGCCCAGGCCGCCGTCGCCCAGCAGCGGGCTCAGCACGCGGCCGATGCCCTGCCGGGCCTTCTCGAATTGCCCGACGTGCCGAAACTCGTGCACCGCCAGGCCATCGAGCCAGTCCACGGTGCCCAACCCGAAGCCCTGCTGCGGCGTGGTGAAAAATTCGGCGTGGCGCGGCAAAAACGTCACAAAGCCGTTGCTGATGGTGGTCTGGTTCTGCAGCACCACCGCAATGGGGCGCGGGCTCACGCCCAGCGTGGCCACATCGGGGCCGTGGAGCTGCTCGAGCCGGGCGGCCGTGCGCTGCGCGGCCGTGTCGATTCCGCCCGCGTACAGCACCCGGAAATGCGGCGTGCGTACCTCGCGCCAGCGCAGGCCGGGCGGATTCTGGGAAAGGATGGGCAGGCTCTGGGCGCGGGCCGGAACAGTAGCAAGCAGGCCCAGCAGCCCCGGCAGCAACAAACAACGCATGAGTAGCAGCTTTTGCGAAAAATATGCGCCATAAAGAACGGATGCTGCGCGCACTTTGCGGGACTTCTGAACTTTTTGGAAACGGTGGCGTTAGGACACAAAAAAATAATTCATGTAGTTACATCAAATGTAGCAACATTGATTATCTTTGTATCCTCAATTCACCTTTTCAACTCCCAACGCCATGTCTGAAACCACCGCCACCGCCACCAAATGGACGCTTGACCCCACGCACTCCGAAGTGCAGTTCAAAATCAAGCACCTGGTTATTTCCACCGTCACTGGCTCGTTCAAATCCTTCGAGGGTTCGATGCAGTCGGACGGCAACACGTTTGAGAATGCTCAGGTTGAGTTTTCGCTCAACGTTGACAGCATCGACACCAACCAGGAGCAGCGCGACGGCCACCTGAAGAGCGAGGAGTTTTTTGACGCTGCCAAGTTCCCGACCATCAAGTTCGAGTCGACTTCGTTTGTGAAAGACGGCGACGGCTACAAAGTGACCGGCAACCTCACGATGAAAGACGTGACCAAGCCCGTGACCCTGGAAGCCGAGTACGGCGGCACGGCCGTTGACTTCTACGGCAACACCAAGGCCGGTTTCGAAGTGACCGGCAAAATCAACCGCAAAGAGTTCGGCCTCACCTGGGGCGGCATCACCGAGGCCGGCGCCATTGTGCTCGGCGACGATGTGAAGCTGATTGCCAACGTGCAGTTTGCCAAGCAGGCGTAATTGCTGGCGGCCAAGCCCTGAGACGGGCCGCTCCGGTTGGAGCGGCCCGTTTTTTTATGTCCGTGCAACGCGGCACGGCAGCCGGCGGTCAGGGGTATGATTTCCATTAATCCACCTTTTCCGCCCGTTTGCTATGTTGCGCATCACGTCTCCTTTCTGCCTGGCCGCGCTGTTGGCCGGCTCGCTCCTGGGTTGCAAAAAAGACTGCCCGCCCTACCCTTCCTGCTACAGCGGCACGGTAGTGGCCACCACCTGCATGCTGGGCGTGCTGGTTGATGTTGACCCGGCGTATCCCATTGGCGCACGGGCCGTTTCGGTGTACGGCGGCCGGTTTCTGGGCAGCAACGTGGTGGCCGTGGCCAACTCCGCCAGTCTGGGCCGCCTGAACCAGCCGGGCCAGCGCCTGCACTTTACCTACACCAACGCCTCGGCGGGGACCGGCATGGCATGCCTGGCGGCCGATGGCACCACAACCCCCGTTCCGTTCGTGACGCTCGGCAACATCTCGACGGTGTCCTGCGATTCCGTTCGCCGCAATTAAGCGCCCGTCTGGTTTCTGCGCACAAAAAAGGCGGCCCGTCGGGGCCGCCTTTTTTGTGCGCTCGCCGGGGCTTATGCCGACAGCAATTCCTTATCCGGCACGCTTTGGTCCTTCAGCGTGGCGGTGCCGCGCTCCCGGCGCGTGATGCGCGAGTAGAGGCTGATTTCCTGGTCGAACAGAAATTTAAAGAACAGCTTGGTGTAGCTGGTGTGGGCCAGCAGCGGCTCGTAGAACTCGGGCGCAATGGCCTTGATTTTGGGCAGGTTGTTCCACGGAATGCTGGGCATGTCGTGGTGCTCGTTGTGGAAGCCCACGTTCAGGTTGATGCCGTTGAGGCGGCCGTAGTAGGAATAGGTTTCCTGCTCGGGGCTGAGGGTGAGGTAGTGCTCCTGAATCCAGCGGGCGCCCAGCGGGTGCAGGCCCACCGAGAACCAGAAGCTCAGGAACAGGTACAGCAGCGCCGTCCAGCCAAAGAAGTAAACGATGGCCACATCGAAGGCTACCTGAGCAATGATATTGGCGGCTACGTAGCGGTCGATGGTTGCCACCTCGCGGCAGCGCGCCGTGCGAATCACTTGGAACACCGGGAAGAAAAACAGCCAGATGGCCTTGCCAATGCTGTAGTTATGAATCAGCTTGGCCTCGTACCAGTCGGGCAGGTCGGCGTCCAGCTCGTGCACGCCCTGAAAGACGTGGTGCTTGATGTGGAAATTCTTGAAGCTGATGGCCGTGGGAAACACCGACGGGAAATTGGCCAGAATGCCGGTGGCCACGTTTTGCCACAGCTTCTTGAACACCAGGTTGTGAGCGGCCTCGTGAATGACCACAAACAGCGTGTGCGAGAAAAACGCGCCCACCAGGTAGGCCACCGGAATGGTCCAGTACCAGGCCTGGTTGCGCAGGAAGTAGGCCAGGGCCACCTGGGCCGCCACGCAGCCCAAGCCGATGAGGAAGGTAGCGGGGTTGCGGGTCATCAGCTGCTTCACCTCGGGGTGGGCCTTGATGATTTGGCGGGTGCGGATGCGGTGCGGCTCGGGTGCGGTGGCAACCGTGAACGCAGAGGGAGCTTGGGCCATAAAGAAGCGAAAAGCGGGCGCAGCAATTGGTAGCGCGCCTGGGCTTTCAGACAAAAATACGGCAAATTGGTTCAGCTTGCGTGCGGCCAGCGTCGGGTCAGGGCAGGCTGTTGAGCCAGGCTTCGGCCTCGGCTAGCTGGTCAAACATCTTAATCTCGAACTGGTCGCTGATGCGCAGGTGCAGGTCCTGCATCGACATCTGGCCGAACACGCCGGGGGCGAGCACCTGCGCAAAATAGCGCAGGCCGGCCTGCATGATGCGCGGCGTCCAGACCTCGGCAATCCACTGGTTGGCCTCGGTGAAGCGGCCTATCAGCTCGCGGTGGTCGTTCAGCAGCTTGGGGCAGGGCTCCTGCTTCAGCATGTCGATGTAGGCCAGCCCGCCGGCCCGGATGGTTTCCAGGGTCTGGATTCCAGTCCATTGGGCATGAATCCAGCCGTTGGCGCGGTCGCGGGTGGCCGTGAGGAAGATGTGGCCGTCGGGGCGGCGAAACGTGAGGATGTCGGCAGTTTTCACGAAGCTTGAGCAACAGGCGAAGCGGTATTTACCGGCCCACGGGCCGCAAGGTTACATCTGCCGGAGCCAGGCGGTAGCGGTGGCCACGTCGTCGAAAGTAGCCACCACGGGCGGGGTGCCGGTGAACTGCAGCGTGAGGTCGGTGGAAAGGCGGCTGTAGGTATTGGGCGAATACACCCAGGCGAAGTAGCGCAGCCCGGCCGCCGTCATGGCCGGAAACCAGTCCTTGCCGGCCCATTCGGCGGCCTCGCTCCACATATTGGTCACGCCGGTGTTGTCGTTCAGCACTTTGTGGCACTGCTGCTGCCGGAGCAGCCGCAGGATTTCGGCCCCGCCGCGCTGCACGCTGGCCAGGTTTTGGTCGCCGCGCCAGTCGGCTACCAGCCATTCATTCAGGTGGTCGTAACTGATAATAATATGGGAATCTTCGAGTAAAGTTTGTAGGGACATAGCAATGACAAGAGCAGTGGCCCTACTACGGCAAATACGCAAGAAGGATGTTATCCACTACACAATCCCTTCATATTCCTTTGTTTTTCACTGAAAAAATGGCTGCATTCGATGCCTTCCGGCACCAGTAATCGTTATAAATACGTAGACTCAGCTTTCCCGCCTCTGTGCCGGCAGCCACCTGCGTGGGAGCGCACCCAGCCGCCGCCAGCCGGCGCAAGCCGGGAGCAGCCGGCTTTCGTATAGCTTCCGGCAGCGCGGGGCGGCCAACCGCTGTAAGGTGGGCCGCGGGCGGGCGTCTATCGTTGTGTACCGGCCGGCTACGGCCTTTCTCCGTCTTTCTTTTTCCCATGAAAAACCGATTGAAATCCCTGGCTGGCCTGAGCGTGCTGGCCTTCACGTTTGCCTGCGGCACCCAGCAGCCGGCCGATGCCCAGAACCCGCCCCGCTCCACGGCCGGCTTTGCTCCCGCCAACCTCACCGGCCTGGCCGAGGCCACGTTTGCCGGCGGCTGCTTCTGGGCGCAGGAGGAGGCGTTTGAGCAGCTGAAAGGCGTGAAGCAGGTGGTGAGCGGCTACGCCGGCGGCACCAAGGCCAACCCGACCTACGAGGAGGTGGCCGGCCAGAACACCGGCCATACCGAAACCGTGCAGATTTACTACGACCCCAAAGTCATCAGCTACCAGACGCTGGCCGACATTTTCTTCACCGCCTCGCACGACCCCACGCAGCTCAACCGCCAGGGGCCCGACACAGGGCCGGAATACCGCTCGGCCGCGTTTTACCGCACGCCGGAGGAAAAGAAGATTCTGGAGGCCACCATCGCCAAAGTCAACGCTTCGAAGGAATACGACGGCAAGATTGTGACGCAGGTGGTGCCGTTTCAGAAGTTCTGGCCGGCGGAGGCCTACCACCAGGGCTACTACCGCCTGCACCCCGAAAATCCGTACATCGCCCACGTGTCGGCCCACAAGGTGGAGCACGTGCAGAAACTGTTTCCGAAGGAGCTGAAGAATCCGCTGTAGGGCGGGCTTCAGCCGGGCGCAAAAAGCCCCGGGCCTGCGTCAGGTCCGGGGCTTTTTGCGCCCGGCCTTACCCACGGCGTGGCGGGAACCTATCTTTGAAAACGAAAAAGCAGCCGGCCGGTCGCTTTGCGTTCGAATGCTCCGATTATGCTCCCCTCTGCCCCGCCCGTTCTGGACTTCGAACTGATTTTCTCGCTATTGCCCGTGCCGCACGGCGTGCTCACGCCCGACGGCACGGTGCTGCAGCTGAACCAGGCCCTGGCAGCTTTGCTGCCCGCCGATGTGCCGGGTCCGGCGCTGATTGGCCAGCCCCTGCCAACGCTGCTGGCCGCACTGGCGCGTACCGGGTCGGTGGTGGCCCCGGCGCCGGCCTGGGCGGCGGGCCTGGCCACCGCCCAGGCCGGTGCCACGCAGCGGCTGATGCCCACGCTGGACGAAGCCGGCGGCCCGGCGCTGCGCTACTGGCAGGCCACGCTCCAGTCTGTGCCGGCCACCGGCGCTCAGTACGTGCTGCTGCGAATGCTCGACGTGACGGCGGAGCTGCGCAGCCAGCAGACCCTGGCCCAGGAGCGCCAGCAGTTCCGGCTGATGGCCGAAAGCCTGCCTTCCATCACCTTTATCAGCGACCAGCACGGGCGGGTGCTCTACCTCAGCCCGCAGTGGTATGCCTATACCGGCACCCATTTGACGGCCGACCTGGCCGAGGTGTGGATGGACTGCCTGCACCCGGACGATAATGCCCGCATTGCCGGGGAGTATGCGGCGGCCCTGGCTGCCGGGGCCCCGTGGCGCTACGAGCTGCGGCTACGCCGGCACGATGGCCAATACCGGTGGTTTGTGAGCCAGGGCGTGCCCGAGCCGCTGGTCGATGCCGAGGCGGCCGGCCGGCCCCGCCAGTGGTTTTGCTCTGATTTTGAGATTCATGAGCTACGCGAGGCCCGGCAGCGCCTCGAAGCCAAAGACCGGCAGCTCAGCCAGATTCTGAGCCAGAGCCCGGCCCTCATTGCCACCCTCGAAGGCCCGGACCACCGGTTCACCTTCACCAATCCGAACTATGATGCGCTGGTGGGCCACCGCGCCCGGCTGGGCCACCGCGCGGCCGAGTGCCTGCCGGAGCTGGAGGAACAGGGGTTTATCAGCCTGCTCGATGAGGTGTACCGCACGGGCCGGCCCTTCATTGGCACCGACACCCCGATTGTGTTTCAGGACTCGGCCCCGGGGCCCGGCCGGCTGGCTTACCTGGACTTTACCTACCAGGCCCTGCGCAACGAGCAGGGCCAGACCACCGGCATTCTGGCCTTCATCGTGGACGTGACCAAGCGTGTGCTGGCCCGCCGCGAGGCCGAGGACCTGGCTGCCGAAGTAACCCGCCGCGACGAGGAGCTGGCCCGCAGCCGCGCCGACTTTGCCACCCTGGCCGATAACATGGCCCAGCTGGCCTGGATGGCCGACGACACGGGCTATATTTTCTGGTATAACCAGCAGTGGTACCACTACACCGGCTCGGACCTGGCCACCATGCGGGGCGATGGCTGGCGGGCCGTGCACGACCCCGCCCGGCTGGCGGGCGTGGCCGAGCGCTACCTGGCCAGCATTCGGAGCGGCGAGCCCTGGGAAGACACGTTTCCGCTGCGGCGGCACGATGGCGAGTACCGCTGGTTTCTGAGCCGGGCGCGCCCCATTCGCGACGAAGCAACCGGAGCCGTGCGCTGGTTTGGCACCAATACCGACGTGACCGAGTTGCGCCGCCTGCAGGACCAGCTCCGCGACAGCGAGGAGGAGCAGCGCATTCAGGTCGAGAGCATTCCGCAGCAGGTATGGACGGCCCGGCCCGATGGCACGGTGGATTTTTACAACCACCGCACGGCGGCCTACCTGGGCGTGGCCATGGACCAGAACGGGGCCG
This sequence comes from Hymenobacter daeguensis, assembly GCF_054780555.1. Taxonomy (NCBI): domain Bacteria; kingdom Pseudomonadati; phylum Bacteroidota; class Cytophagia; order Cytophagales; family Hymenobacteraceae; genus Hymenobacter; species Hymenobacter daeguensis. The sequence goes on from NZ_BAAGWC010000011.1 coordinate 28,259, forward strand.
CGCACTGGCTCAGCTTTGTGCACCCGGACGACCAGCGCCACATGCAGGAGCGCTGGGAGCACGCCATTGCCACCCAGCGCTACTACGAGGCCGAGTTCCGCCTGCGCCGCTACGACGGGCAGTACCGCTGGTTTCTGGGCCAGGCCCAGGCCCGCCGCGCGCCCGGCGGCCAGCTCCTGAAGTGGTACGGCACCAACACCGACGTGCACCAGCTGCGCGTGCTGCAGGAGCAGGTGCTGGCCAGCCAGGCCCGCTTCAAGCAGCTGCTCGAAACCCTGCCCCAGATGGCCTGGACGGCCCGGCCCGACGGCCGCCTCAACTACTACAACCAGCGCTGGTACGACTTCACGGGCGGCACCTTTGCCGAGCTGCAGGACTGGGGCTGGGAGCACTTCATCCACCCCGACGACCTGGCGCTCGCCAACGCCCGCTGGCACCACAGCCTGGCCACTGGCGAGTCGCTCGAAACCGAGCACCGCTGGCGCAACCGCCAGGGCCACTACCGCTGGTTTCTGACCCGCGCCGAAGCCCTGCACGACAGTAGCGGCGCGGTGGTGCTGTGGGTGGGGGCCAATACCGACATTCACGACTTTAAGCAGGCGCAGCAGCAGCTGGAGGAGAAAAACGCCCGCTTGGTCCGCACCAACGAAGACCTCGACAACTTCATCTACACCGCCAGCCACGACCTCAAGCAGCCCATCAACAACATGGCCGGCATTTTTGAGGAGCTGACCCGTACGGCCTATTTCCGCGACCCCGATGCCGTCAAGCTCATCGATTATTTTGAGCGCGCCCTGGCCCGGATTTATGCCACCATCGACGACCTGAGCGCCATTGTGCAGGTGCAGCGCCAGCAGCAGGAGCTGCCCGCCGAAACGGTGGCGCTGGCCCCGCTGGTGGCCGAAGTCATTGCCAGCCTGCAAGACCAGGTGGCGCTGTCCCACGCCGTGTTCGAGCTGGACGTTGCCACCTGCCCGGCCGTGACGTTTGTGCGCCCCAACCTGCAGAGCGTGTTTTTCAACCTCATCAGCAACTCCATCAAGTACGCCGCGCCGGGCCGGCCGCCGCGCATCCGCCTCAGCGCCAGCCCCGATGCCGTGACCGGCCGCCCCGTGCTGACCGTGGAAGACAACGGCCTGGGCATCGACTTGGAGCGGTTCGGGCCGCAGCTGTTTCAGCTGTTCCGGCGCTTCCACGCCCACGTCGAGGGCACGGGCATGGGCCTGTACCTGGTCAATCGCATTGTGCAGAACCACGGTGGCCGCCTGGACGTGAGCAGTGCCGTGGATGCAGGCACCACGTTTCGGATTTATTTGTAGGTTTCCGGCCCCGCTCCTGCGCTTATTTGCCGTGCTGAAGCTAGCCGAGGGCCTTCTCCTGCATGGATGAGGTTTCTGGCGGCGCGCTCAGCACCACAGAACCGTTTCGCCGCCCTATTTCCATCACCCCGTGCTCCACTCCAAGCTTCCCGATGTTGGCGTCAGCATCTTTACCCAAATGACCCTGCTGGCCCAGGAAACCGGGGCCATCAACCTCGCCCAGGGCTTTCCCGACTACGACCCGCCGCAGGAGCTGCTCGAAGCCCTGGCCCGCCACGCCCGCACGCCCGGCCACCACCAGTACGCGCCCATGCCCGGCCTGCCGCGCCTGCGGGCCGCCATTGCCGCCCAGGTAGCCCGCCTGCAGGCCGATGCCCCCGCGCCCGACCCGGCCACCGAAATCACCATCACGGCCGGGGCCACCGAGGCGCTGTATGCCGTGCTGGCCGCCGTGGTGCGCCCCGGCGATGAGGTGCTGGTGTTTGAGCCCGCGTACGACCTCTACGGGCCGGCCATCCGGCTGCAGGGCGGCGTGCCGCGCTACGTGCGCCTGCCCGCGCCGCACTTCCGGCCCGACTGGGATGCCGTGCGCCGGGTGCTCACGGCCCGCACCCGCCTGGTGATGGTGAACACGCCCCACAACCCCAGCGGGGCCGTTTTCACGGCCAACGACTGGCACGAGCTGGCCCGCCTGCTCGAGGGGACCGATGCCCTGGTGCTGAGCGATGAAGTGTACGAGCACCTGGTGTTCGACGGCGCTCCGCGCATGAGCGCGCGCCAGCACCCGGCCCTGCGCGAGCGCAGCTTCGTGCTCTCGTCGTTTGGCAAAACCTACCACGCCACCGGCTGGAAAGTGGGCTACTGCATTGCGCCGCCCGCCCTCACCACCGAGGTGCGCCGGGTGCACCAGTTCCTCACCTTCGCCGTGAGCACGCCCACCCAGCACGCCTTGGCCGATGCCCTGGAAGCCGACCCGGCCGATGCCCACGCCCGGGGCCTGGCCCCGTTTTACCAGGCGAAGCGCGACCAGTTTCGGCGCCTGCTGGCCGGCGCGGGCTGGGAGCTGCTGCCCGTGCCCGGCGGCTACTTCCAGCTGGCCCGCTACGACGCCTTCTCGCCCGCCAGCGACGTGGCATTTGCCGAGTTTCTGGCCCGCGAAAAGGGCGTGGCCGTGGTGCCGGTATCGGCCTTTTACCACGATGGCTTTGATGATGGGCTGATTCGGTTTTGCTTCGCGAAGGAAGCCGCCACGCTGGATGCGGCGGCGCAACGGCTGCGGTAGGCCAAGATTTCCAAAGCCTCGTGCAAGACATTGTGTGCATAACGCCGCAGCGAAGCATCTTTCCCGTGCAGTGCAATGCTGGAAGCGGCAACTGCCGGGCCAGCGTCAGGCTGGTCGAATGTTGACTTTCTGACAGGCCTCAGCTCAAAACGGGTGCCTGAGGCCGCTTCGCGGTACTTTGCCCTCCTCATATTCCTTTCCATTATGTCGAAACGCTTACGCTTTGCCGGCCTTGCGCTGGCCCTCAGCACCAGCCTGGCCTCCCTTGGCCAAACAGCCAAGCAAGATGCTGAAACCAAAGGCCTGAATGCCATCCGCCTCATGGACGAAGGCAAGCTCGATGAAGCCATCGGCCTGCTCCAGGAGGCGCATAAGCTCGACCCGGCCCGCTCGGCTTACCCCTACGAACTCGGCCTGGCGTACTATCAGCAGAAGAAATACGCCCAGGCGCTGGAGATGCTCGAACCCCTGATAAAGCTCTCCGATGCCAGCGACCGCACGTTTGAACTGCTGGGCAATGCCTATGATAGCAACGGCAATTCTCCGCAAGCCATTGAGGTTTATGAAGCCGGTATGCGCAAATTTCCGACTTCGGGGCGGCTGCCGCTGGAGTTGGGCATCGTGTACATGGGGCGGAAGGATTTCGACAAAGCCATCGGCTATTTCGAGCGTGGTATTCGGATAGCGCCAGAGTTTTCCTCTAATTATTACTGGGCTTCCAAGCTCTTCTGCAATTCGTCGGAAGAAGTGTGGGGCATGATTTACGGCGAACTGTTCATCAACCTGGAACCCAACAGCCAGCGCACCTTTGAAATCAGCAAGCTGCTGTACGACACCTACAAAAGCGAGATTAAATTTGCCGGCGCCGATACTGTAGAAGTGAGCTTTAGCAAGAGCAACGTCATTGTGCCGGTGAAGGGCCAAAAGCTGAAGCTGCCATATGGCGGCATGGTCTATGAGCCGGTGATGCTGATGTCAGTAATCGGCGAGAAAGGCGTGGACCTGAACGCTCTGGACCGCATTCGGACCAACTTTGTGGAAAACTATTACCGCCTGCCGGCAAGCAAGAACATTCCCAATGTGATGTTTGACTATCAGCGCCAAATCAAACAGGCGGGCCACCTCGAAGCCTACAACCACTGGCTGCTGCTGGCCGGCGACGAGGCAGGCTTTTCGCAGTGGGAAAAAGATAACCCGGAGAAGTGGAAAGCTTTCCTGCAGTGGTTCAAGAATAATCAGCTGAAGCTTGATGCCAGGCACCAGTTTTACCGGGCGCAATACGAATAAAAGGCTCCGCCTGGTATTTTAATTTCTTTATGTCCGACCTCACCGTTTCCTTCGTTCAAACCGCACTGCACTGGCACGATGCCGCCGCTAACCGCGCCGCCATTGGCCGGCAGCTGGCCGGCCTCACCCGGCCCACCGACCTCATTGTGCTGCCCGAGATGTTCACCACCGGCTTCAGCATGGATGCCGCCGGCCAGGCCGAGCCCATGAGCGGCCCCACCGTGGCCTGGCTCCGCGAGCAGGCCGCCGCCCACGATGCCGTGGTGACCGGCAGCGTTATCATTGAGGAAAACGGGGCGTATTTCAACCGCCTGCTGTGGGTGCGGCCCGATGGCAGCCTGCGCCACTACGACAAGCGCCACCTCTTCACGCTGGCCGGCGAGCAGCACACCTACACGCCCGGCCAGGCCCGCCTAGTGGAGGACTGGCGCGGCTGGCGCATCTGCCCGCTGGTGTGCTACGACCTGCGCTTCCCCGTGTGGAGCCGCAACCAGCCGATTGAGCCCTACGACCTGCTGCTGTACGTGGCCAACTGGCCCGCCGTGCGCCGCACCGCCTGGATGACGCTGCTCCGCGCCCGCGCCATCGAGAACGTGGCCTGCGCCCTGGGCGTGAACCGCATCGGGCAGGATGCCCTCAGCCACGACTACTCCGGCGACTCGGCCCTGCTGGATGCCAAGGGCAATTACCTGGTAGAAGCGCACTCGGAAGCGGGCATTTTCACCCAGACCCTGAAGCGCGATGAGCTGGATGAATTCCGCACCCGCTTCACCGCGCTGAACGACGGCGACGCGTTTGAGCTGCGCGGCTAGCTGTCATTGCAAGCGGAGCGCGGCAACCAAAGGTCAACGTAGCTCATCCGTCGTCCCAATGCGACTAGCTCAGGGTTGTGACAAAGCCTTTCTACCACAGAAAGCCCCGACTCTATCCAGAGCCGGGGCTTTTCACATTGTTCAGGCAGGTCGCATCAAGAGGCCGGATGAGCTACGCTGGCCTCGGTTGCCTGCGTTTTGCTGCGTTTCGCTGCGCTCCGCTCGCGATGACAGGCGGCCTTTTACTGCACGGCCAGGCGCTGCACGGCGGCGGCGCCATCGGGGCCGGTGGCGCGCACCAGGTACACGCCGGGGGCCAGGCCGGTGAGGCGCAAGGCGTGGCGGCGCTGGGCCGTGGCATCGGTCAGCACCACGCGGCCGGTGAGGTCGAACACGGTGAGGCGGGTGGGCGTGGCGGTTTCGACCGTGGCTGAGGCCGTGGCGGGGTTCGGGTACACGCTCAGGGCCAGGGCGCGGGCAGCTTCGGTGTGCGTGGCCGTGGCGGTGCCCCGGTTGCGGGTGCTGTAGCTGATGATGCCGCCCGACTCGGTGCCGACGAAGAGCTCGGGGGCGCCGTCGCCGTTCACATCGGCAGCGGCCAGGCCGTAGTGGGCGTAGGCATCCTTGCCCAGGCGGTTGGTTTCGTACTGGCTGCTGACGGGGTTGTAGAGCACGTCGTTGCGTTCCGAAAACAGGCTGCCCATCGCCCGGTAGTTGGAATAGTAGCGCAGAATGCCGGCATCGTCGGCCACCAGCAAGTCGGGAAAGCCGTCGCCGTCGAAGTCGGCCACCGTGGGGCTCAGGTTGACGGGGCGCTGGCCGGCGGCATCGCGAATCTGGCCAAAGTCATTGTTCACCAGCACGAAAGCGCTGTCGAGCGGCCCCCGGCCCCGGTTGCGGAAGTAGCGCAGCGCCATGCCCGGCTCGCGCTGCTCGTTGGTGCCGATGAGCAAATCCACGAAACCGTCGTTGTCCACATCGGTGAAGCAGGGCATGCTGCCCCGTTCGTAGGGCAGCACCCCCGAGGTAATGGTGGGGTTGGGATAGGTAGCGCCCACGGGTCCCTGGCGCTTGAAATCAACGGCATTCACTGCGTCGAACGCCACGGGCCGGCCAGCGGCAGCCGTGTTCAGAATGTAGTACAGCACGTTGGTGCCCCGGTCCCACACGCTGTAGGCCAAGTCGAGGGCATTGTCGCGGTTCAGGTCCACCAGCACCGGCTTGATGCCCAGCAGCGCCTGGGTGGCAAGGCCCAGGTAGTCGCTGTTCATCAGCTTGAAAATGGGCCGGGTGCGGGTGCCCACGTTGCGGTAATACGTGAGCGTGGCCCGGTACGCACCGTTCACACGGTCGGCCTGGTTGCCGATGAGCATGTCCATCAACCCATCGCCGTCGATGTCGCCGAAGGTGGGCGCGGCACCTTCGCTCACGTCAATCATGTCGTTTTGCAGAAAGCCGGCGGCCTGGTAGGCATACGCCGGCGCACCGCTGGCGGCGCTGTTCGTAAACAGCTGAATCTGATGGCTCATGCTCACCATATCGGCCAGGTTGTTCACCATGTTGGGGGCCACCACCAGGTCAGGGCGGCCATCAAAGTTGGCATCGATGGAATAGCCGGCCGGAAAAACCGGCACCGATACCGGCGTGGCAGCCGAGGGGAAACTGGCGGAAACGCCGCCCTGCGTGAGCACCGGTGCCGTGGTGGTGCCCTGGTTGAGCAGGCGCGTCAGCTCCGGGCAGTTGTCGCGGCCGTCGAGCATGTCCTGGTCGCCGTCGCCATCCAGGTCCACCATCAGAATGCTGTGGCCGCCCGTGTGGGTGGGCTTGGCCGTGAAGCACTGCTGGCCGTTGAACATATACCCCGCGCAGCCCGAGCAGGCCTCAATGCCGCCCCAGTTGCTGGTGGTCATCGTGAAGGTGAGGGCCCCGCCGCAGGTGCCGGGGCTGGTGTTGATGTACTGCTCGATGTAGGACGCGCTGATGAAATCGTAGGTCATGATATCGAGCTTGCCGTCGCCGTTCACGTCCTGAATGGCGGGCAGGTTGTAGCCGCCAATGGTCAGGTTGGCCGTGCCCGAGAAGTTACCGGAAAAGCGAATCTGGTTGGTGGCCAGCGTGAAGCTGGGCCGGCCATTGACCAGCGTATTCCGAAAAACCCGGATTTCGCCGCCGTTGATGTAGGTGAAGATGTCGGCGCGGCCGTCGCAGTCGTAGTCGCGCAGCAGCACCCAGCTTTGCAGGTCGGTCGGAAAAGCACTTTCGTATTCCGGGGCGTACTGCCAGCGGCGGCCGTTGGCAGCTCCCGCAGCCGCCACGCTCAGAAACGTGTAGCAGCGGCTGGTTTCGTGGTCGAAGGCAAACAGGTCCTGCTGCCCGTCGCCATTCAGGTCGATGTGGCTGAACTGGGGGGTGTTGAGGCCACCGGCCCAGGCATTGCGCAGGGTGTCGGTGCCGTGCACCACTTTGGCCACGGGCTGGTATTGAAACCCGAAGGTGCCCTGGGCACTGGCGGCGAGAGAAAACGCCAGCAGTGCCAGCAACAACGCGTAAGAACGAAGCATAGGAAGGTGATGAGGTGGAAAGTTGAAATAGACCGTTGGCGCGAACTACAAAAATCGCGCCCACCTTTGCACCAAGTTACATCCGGTAAGCCTTTTCCGTTCATGCCCACGCCGCTTTACTCCCACTACCTGGCCGCCGGCGGCCAGGTCAGCACCGATTCGCGCCAGCCGCAGCCCGGCACGCTGTTTTTCGCCCTCAACGGCCCCAACTTCCGGGGTGCGGCCTTTGCGGCTGCCGCGCTGGAAAAAGGGGCGGCCCACGCCGTGGTCGACGATGTGGTGCTGGCCGCCTCCGACCCCGGCCGCTACACCTACGCCCCCGACCCGCTGCGCGCCCTTCAGGAGCTGGCCCGCCAGCACCGCCAGCAGTTCCGCATCCCGGTGCTGGCCATCACGGGCTCCAACGGCAAAACCACAACCAAAGAGCTGCTCACGGCCGTGCTGGCCCAGCAATTTCAGGTGCTGGCCACCATCGGCAACCTCAACAACCACATTGGGGTGCCGCTCACGCTGCTGCGCCTGCGGGCCGGCGAGCACAACTTTGCCGTGATTGAGATGGGCGCCAACCACCGGGGCGAAATCGCGGCGCTGTGCGAAATCGCGCAGCCTACCCACGGCCTCATCACCAACATCGGCAAGGCCCACCTCGAAGGCTTTGGCGGGGCCGAGGGCGTGGCCCTGGGCAAGGGCGAGCTGTTCGATTTCCTGACGCGCACCGGCGGCACGGCCTTCGTCAACACGCTCGATGCCCGCCTGCCGTCGCTGGCGGCACAGGTGCCCGTGCGCGTCAGCTACCCCAATTTAGTCGATACCTACCCCGCCACCCTGCTGGCCGCCGACCCCGCCGTGGCCCTGCGCCTGGCCGATGGCACCGACGTGGCCGCCCAGCTCACCGGCGACTACAACTTCCCCAACCTGGCCGCCGCCGCCGCCGTGGGCCTGCATTTCGGCATTCCGGCCCACAAAGTGGCCACCGCCCTGGCCAGCTACAACCCCCAAAACAACCGCTCGCAGCTGGTGCGCACCGCCGTCGGCAACGAGCTGGTGCTCGATGCTTACAACGCCAACCCCAGCAGCATGGCCGCCGCGCTGCGCAGCTTCGCGGCCCGGCCGGTATCGCCGGGCCACACCAAGCTGGCTATTCTGGGCGACATGTTTGAGCTGGGCGACGACAGCCCGGCCGAGCACCGCCTCCTGGGCCAGTTGCTGGCCGAGCTGCGCTTGCCGCAGGTGCTGCTCATTGGGCCGGAAATGGCCGGCGCAGCCGCGCAGGCTGCCACGGCCCGGCACTTTGCCACCAAAGCCGAAGCGGCCGACTGGCTGCGCCAACACCCCACGACGGGCCGGCAGGTTCTGGTGAAAGGCAGCCGCGGCATGGCCCTGGAAACCCTGGTGGAGCTGCTCTGATTTCAGTCGGCAGCTGTCCATCAACCGTTAGCCGCCGTTCAGCAGGTCCGCAAGAACCTGGTCGAACGGCGGCTAACGGTTGATGGACAGCTGCTAAATGCTGTCTGCCTAAAACGGGCTCACAAAATCCCTGAAGCCGGGCAGCTCATTGTCTTTGCCCGATACCAGCGGAGCTACTTCGGTGCCCCAGCTGATGCCCAGGTCGGCATCGTCCCAGCGCAGGCCGCCTTCGGTGGCGGGGGCGTAGTAGTCGGAGCACTTGTAGAGGAAAATCGTGTTGTCTTCCAGCGCCATGAAGCCGTGGGCAAAGCCGACGGGGATGTAGAGCATGTTGCCCCGCTCGGCTGTGAGCTCTACCAGGACGTGCTGGCCGTAGGTGGGCGAGGCCTGCCGCAAATCGACGGCCACGTCGAGGGCACGGCCCTGGCCTACACGCACCAGCTTGGCCTGGGCGTGGGGCGGGCGCTGGAAATGCAGCCCGCGCAGCACGCCTTTTTTGGAGTTCGACTGGTTGTCCTGCACCCACGGGGCGTCGGCCCCGGCCTGGGCCATGAGGCGGGCGCTGAAGGTTTCGAAAAACACGCCCCGGTCGTCGCCAAATATGCGGGGGACAAACTCAATCAGGCCCTCTATGGGGAATGTCTTTACTTCCATCACCACAAAGTAAAGACGCAGCGGCGCAGCCCGCTTGGTTTGCATCGAAAAAATTGCCCCGCGCACCGGCTGGCGCGGCCCGGCGGGCTGCTTCTGCCGGTGCGCGGGTTCGGGCGCGTACCTTTGCGGCGTTGGTTCTCGGTTTGATTTCCTTCAATCAGCGGACGGTTTTCGGCCGGGGCCCAGGCGCCGGCGGAAATTAAAAGGGAATCGGGTGCAACTCCCGAACAGACGCGCTACTGTGAGTTTCCCGGCCCCCACGGGCCGGAGCCGGTGGCCCCATCAGTGCCCATTGGCCCGCCGAAACCGGGCCGAGAAGGGCGGGGCCCATCCGAAACAAGTCAGGAGACCTGCCGGCCGCCGAGTGATGCTGCCCTCGCGCTTTGGGGCTGGCATCGGCGGTGCCGTACCGCCGCGCCCGGGGCGCGGCCGGGGTGGCGTGCGGCCGGTGGTCAGTTTATCGCAACAAGGGCTGAGATGCAAGCGGAGGCCGTTTTTCTCCTTTTTTCCCCGTTGCCCATGCTCCTTGCCGACCGCATTGCCCGCGCCGAAACGCGCATCTTCAAAGCCGTTTTCCCCAACACCACCAACCACTACGACACCCTGTTTGGCGGCACCACGCTGCTGCTCATGGACGAGGTGGCCTTCATTGCCGCCACCCGGTTTTCGCGCCTGAAAATGGTGACGGTTTCTTCCGAGCGGGTCGATTTCACGCACCCCATTCCCGGCGGCTCGCTGGTGGAGCTGGTGGCCAACATCGAGTACGTGGGCCGCACCAGCCTGAAAGTGCGCGTCGAGCTGTTCGTGGAGCAGATGTACTCCGAAGAGCGCCACAAGGCCGTCACCGGCCTGTTCACCTTCGTGGCCGTGGACGAGCACAAGCAGCCCGTGCCGATTCTGAGCGTGTAGCCCCTTGTAGCACCTGCTTCAGCCTGTGCATCGTGAGGGCGGGCACAGGCTGAAGCAGGTGCTACAAGCTCTTGCCCAGCCCCACCCAGCCGCGTTGCATGGCGTAGTAGATGGCCGTGCCCACCACCAGCCCCACCAGGTAGCCATACGGCAGCCCGGCGCAGAGCAGGCCCACCAGCAGCGCCACCAGCAGGTCACTCCGCTGGCCGCTGATGTCGCGCAGCAGCGTGGCCAGCGACAGGGCCTCGAACAGCAGCAGCACGCCCAGCACCGGCAGCGGAAAAATCTGCACCACGTCGGCAAAGCCCTGGCTGAAGAACAGCCCCATCACCAGGAAAATGCTGCCGTAGATGACCACCGAGCCGCCCGTGCGCGCCCCAAACGCATAGTGCCCCACCATGCCGCCCGAGCCGTGGCACACCGGAAAGCCCCCGAAAAACGGGTTCACCAGATTCATCAGCGCGTAGGTGAAGCTGATTTTGCGGATGGTGAGCGGCGGGCGCTCAGGGAATAAATCGTGCGCCACCTGCTTGGTGGCCAGGATGGAATTGCCGAGCGAAAGTGGAATCTGGGGCAGGGCCAGCAGCACCGCGCCGGTGAGAATATCGGCCGTTTGGGGCAGGTACCAGGCGGGCAGGTGCAGGCCCACCGCCTTTTGGGCCGTGGCAAAATCGAGCTTAAAAAGCAGCGCATACGCCGCCCCCAGGGCAATGACGATGAGCGCCGCCGGCCAGCGCCGGTTGCCAAACAGCACCACCGTGACCGTGAAGGCCGCCGCCGCCAGCGCGTAGCCGGCCGCGCCATCGGCGCCCACGTATTTGGTGAGGGCCAGCGTGGCCAGCTGCAGGGCCAGCCCAAACTGAATGCCGCGCACCACGGCCTTGGGCACCAGCCGCGCCAGCGCATCAATCAGCCCGGTTATCGACAGGAAAAACATGCTGATGCCAATGGCCAGCCCGCCGCCGAAAATGACCCGGCCGGGAATTTTCTGGGCAATGACCAGCGCCGCGAATGCCTTGAGCGGCTGCACGGGCATGGGCATGCGGTACCACAGCCCGGTGAACACCTGCATCAGCCCGAACAGAATCAGGACGCTCGCGCTGTCGACGCGCGAGGCGGCGATGACGCCGATGAGCAGCGGCAAATCGGTGCCGAGGTCGCCGAACGCGCCAGCCACCTCGTTGCGGTCGAAGCGGATGGGCGGGCGCGTGGGGGCAGGCGGCGTGGGCTGAGTTTGGGTGAGGGTGTTCATTGGGTGTAAGTTCAGGAAGCCGCGCCACCTAGCTGCCGGTGCCGGCTGGTGCGGCTATCGTTCTGATGACAACCGGTCGGACGGCTGCGCCGTCGGACCGGGGCTGGCGGCTTCCTCGGCTACTTCGCCCAGGTACTCGCCGCTGGTGAGGCCCTTGCGGCGGCGCAGGCGCAGCGGCGGCAGGCGCTTGCCCAGCGCTTCTACGGCCGTTTCGTGGTCGAGGGCGTCTTCGGTGTGGGCCAGGAAAATGGTGGCCACGCCGTTGCCGATAAAGTTGGTGATGGAGCGGGCTTCGCTCATAAACCTATCCACGCCCAGCAGCAGCGCCAGGCCCTCCACCGGAATCACCTTCATGGCCGTGAGCGTGCTGGCCAGCACCACAAAGCCGCTGCCCGCTACCCCGGCCGCGCCCTTCGAGGTCACCATCAGGATGCCCATCATGGTCAGAATCTGGCCCGCCGATAAATCGACGTGAAACACCTGGGCCAGAAAAAGGGTCGAGAGCGAGAGGTAAATCGTGGTGCCGTCGAGATTGAAGGAGTAGCCCGTGGGCACCACCAGCCCCACCACCGGCTGGGCGCAGCCCATGCCTTCCAGCTTTTCCATAAGGCCCGGCAGGCCGGCTTCGGACGAGGACGTGCCCAGCACAATCAGCAGCTCGGCCTTGATGTACTTGAGAAACGACCACATGCCAATGCCGCAGTAGCGCAGAATGGCCCCCAGCACCAGGAAAACGAACATGCCCATGGTCAGATAAACCGTGGCCATGAGCTTGCCCAGCGGCAGCAGCGTGGCAATGCCGTACTTACCAATGGTGAAGGCCATGCCGCCAAACGCGCCGATGGGCGCCAGCAGCATCACCAGGTGCAGCCCGCGAAACACGTATTTCGAACACTCCTTCAGGAAATGGATGATGGGCTTGCGGCCGGCATACTTGCTCAGCACAATGCCCAGCACAATGGCCACGATGAGCACCTGCAAGGTCAGGTTATCGGCCAGGAAGTGGCCCCACGAGAACTCCGTGGCTTTTTTGGTGTACTCGCCCACCTTCCCGGTATCGAGCCGGCCCGTGCTCACGCCCGCGCCCGGCCGCACCAGCGCCGCCACGCCCACCCCAATGAGCAGCGCCAGCGTGGTCACGATTTCGAAGTACAGCAAGGCCTTGCCGCCGATGCGCCCCACTTTCTTCAAATCGCCCATCGTACTGATGCCCAGCGTGATGGTGAGAAAGATAATGGGGTTGATAAACAGCTTCACCACCTCGATGAACTTCTCGCCCAGCGGCTTCATCGCCACCGCCGTAGCGGGCCGGAAGTGGCCCAGCAGCGCCCCGGCCACAATGGCCAGCAGCACCCAAAGCGTAAGGTTGCGGGTGAGATTGCGAAGTTTCATAGGCGGCGGGCAGGGGCAGGATTGGGCCACAAGAACGGCACACGAAAAAGAACGTCATGCAGCGCGCAGCGAAGCATCTTGCCCACCGCTACTAATCCTTTTCATTTGACGATTGGTTTACTGACTGCGGGCAAGATGCTTCGCTGCGCGCTGCATGACGTTCTACTTTTCTACCTCACCAAAGCATCCTGCCCACCCATGGACCCCGCCATTCTGCTTCCCGCCGCCAGCTACGCATTCGCCACCATCGAAAAAGTGAGCGGCAGCGGCCCGCCCGTGCCCGCCTCCGACCAGCTGGCCGCCGAGGAGCCGCTGGAAATCCGCGTGGGCTACGAAGCCCAGGGCCAGCGCCTGCACCGCACCTTGTCGGTGACCATGCGCACGCCCGGCCACGACGAGGAGCTGGCCGCCGGCTTCCTGCTCACCGAAGGCCTCATCCACCGCAAAGCCGACCTGCTGGGCGTCATTCCCTGCCCCGACGTGCAGAAGGCCGAAGAAGCCGGCAACGTGGTGCGCGCCGAGCTGGCGGCGCATGTTAATGTCGATTTCGCAGCCCTGGAGCGGCATTTCTACACCAGCTCCAGCTGCGGCGTGTGCGGCAAAACCAGCATCGACGCCGTGCGAACCGCCAGCTGCCCGGTGCTGCCCGCCGCCGGGCCGCAGCTGCGCTACGAAACGGTGCACCAGCTGCCCGCAAAGCTGCGCGCCGCTCAGGCCGGCTTCGAGCAGACGGGCGGGCAGCACGCGTCGGCGCTGTTTTCGCCGGCGGGCGAGCTGCTGCTGCTGCGCGAAGACGTGGGCCGGCACAATGCCCTGGACAAGGTGATTGGGGCCGCGCTGCTGGCCGGGTGGCTGCCGCTGCACCAGCACCTGCTGCTGGTGAGCGGCCGGGTCAGCTTCGAGCTGGTGCAGAAGGCGGCGGCGGCCGGCATCGGCGTGCTGGCGGCCGTGGGCGCACCGAGCAGCCTCGCCATTCAGGCGGCCGAGAGCTTCGGCATGACGGTGCTGGGCTTCGTGCGCGACGAGCGGTTCAACATCTACAGCCACGGCTGGCGGCTACAGGCGGAGGTTACCGCCGAGGGCGCGGAGGCACGCTGAGTCGCGCCGCAACAGCTTTGCGAACCTCCGCGAAAACCTCTGCGTCCTCGGCGGTAACTGTACTTCGCGCCGCCAGAAAATACGCACCGCCGGGTAACTGCTTTCCATCCTCACCGTTTAACTTTTACCCAAAATCCCGCCCCATGAAACTCCGCATCGAAGACGACACGCTACGCCTGCGCTTATCCCAGGGTGAGCTGGATGAATTTGCCGCAACCGGCCGCGTCGAAGGGGCCGTGCATTTCGGCCTCAGCCCCGGGCAGCGCCTGACCTACGCCCTGGAACGCGGCTCCGAGCCCGCCCAGACCCTCCCCAACGAAGAGCCCGTGCAGGTACACTACGAGCCGGGCGCGCTCACCGTGCTGGTGCCGTTTGCGATGGCCAAAGAATGGGTCGAAACCGACCAGAATGGCTTCTCGCACACCCTGCCACTGGCTGAAAACCAGCATCTCCGCATTCTGGTTGAGAAGGACCTGGACTGCCGGCACTAGTGCCAATTATGAATTTCGAATTATGCGTTATGAATTGAGCCTATGGCGAATGCATGCCTGCAAATCGGTTCCAGCTCGCACCAAAACAACTCATCGCATTCCTCAACAAATTCATAACTCATAATTTATAATTCATAATTAAAACAATGGAAGATTCTCCCAAATCTGACCCCGGCCAGGCCGGCAAGGCCCACGAGCAAAAGGCCGAAAACGCCCCCAAAAGCGGCGAGCGCCCCAACCAGGGCAGCGCCCCCGCGCCCGACCATTACCGCACCGAACCCCAGGATACTCACGTGCACGCCCACATCCCCGCCCCCGACGTTGCCAACGCCAAGTACGAGCACCCCATTCTGGCCCAGCCGCCCGAAGCCCTGACCGGCCTGCGGCTCGAAGCCCGTGAGAAAGTAGCGGCCGGCGTCACGGCCGTCATCAAATCCATGCAGTTCAGCTGGACGGAGGGCGGCGTGGGGCGCGGCACCAAGGCCCTGCTGGGCCTGAACCAGAAGGACGGCTTCGACTGCTCGAGCTGCGCCTGGCCCGACCCCGACGAGCACCGCTCCGTAGCCGAGTTCTGCGAGAACGGCGCGAAGGCCACGGCCTCGGATGCCGACGACCGGGCCGCCGGGCCGGAGTTTTTCGCCCGGCACAGCCTGGCCGAGCTCTCGCGCATGACCGACCGCGACCAGAACAACGCCGGCCGCCTCACCCACCCGATGGTGAAGCGCCCCGGCGACAACCACTACTCCCCCATTGCCTGGCCCGATGCGTTCGACCTCATCGCCCGGGAGCTGAACGCCCTGGACTCGCCCAACGAAGCCGTGTTCTACACTTCGGGCAAGGTGCCCAATGAGCCGGCGTTTCTGTTCCAGCTTTTCGCCCGGCAGTTCGGCACCAACAACCTGCCCGACTGCTCCAACATGTGCCACGAAAGCAGCGGCTCGGCCCTGAGCCCCACGCTGGGCCTGGGCAAAGGCTCGGTGACGCTCAACGATTTGCACGAGGCCGAGGTCATCCTCATCATCGGCCAGAACCCCGGCACCAACCACCCGCGCATGCTCACGGCCCTGCAGATTGCCAAGAAGAACGGGGCCAAAATCATTGCCGTGAATCCGCTCATCGAGGCCGGCCTCAACCACTTCCGCAACCCGCAGGATTTCATGAATCCGCTGAAGGCGCTGGGCGCGCTCATGGGCGACGGCACGCAGATTACCGACGTGTTTCTGCAGGTGAAGGTGGACGGCGACATGGCCCTGCTGCGCGGCATCATGAAGCACCTGCTGGAGGCCGAGGACCGGAACCCCGGCCAGGTGGTGGACCGCAAATTTGTGGATGAATTCACGGTCGGCTTTGCCGATTTTGAGCAGAACATCCGCACCACCAGCTGGGAGGAAATTGAGGAAATCAGCGGCATCTCGCGGGCGCAGCTGCTGGAAGCGGCCAACCTCATTGCCACCAAGCAGAAAATCATCACCTGCTGGGCCATGGGCGTGACGCAGCAGCGCCAGGGCGTGCAGACCATTCAGGAAATCGTGAACCTGCAGCTCCTGAAGGGCGCCATCGGCAAGCCCGGCGCGGGCACCTGCCCGGTGCGCGGCCACTCCAACGTGCAGGGCGACCGCACGATGGGCATCTGGGAGCGCATGCCGAAAACCTTTCTGGATTCGCTGCAGAAGGAGTTCAACTTCACGCCGCCCACCAAGGACGGCTTCGACGTGGTGGAGTCCATCAAGGCCATGCGCCTGGGCCACACCAAGGTGTACTTCGGCCTGGGCGGCAACCTGCTGGCCGCCGGCCCCGACACCGAAGTCATTGCCGAAGCCATGCGCAAGCAGAAGCTGACCGTGTTTGTGGGCACCAAGCTCAACCGCGGCCACCTCACCACCGGCGAAACCAGCCTGCTGCTGCCCACCTTCGCCCACGTCGATATCGACAGACAGAAGTCGGGCCACCAGATGACTTCGTGTGAAAATTCGATGGGCGTGGTGAGCCAGAACAAGGGCATTCTGACGCCGCTGGCCGGCGAACAGCTCAGCGAAGTGGCCATCATCAGCGGCATGGCCATTGCCACGCTGGGCGAGAGAACCAACATTGCCGACTGGGTGGCCATGACGGAGAATTACGACGTCATCCGCGACCACATTGCCCGCGTCATCCCCGGCTTCGAGGATTTCAACCAGAAGCTGCGCCGGCCCGGCGGCTTCTACCTGCCCAACGGCCCGCGCGAGCGCAAGTTCACCACGCCCGACGGCAAGGCCCATTTCACCAAAACCACGCTGGAGAAGTACGCCCTGGAGCCCGACCAGCTGGTGCTGATGACGGTACGCTCGCACGACCAGTTCAACACCACCATCTACGAGTATAACGACCGGTACCGGGGCATCCACGGCGAGCGCCGCGTGCTGTTTATGAACCCCGCCGACATGGCCGCGCGCGGCATTAAAGCCAAAGACCTCATCGACATTACCAGCCACTTTCAGGGCGAGGAGCGCCGCGTGGAGAAGTTCGTGGCCGTGCCGTATGACATTCCGAAAGGTAACGTCTGCGCCTATTTCCCGGAGGCTAACCCGCTGGTTCCCATCGGCAGCGTGGCCAAAGTGAGCAACACGCCCACCTCGAAATACGTGGTGGTGACGGTGGTGCCCACGGCCGTGAACAACGACCTGCGCATCAGGGAGCGGGAGGCCATGATGGCGTAGGAACCTGCCTCAGGCTAAGTCCACCGGTCATCCTGAGCGCAGCGAAGGACCTTCTCACGCCTGAGCGATTTATTCACGTGTGAGAAGGTCCTTCGCTGCGCTCAGGATGACAAATGCGCTATCACTAGCGAGTCAGCTCCTGCTCGGCCGCGGCCCGCTCCTCCGGCGTGTTCACGTTGCGCAGCTCCTCGGGCGCGGGCGGGGCCAGCAACTCGATGTCGGAGTTAATCAGGGCCTTGCGCGGGCAGGAGTAGCCTAGGCTCAGAAACCGCAGCAGCTGCCCGTAGCTGCGCGGCTCCCAGATGCTGATGAGCGGCTCCGGAAACGCATCCCACGGACTACGGAACGACGTGGCCATGCGCGCCGGCTGCCGGTTGCTTACCAGGTGCTCCAGCGTGTTGCGGGTGAGGAAGGGCAGGTCGCAGGCCAGCACCAGCCACGCCGCGTTCGGGTCGGCCTGGAAGGCGGAGAGGATGCCCCCCAGCGGGCCGAGGCCCAGAAACGTATCGGGCAACGCGGTGAGGCCGGCGGGCAGCGCACCGGCCTGGTCGGGGCGCACCGATACGCGCACATCGGGGCAGAACTCGCTGAGCAGCGCGGCGGTGTGCTGGCGCTGGTCGAGGCCGTGGTAGTGCAGCGCGCCCTTGTCGGTTTGCATGCGCTCGCTGCGCCCGCCGGCCAGCACGAGGCCGCGCAGCACCGGCACCGCCTGGGCATACCACTGCCGGATGAAGGCGGCTATTTTTTCCGTTTCGGCCAGGCGCAGCACGGGCGGCAGCGGGGCGGCGCTGAGGTGCCCGGCCAGCACGGCGGGCAGCTCCGTCTGGCCCTCGGCCAGCAGAATCAGGCGCACGTCGGTGAGGCGGTCGAGCTTCTTGTCCAGCGGCTTGCGCGGGTCCACGATGACGACCTGCTGGCGGGCGCGGAAGTGGTTGCCGTTCACCAGCACCACGCTTTCGTGGGCCAGCAACTCGGGCTGGGTGAAGCGGTCCAGGGTCCGCGTCAGGTTGAGCTGGCGGTGGGTAATTTTATCGACCAGCTCGGCCGAGAGGCCGTTTTCGGCCACGTAGGGCATGGATTGGGCTAGCGCAGCACCAGCATCTTCGGTGGCGGCATCACCGGCGGCGTGGTCGGCATCCACGTAGGCCACGCGCAGCGCCGGGGCCAGCAGCGGCAGCAGCCGGGCCACCAGCGCCTGAATTTCGCCGCAGGGTGCCCCGAGCATGGCGAGTTCGTGGCGGCCAAACTCGCCCACGTCGGGGCGGGTGAGGGCAGCGTGTTTGAAGCGTTTTACGTTTGAGCTGGGCAGACTATCCATGGGGGAATTTACGAATTTTCGAACCGATTAAAATCCTTCTTGCCGCCGGTTTTGGCGATAAGCTGCACATTATCAATCGTAATATCGTGCGAAAAGGCCTTGCACATGTCGTAGATGGTGAGGGCGGCCACGGTGGCCCCGGTCAGGGCCTCCATCTCCACGCCGGTGCGGCCCGTGACCACGGCGGTGCACACCACGCGCAGGGCATCGGCCCCCTCGGGCTCGATGGTGATGCTGCAGTCATCGAGTCCCAGCGGGTGGCAGAGCGGGATGAGGTCGGCCGTTTTTTTGGCTCCCATGATGCCCGCCAGGATGGCCGTGTGAATCACCGGCCCCTTGTGCGAGGGCATTTCGCCGGCCTGCACGCGGCTCAGCAGCTCCGCGCCCAGCACCACGCGGCAGTGGGCGCGGGCCACGCGGCGGGTAGGCGTTTTCTGGCCGACATCGACCATCGTGGGCTGGTTGGCGGCGTTGACGTGGGTAAAGTTCTTGGTCAGCATAGGACGTAGAGACGCATATTTGCGCCGAATCGTTGGAAATGGCGAAGCCGCTAATCGGCCATTGTGGCGTTGCTAATAGCTAACTCCAGCCGCCGATTGTTTGACTGCCACTGCAATAGCTCGCTATGCAGGCCGTCCCCTTGCCCAACGAGTGACGCAAATATGCGTCGTTACCACACTGCCCGCCCATGCTCTCCCCTGCCGAAGCCACTGCCCGCGTCCTCGCCACCGCCCGCCCCCTCGCGCCCGAAACGGTGCCGCTGCCCCACGCCGCCGGCCGCATCCTGGCCGAAACCCTCACGGCCGACCGCGACTTCCCGCCCTTCAACCGCGTGGCGATGGACGGCATTGCGGTGGCCCACGCCGCCTGGGCCGGCGGGCAGACGGAATTCGAAATCCAGCACGCGCAGTATGCCGGCGCCCCGTCCCGCCCGCTGCTCAATCCGCAGCAGGCCGTGGAGGTGATGACCGGCGCCGTGCTGCCCGCCGGCACCGACGTGGTGGTGCGCTACGAGGATATTCTGCTGCATGACGGCCGCGCCGCCATCCAGATTCCGCCGCCTGAAACGCCCGGCGTCAACATCCATCACCAGGCCGCCGACCGCCGCGCCGGCGACGTCCTGCTGCTGCCCGGCACCCGCCTGGGGCCCGCCGAGCTGGCCGTGGCCGCCACCGTGGGCGCGGCCGAACTGCGCGTGACGCGCCCCGCCCGCGTGGCCGTGGTGAGCACCGGCGACGAGCTGGTGGGCATTACCGAAACGCCCCTGGCGCACCAGATTCGGCGTTCCAACGCGTATGCCCTGCAAGCGCTTCTGACGCAGGACGGGGCCGATGTTTCGCTCTTTCACCTGCCCGATGCGCTGGAAGAGCTGCGCGATGGGCTTACCAAAATCCTCGGGGCCGGCTTCGATGCCGTGGTGCTGAGCGGAGCCGTGAGCAAGGGCCGCGCCGACCACCTGCCCGGCCTGCTGCGCGAGCTGCACGTGGTGGAAATTTTCCACGAGGTGCAGCAGCGCCCCGGCAAGCCGCTGTGGTTTGGGGCCCGGGCCGGCGGGCCGGTGGTGTTCGGGCTGCCCGGCAACCCGGTGTCCACGTTCATCACGGCCGGCCGCTACGTGCGGCCTTGGCTGCGCGCCGTGCAGCAGCCCGAAGGCGCGGCCGAAACAGCGACTATTGAAGCCCTTGCACCAGCCGTGCTCACCGTGGATATTCACTTCAAGCCCCAACTCACCCACTTCGTGCCCGTGCGCCTGGCCGTGGACGCGGAGGGACGCCGCTTAGCCACCCCGCTCCGCGTAGGCGGCTCCGGCGACATGATGGGGCTGGTGGGGGCCGATGCCTTTCTGGAGCTGCCGCCGGAGCCGGCCGTGTTTGCGGCGGGCAGCGTGTGGCCGGCCTGGGCGCTGTAACGCCTTCGGCTTAATGAGGAATGAGGAATGAGGAATGAGGAATGAGGAATGAGGAATGAGGAATGAGGAATGAGGAATGAGGAATTTCGAAAGCACTTTCCAGATTCCAATTCCTCATTCTTCATTCCTCATTAAGCGCAGCGTTGTATCTTCGCCTTGCGCTGCTATCCAGAAAGACCGAGGGACCGGGCCCGATGACGTCTTGGCAACCTACCGCGAGTAGGTGCCAACTCCCGTTTCACCGCTGTTTTGGTGAAAGAAGATGACAGCCGGAACCGAGCGCCTGCGCACGGGTTTCTTTCTGGATACGCGCTTACGCAGCTATTCGACCAGAAAGAAATGTCCGTTTCCGCCCCCAACCCGCCCACCATTGCCCCGGAGCGCGAGCTACAAAATTCGCGCTACAGCCTCCCCGAGCTGCTTCGCCAGCGCCTGCTGATTCTCGACGGTGCCATGGGCACTATGATTCAGCGCCATCCGCTCACGGAGGAGGATTTCCGCGGCGCGCGCTTTGCCGACCACCCCAAGCCCCTGCGCGGCAACAACGACCTGCTGAGCATTACGCGCCCCGATATCATCAAGGGCATCCACGCCGAATACTTCGCCGCCGGGGCCGACATGGTGGAAACCAACACCTTCAGCGGGACTACCATCGCGCAGGCCGACTACGGCCTCGAGCACATTGTATATGAGCTGAACTACGAGTCGGCCCGCCTGGCCCGCGAGGCCGCCGACGAGTACAGCACGCCCGAGCGCCCGCGCTTCGTGGCCGGGGCCGTGGGCCCCACCAACCGCACCGCCTCGCTCTCGCCCGACGTGAACCGGCCCGGCTTCCGCGCCGTGACCTTCGATGAGCTGGCCACCGCCTACCTCGAGCAGGTGCGCGGCCTCGTGGATGGCGGCGTGGACACGCTGCTCATCGAAACCATCTTCGACACCCTGAACGCCAAAGCGGCCCTCTACGCCGTGCAGAAGTTCTTCGACGAAGGCGGACGGGTGGTGCCGGTCATGATTTCGGGCACCATCACCGACGCCTCGGGTCGCACGCTTTCGGGCCAGACAGTGGAGGCGTTCTGGAACAGCATCCGCCACCTGCCCCTGCTGAGCGTGGGCCTGAACTGCGCCCTCGGCGCCGACCAGCTCCGCCAGTACGTGCAGGAGTTGAGCCGCATTTCCGACGTGCACATCTCGGCCTACCCCAACGCCGGCCTGCCCAACGCCTTCGGCGGCTACGACGAGTCGGCCCAGGAATTCGCCGCCCTGGTGGAAGAATACCTGAAGGAAGGCATCGTGACGGTGGTGGGTGGCTGCTGTGGCACCACGCCCCAGCACATTGCCGAATTGTCGAAGCTGGCGCTTCGCTACGCGCCGCGTCAGCTTCGACAATTCGGCAATGAAGAATTAAGAATGAAGAATGAAGAATTGACGGATGGGGCAATTCCTCATTCTTCATTCCTCATTCCTCATTCAAACGCCACCCGTCTGAGCGGCCTCGAGCCCTTCAACATCACGTCCGACAGCCTCTTCGTGAACGTGGGTGAGCGCTGCAACGTGACCGGCTCGCGTGCTTTCGCCCGCCTCATCCGCACCGGCGCCTACGAGGAAGCCCTGGCCGTGGCCCGCCTGCAAGTGGAGGAAGGCGCGCAGGTACTCGACATCAACATGGACGAGGGCATGCTCGATTCGGAGCAGGTGATGACGACCTTCCTGCACCTCATCGCCTCGGAGCCCGACATTGCGCGGGTGCCGGTGATGATTGACTCCTCGAAGTGGAGCGTGCTGGAGGCCGGCCTGAAATGCGTGCAGGGCAAAAGCATCGTGAACTCGATTTCGCTGAAGGAAGGCGAAGCCGCCTTCCGCGAGCGCGCCCACACGGTGCGCCAGTACGGCGCGGCCGTGGTGGTCATGGCCTTCGACGAGAACGGCCAGGCCGACTCGCTGGAACGCCGCATCGAAATCTGCCAGCGCAGCTACGACATCCTGGTGAAGGAAGTGGGCTTCGACCCGTCCGACATCATTTTCGACCCCAACATCCTGACCGTGGGCACGGGCATGGACGAGCACCGCAACTACGCCCTCGACTTCATTGAGGCCGTGCGCTGGATTAAGGGCAACCTGCCCGGCGCGCTCACCAGCGGCGGCATTTCGAACATCAGCTTCTCCTTCCGCGGCAACGACGTGGTGCGCGAGGCCATGCACACGGCCTTCCTGTTTCACGCCATCAAAGCCGGCCTGGACATGGGCATCGTGAACCCCGGCCAGCTGGGCGTGTACGACGAAATCGAGCCCCATTTGCTGGAGCTGGTCGAAGACGTGCTGCTCAACCGCCGCGCCGACGCCACCGAGCGCCTCGTGGAATTTGCCGACACGGTGAAGCAGAAGGACAAGACCGAGGTGAAAGCCGACGAGTGGCGCAGCCTGCCGGTGCAGGAACGCCTGCAACACGCGCTGGTAAAGGGCATTACCGAATTTATCGACGAGGATACCGAGGAAGTGCGCCAGCAGGTAGGCCGGCCGCTGGAAGTCATCGAAGGCCCGCTGATGGCCGGCATGAACGTGGTGGGCGACCTGTTCGGGGCCGGCAAGATGTTCCTGCCGCAGGTGGTGAAATCAGCCCGCGTGATGAAGAAGGCCGTGGCTTACCTGGAGCCGTACCTGCTGGCCGACAAGCAGGGCTCGGACCGCCAGACGGCCGGCAAAATCCTGATGGCCACGGTGAAGGGCGACGTGCACGACATCGGCAAGAACATCGTGGGCGTGGTGCTGGCCTGCAACAACTTCGACATCGTGGACCTCGGCGTGATGGTGCCGCTCGAAAAGATTCTCGACGAAGCGCAGAAGCAGCAGGTGGACGTTATCGGCCTCTCCGGCCTCATCACGCCCAGCCTCGATGAGATGGTGTACGTGGCCCAGGCCATGGAAAAGCGCGGCATGAAAGTGCCCCTGCTCATCGGCGGCGCTACCACCTCGCGCCTGCACACAGCCGTGAAAATTGCGCCCTCCTACAGCGGCGCGGTGGTGCACGTCAACGATGCCTCGCGCTCGGTGGGCGTGGCGGCCGGTCTGCTCGGCTCGGGGGAGCGCGCCTACGCCCAGACCGTGGCCGACGACTACGCCGCCCTCCGCGCCGACTACGCCAGCCGCCAGCGCGACAAAAGCTACCTCAGCATCGAAGCCGCCCGCGCCAACGGCTTTAAGTCGGATTGGAACACGGTTTCGATTACCAAGCCCAGCTTCCTCGGCACCAGGGTGCTCGAAGACTACGACCTCGCCGAGTTAGCCCAATACATAGACTGGACACCCTTCTTCCACACCTGGGAACTGAAGGGCCGCTATCCGCGCATTCTGGAGGATGAAACGCTGGGCGAAGCCGCCACCAAGCTCTTCGCCGATGCGCAAGCCATGCTCACGCGCATCATCGACGAGAAGCTGCTCACGGCCCGCGCCGTGCTGGGCTTCTGGCCGGCGAATACGAAGGATTACGACACCATCGAAATCTACGCCGACGACTCGCGCGAAACCGTAGCCACCGAGTTTTTCACGCTGCGCCAGCAGGGCGAGAAAGGGCCAACCATACCCAACATTGCCTTCTCCGACTTCCTGGCCCCGAAAGAATCGGGCCGCGCCGACTACCTGGGCGGCTTCGCCGTAACGGCCGGCATCGGCATCGAAAAGCTCATCGAGCAATACGAGGCTGACCACGACGACTACTCCAGCATCATGGTGAAGGCCCTGGCCGACCGTCTGGCCGAAGCCTTTGCCGAGCGCCTGCACGAGCGGGTGCGCCGCGAGTTCTGGGGCTACGCGCCCGACGAGCACCTCACCAACGAAGACCTCGTGCAGGAGAAATACCGCGGCGTGCGCCCCGCCCCCGGCTACCCCGGCTGCCCCGACCACACCGAGAAAATCACCCTGTTTCAGCTCCTCGATGCGGAAGGCAAAACCGGCATCTCGCTCACCGAAAATCTGGCCATGTACCCGGCCTCGTCGGTGAGCGGCATGTACTACGCGCATCCGGATTCGCGCTATTTCGGCCTCGGCCGCATTGGCGTGGACCAGGTGGCCGACATCGCCCGGCGCAAGCATATGCCCCTGGCTGAGCTGGAGCGCTGGCTGATGCCCAACCTGAACTACGAGCCCAAACCGTAGGAACGCGCCATGGCGCGTTCGGGCGCGTGCCCACCAACCGTGCCGCCCACCACCAACTGTCCAAAGCCCCGAACGCGCCATGGCGCGTCCCTACATCCTCACATGAAAGTTACCGACCACCTCGCCCGCGCCAACGGCAAAACTCTCTTCTCCTTCGAGGTGCTGCCGCCCAAAAAGGGCGAAAACATCCACACGCTGTTCTCAAACATTGAGCCGCTGATGGAGTTCAAGCCGCCGTTTATCGACGTGACCTACCACCGCGAGGAGTACGTGTACCGCCACCACCCCAACGGCCTGCTGGAGAAGAAAACCGTGCGCCGCCGCCCCGGCACCGTGGGCATCTGCGCGGCCATCAAAAACCGCTTCGACGTGGACACCGTGCCCCACCTCATCTGCGGCGGCTTCACCAAGGAGGAAACGGAGAACGCGCTGATTGACCTGCATTTCCTGGGCATCGATTCCATTCTGGCCCTGCGCGGCGACCCGATTAAATCAGAAGGCGTGTTCAAGGCCGAGCCCGACGGGCACGCCTACGCCTGCGACCTCATCGGCCAGGTGGCCAACCTGAACAAGGGCGAGTATCTGGATGAGGAACAGGACGATACCTGGGCCACCAACTTCTGCATCGGCACGGCCGGCTACCCCGAGAAGCACTTCGAGGCGCCCAACTACGCCTCCGATATCCGCTACCTCAAGCACAAGGTGGACCGGGGCGCCGACTACATCGTGACGCAGATGTTCTTCGACAACGAGGAATTTTTCAAGTTTGAGCAGAAGTGCCGCGACGCGGGCATTACCGTGCCCATCATCCCCGGCCTGAAGCCGCTCACCACCAAAAGCCAGCTCACCATGCTGCCACGGGCCTTCTTCCTCAACCTGCCCGAGCCGCTGGTGGAAGCCATCAGCCAGTGCCGCGACAACGAGGCGGCCCGTGCCGTGGGCATCGAGTGGTGCCTCAACCAGAGCCGCGAGCTGATGGCTCACGGCGTGCCCTGCCTGCACTACTACAGCATGGGCAAGTCGGAGAGCATCCGGCGGGTGGCCGCCGAGCTGTTTTAAGGCATTTGCCGACCCGAAACGCCCGGCCGGCGGCGCGCCACGGCGGTTGCACTACCACGCAGGCAGCCAGCGCCTTGCGCCGCAGTGCGACCGCCACTGGCGCGCCGCCGGCCGGGCTTATTTCAGGCTGTTTCCGCAGCTCCGGCAATAGCTATGGCAGCGCCGTCGTCGCCGCTGCCTATCACTATAATTCAATTAGCAGTCAGGGTTTTCAGCCTCCGGAGCCAGCTTATCCGGGCCCGTAACCCGCGTATTGAGGGCCGTGCCGCTCACCGGGCAAAATAAAACGCTACGCAGAGTGCTTACCCATTTGGCCGGACCAGGCTCATGATATTATCACCCGAAATTTATTCATTCCGATTGCCGAATATTATCATCAAAATTCTTATAATAAACATTTTATGGTTGAAAAATAAACTTATACCCGTAGCATGACTGCCTGCGCGGGCAGGCTAGCGCAGAATAGAAACCGGGCGCGGGTGTTGAACGGAAATAGAACTTTTACTACCTTCGACCTCCCAAACGTTTGGGAAGCCCAAATGAGCTAACCGTTCTATCTTACACCCCCTATCCCGCTATGAATAGTTCTACTTATCGATTTTTTCAGCTAATGCTATTGCTGGGGTTTGCGCTCAGCACCCGGGCGCAGAAGATGCACACCACCAAATGGGAAAGCGGCATGCTCGACCGGCGCACCAAAGTGGGCGTGTGGGAATACTACGGCATTACGCCGTCGAAGGAAATGGTGGTTGTGCAGCGCTACGACCACACGGCCAGGCAATTGGTGTACTATCGGCCCGGCAACGATGCGCTCTACAGCACCGAGCTGACGCCCGGCCAGTGGCAGCGCCACGCCGTGGACCGTCCGCCGCTGTTCATTGGCGGCGATGCCGCGCTGGCCGCTTACACCACGCAGCTGCAGTACCCGCAGCTGGCCCAGGAGCGCAACATTCAGGGCCAGGTAACCATTGGCTTTGTGGTTGATAAGCAGGGCAAGGCCAGTGCGCACCGGGTGCTGCGCAGCATTGGGGGCGGCTGCGACCAGGAGGCGCTGCGCGTGGCCAAAACCATTCCCGACGAGTGGATTCCGGCCCAGATTGGCGGCAAGGACGTGGCCGTGGAATATGAGCTGACGCTAACCTTTCGGCTGGCGCAATAGTACAGAGCCGCAACGGCCGGGCGTACTTTGCGGCCTCCTAACTGCTTTGTGCCATGAAAGGTGTACTCAATAACCCCGGGCTGGGCCTGAAGCCCTTCGGCAGCGCATTGCTGGCCGTTTCTCTGCTGCTCACCGCCTGTGATTCCACGCCTAACGAGCGCCGGGCCGTGGCCCGCAAAGCCGGCCACGAGCTGGACAGCGCCGCCCGCACCGCCACCCGCAAGTTGGCCCGGATTGGCAAAGGTGCCGCTACCTACAACGCCAGCAACCGCGCCCGCCGCGCCCGGCCCCTCGACCCGCGCCAGGAGCTGGCCATGGAAGCCAGGCTGATGGGCCCGTATAATGGCCAAATCAACTCCCTCACGCCGCAGGACCTGCCGGCCGCCTACGGCCAGTTGGTGCGCGAAACCCGCACCCAGCGCGCCACCTGGACCGACCGCGACTGGGACTACGCCCGCGCCGTGTACCAGCGCCTGAACGACCAGCTGAAGCAGGTGCGCCTCGACATGCCCGCCCGCGATGAAGTGCGCGTGCGCGCCCGCCAGGCTGAGTTTGTGAGCCTGCAGGCGGGCCGCGCGGTGAAGGGCATCGATGCCGCGACCAGGAAGCAGCCGAAATAGAATTATGAATTAAAAAAGTATGAGTTATGAACTGGTGGCCGTGCTTTGCATTTGCGCCACCAGCTTGTTTCCCTGCCAATTCATAACGCATGGTTTTTAATTGATAATTGCTTTCCGTGGCCGGTTCTGATTCCATCGTTTTCCTCGAATCGTTTTACGAGCCGATGGCGGCCAATCTGGCGCGCACCCGACTGGAGGCGGCAGGTATTCCGTGCTTTCTGAGCAACGAGAATCTGGTGTCGCTGCTGCCGCTCTACAGCCCCATCACGGGTGGGGTGCGCCTGTACGTGCGCCGAAGCGACGCGGAGCTGGCGCTCGAAATACTGCACGACGAGCCCGTGCCGCTGGCCACCGGGCCCGATATCGCGTCCTTCGCCGCCGATGCGCCCGACCCGGTGACGCCGCGCTGCCCCCGTTGCGGCTCTTCAAATGTGGCGTATGGGGCGGCCACGCGCAACACCTACGGTTTCTGGGAGTCTTTGCTGTCGGTGCTGCTGCGGTTTCCGGTACGTGGCAACCGGTATCACTGCTTTCATTGCGGCAACGAGTTTAAGTAGGCGGTGGGGCACCGGATTACAGTTACCGAAAGCCAATACCAAAAGCACTGGGCTTGCCGTTACTGCAACATGGCTGACATGTATAATCGGCGTTTTGGGGTGCTGCTCTTGCTTATAGGGGTGCTGCGGCCGGGGATGCCTGCGCGGGCACAGGCCCCTCTGCCCACGGGTGATGGCATCCGGGGCGACTACTACGAAGGAACGGATTTCGACAAGTATGTCCTGACCCGGCGCGACGCCACCATCAATTTTAACTGGGGCCACCAGCCACCCGCGCCGGGCATGCCGGCCGAAGCGTTTTCGGTGCGCTGGACGGGCTGGCTGGTGCCGCCGGCCAGCGGCAAATACATTTTCCATGTGACCGTCGACGACGGGGTTCGGCTGTGGCTGAACGACCGCATGCTGCTGAACGAGTGGCGCGGGCAACCCCTGAGCGAATACACTGCCACGGCTGAGCTGCGGGCCGGCGAGCCCTACCACCTGCGGGTTGACT
Organism: Hymenobacter daeguensis; assembly: GCF_054780555.1. Classification (NCBI taxonomy): domain Bacteria; kingdom Pseudomonadati; phylum Bacteroidota; class Cytophagia; order Cytophagales; family Hymenobacteraceae; genus Hymenobacter; species Hymenobacter daeguensis. The sequence goes on from NZ_BAAGWC010000011.1 coordinate 56,683, forward strand.
ACTGCCAATACGGCCTGGACACCCGCATTTTCATTACTTGGGAGCGGCCCGATGTGCCGGTGAAACCACCGCCTTCCTCGTGGCATAATTTCTGGGGCAAAATGGCCGAGACGCCTAAAGCAGGGCCAATTCCCAGCGACTTTTTATATAGCCGCACCCCACCCCCGGCTGCCACCAGCGCGGTAGTTCCAGTTCAGCCGCCGGCGCCGGACCGGGCCGCTGCTGCGCCGCCGGCCGTGGCACCCAGCCGCCCGGCAGCAGTGGCCCCCATACCCACGCGCCGCCCGACGCCCGCGCCGAAACCAGTGGTTGTTACAAGGGCCGTGGCGGCCCCGGCAGCGGTTCTACCGTCCTCAGCACCGACGGTGCGGCTGGCTGACTCCGCTGCCACGGCCTCGCTCTCGGCGCTGGCCGTGGGCAGCACCGTGACCTTGCCCGACCTGTATTTCGACCAGGGCAAAGCCGTGCTGCTGCCGCCCGTGCGCACCGCCCTGGATGCGCTGGCCGCCGGGCTGCGCACCCGTCCGGAGCTGCGCTTCGAGGTACAGGGCCACACCGACAATGTGGGCAATGCCGAACTGAACCGCCAGCTCTCGCAGCAGCGCGCCGAGGTGGTGTGCCTCTACCTCACGGCCCACGGCGTGGGCACGGCCCAGCTTCAGCCCAAAGGCTACGGCGGCACCCAGCCCGTGGCCGACAATGCCGACCCCGCCCAGCGCCCCCGCAACCGCCGCGTGGTGCTGCGCCGGCTGTAGTGCCTCGGCCGGCGAACGGCCTCAAACGGTAGCCGTTCCGCTTTTTTTCGCGTAAGCAGCAGTCCACACTTTCGAACGCTGCTATGCCCACCAAAAAGAAGCCTGCGGCTACGCCCGCCGCCCCGAAACCTGCTGCCAAGGCCGCTGCCAGGCCCAAAGCCGAACGCCGCCCCACGGCCAAAGACATGAAAGCCGCTGCCCAGAAGCTGCCCTACCCGGCCAAACAGGCCGATATGAAGCTGCAGCCCGACTCGGACCTGGCCAACTACAAAGCCGCCGGCAAGCTCAAAGACAAAGTGGCCATCATCACCGGGGCCGATTCGGGCATTGGCCGGGCCGTGGCCATTGCTTTTGCCAAGGAAGGAGCCCACGTGGCCGTCGTCTTCAACGAAAACCTGGAAGACGCCGAAGAAACCAGGCGTCTGGTGGAAAAAGAGAAGCGCAAGTGCCTGCTGTTGCAGCTCGATGTGCGCGACCCGGAGCAGTGCAAGCAGGCCGTGCGCCGCACGCTGGCCGAGCTGGGCGGGCTGAACATTCTGGTGAACAACGCGGCCTTTCAAATGGCGCAGGAGAAGTTCGAGGACATTCCGGAGGAGCAGATTCGCCGCACCTTCGACACCAATATTCTGGGCTACATCTGGATGGCACAGGCGGTGATTCCGCACCTCAAAAAGGACGACTGCATCATCAACACGGGCAGCATTGTGGGCATTGTGGGCATTCCACTGCTGGTCGATTACGCCTGCTCGAAGGCGGGCATTCATGCCCTGACCAAGTCGCTGGCGCTGTACCTGGGCGAAAAGGGCATTCGGGTGAACTGCGTAGTGCCCGGCCCGGTCTGGACGCCCAACATTCCCGGCACCATGCCGCGCAATGAAGTAGCCAAGTTCGGCCACGAAGTGGCGCTCAAGCGCCCCGGCCAGCCCGAAGAGCTGGCGCCCGCCTACGTGCTGCTGGCCTCGCAGGACGGCTCATTCATGACCGGCAGCCTGGTGCATGTGACGGGCGGCAAGCTCAGCAGCGACGAATAAGCCGGGCAACGACGGCCAACGCGTCGCTCCTTCTCATCCCAAACTCCCATTCGTTCATGGCCGATACTTCTTCCTTGCTCGACCGCGCCCGTACCGTGGCGGGCCCGGGCTACAACCGCTGGCTGGTGCCGCCGGCAGCGCTGGCCATTCACCTGGCCATCGGGCAGGCCTACGCCTTCAGTGTGTTCAACAAGCCGCTGGGCGCGCTCATCAGCGGCGACGTGGCCAAGCCCGCGCCCGACGACTGGACGCCGCTGCAAATCGGCATCACGTTTTCCATCGCCATTGTGCTGCTGGGCCTGTCGGCGGCCATTTTTGGGAAGTGGCTGGAGCGCGTGGGGCCGCGCAAGGCCATGCTGGCATCGTCGCTGTGCTTTGGCGGCGGCTTTCTGATTGCGGCGCTGGGCGTGCACCTGCACAGCATCTGGCTGCTGTATTTCGGCTACGGCTTCGTGGGCGGCATCGGGCTGGGCATCGGCTACATTTCGCCGGTGAGCACGCTGATTAAGTGGTTTCCGGACCGCAAGGGCGTGGCCACGGGCATGGCCATCATGGGCTTTGGCGGCGGGGCCATGATTGGCTCGCCGCTGGCCAACAACCTGATGACGCACTTCAAAGCCTCGGCCCCGATGGGCGTGGCGCCCACCTTCATTGTGATGGGCATCATCTACCTGATTTTTATGCAGTTCGGCGTGTGGACCATTCGTGTGCCGGCCGACGACTGGAAGCCCGCCGGCTACGTGCCCAGCACCGAGCACAACGACATGATTACCACGGCCAACGTGTCGGCCGACAACGCCATCAAAACGCCGCAGTTCTGGATGCTGTGGGTGGTGCTGCTCTGCAACGTGACGGCCGGCATCGGCGTGCTCGAAACGGCTTCGCCGCTCATTCAGGAAACATTTTCGGACACGGCCATGGGCGCGGGCAAGGGCGTGACGGCCGCCGCCGCCGCCGGCTTTGTGGGCCTGCTCAGCTTGTTCAACCTGCTGGGGCGGTTTTTCTGGTCGTCGGCATCGGATAAGCTGGGCCGGAAAGTGGCCTACGCCATTTATTTCGGGCTGGGCATCGTGCTCTACGCCCTCATTCCCACGCTGGGCCACAACCTGCAACTGACGCTGTTTGTGGCCGTGGCCTGCGTGATTATCAGCATGTATGGCGGTGGTTTTGCCACGGCCCCGGCCTACCTGTCCGACCTGTTTGGCAAGTTTCAGGTGGGTGCTATTCACGGCCGCCTGCTCACGGCCTGGAGCACGGCCGGGGTGCTGGGCCCGCTCATCGTGCACTACCTCTCCGACAGCCGCAGGGCCCAAGGCTTTGCCGGCGCGGCGGCCTACCAAACGGTGTTTTATACCATGGCCGGCCTGCTGGTGGTGGGCTTCCTGGCCAACATCATGGTGCATGCCGTGAACGAGCGGTACTACGAAAAAGGCCCGGTCACGATAGAGCCCGGAGCGCATTAAAGCCCAGTCTTTCAACTTCTAACCCGACTTCGATATGAATCCGCAACCCAATTCTTCTGCCTCGCCCACCCATGCCGACGCCGGCGCAGGCGGCTCGGTGGTGCTGGCCTGGCTGGTGGTGGGCCTGCCCCTGGCCTGGGGCGTGTCGCAAACTTTCATCAAGGCCCTGGCCCTGTTTAAGTAAGCCCGGCTTTCCAACGCAAACTTCTAAAGCAGCCGGCGCAGAGCCGGCTGCTTTTTTTAGGGATTTTGTTGAAGAAAAACCCCTGAAAACTTCCACCGTTGAGTCGGTTTTGTCCGTATGCTGTTATTAGCTGGACCGTTTGGAATAATACGGTGCCCAGCCATCCAATCCCTGCTTATGCCCGTTCCCACGTACCCCGGCGGCACCGTACGCGCCCTGCTGGCCACGCCGCACGTTTCCGAAGCCACGCGCGCTGCGCTGCAGGCCCGCCTCGATGCGCCGGCCGCTTACTCGCCGCAGTTCCTGGCCCCCGAAACTTTTGCTCTGCTCGTGGCCGTCGCCGCCCGCCTCTTCCCCCAGCCCGACCGGCCCGACGCCCCCATCCCGCTCGCGCCCGCCGTCGACCAGCGCCTCGCTGAAGGCCGTGCCGATGGCTGGCGCTACGACGCCCTGCCGCCCGACCGCGAAGCCTGGCGCCTGGGCCTTGGCGGCGTGCAGGAAACAGCGCAGGCACTGTTTCAGACCGATTTTACGGCCCTGGCCACCGGGCAGCAGGATGCGGTGATTCAGGCGCTGGCCGGCGGCAGGCCGCCCGGCGCCACCTGGGCCACGCTGGATGCCAGCCGCTTCTTCGAAGAAATGCTGGCCGAGCTTACCGAAGCGTATTACTCGCACCCGCTGGCGCAGGAGGAAATCGGCTACGTGGGCATGGCCGACCTGCCTGCCTGGACGAAAATCGGTCTGAACGAAAAAGAGGACCGGGAGGTGCCAATGGGTGAGTAAGCGAATGGGTGAATGAGTGGATGACGCTTGCGTCAGTGCTCTTTCATCCGGCCGCTCCATTCACCCGTGCACCCATTCACTCACTCACCCATTGCTCCCATGCCTGACGAAGAAATCATTGAAGAAGGTGTTCTCAACCCTGTTCAGCCCGAGATTCAGGACCCGCTGCTGCGCTCGCTGCTGGCCGAGGAACCCGTAGCCGCAGATACTCCTAAAGAGCAGCCGCAAGCCATCGCGCCTGAAGCCGACGAGGTTGACTGCGTGGTGATTGGGCTGGGCGCGGGCGGTGCGCCGCTGCTGGCCCGCCTAGCCATGGCCGGCCTGAAGGTGGTGGCCCTGGAGGCCGGCCCCTGGCACAACCCCGAAAAGGACTTCGCTACCGACGAAAAAGCCCAGGACTTCCTCTTCTGGAACGACGAGCGGCTGGCCGCCGGCCACGACCCGCTGGCCATGGGCAAGAACAATTCCGGCACCGGCGTGGGCGGCAGCACGCTGCACTACACCGCCTACACGCCCCGCCCGCTGCCCGATGACCTGCACGTGCGGCGCGATTTCGGGCAGGGTGAGGACTGGCCGGTGAGCTACGCAGAGCTGGAGCCCTACTACGAAGAGGTAGAGCAGTTTCTGGGGATTTCGGGCCCTACCCCCTACCCCTGGGGCCCGGCCCGCCGCAAGGGCTACGCGCTGCCGCCGCTGCCCCTGAACAGCGCCGCCCAGCTCATGGTGCGCGGTGCGGAGAAGGTGGGCATTCGGACCGCGCCGGCGGCCAATGCGGCGCTTTCGGCGCGGTATTACCAGGAAGGAATTGGCTGGCGCGAGGCCTGTACCAACCGGGGCTTCTGCCAGGCCGGCTGTTCCAATGGCGCCAAGGCCAGCATGGACGTGACGTTTATTCCGCTAGCCGTAAAGCACGGCGCCGACATCCGGCCCAACAGCTTCGTGACGGAGATTGAGCGCGATGCGCGGGGCTACGTGACGGGCGTGGTATATACCCGGAATGGCGTGGAGCAGCGCCAGCGCTGCCGCCACCTGTTCATCTGCGCCGGCTCGGTGGAAACGCCGCGCCTGCTGCTGCTCAACGAGCTGGCCCTCACCAGCGGGCAGGTTGGCAAAAACCTGATGGCCCACCCCGGCCTGCAAGTGTGGGGGACGTTTGCCGATGAGGTGCGGCCCAACAAGGGCATTCCCGGCGGGCTGATTTCGCAGGACACGCACCGGCCGAAGGATGTGAACTTCATTGGCGGTTACCTGCTGCAAAGCATTGGGGTGATGCCGGTGACGTTTGCGGGGCAGGTAGTGCGGGGCCGCAAGCTCTGGGGCCAGCCCCTGCGCGACTACATGCGCAACTACAACCATATTGCCGGCATTAACATCCTGGGCGACTGCCTGCCCCACGCCGACAACTTCCTGGAATTATCGGAAGAAAAAGATGCCCGGGGCCTGCCCAAGCCGCGCCTGCACTTCACGGCCCAGGAAAACGAGCAGCGCATGAACGCCCACGCCGAGAAAATGATGCGCGCCATCTGGGAAGCGGCCGGCGCTACCGATATCTGGGCGTTTCAGCGCTACGCGCACGTCATCGGCACGGCCCGGATGGGCAAGAGTGGCGACGACGCCGTGGTGGATGCCAACGGCCGCGCCTTCGACGTGCCCAACCTCTACATCTCCGACAACTCGACCTTCCCCAGCGCCCTGAGTGTGAACCCGGCCCTGACCATTATGGCCCTGAGCCTGCGCACGGCCGACAAGTTTCTGGAGCAGCAGCAGCGCCGGGACAGTTGAGCGACATATGCGCGGGGCTTGCCCCCGCCCGTCGTTGAACGATTTCCACCTGACGACGGGCGGGGGCAAGCCCCGCCCCTACGTCGCTCGACCAAGCCCCTAAGTACCCAAGACCCTCTACACATGAAGTCCTTTCTCACAGAAATTCACGACCATTTTGGCAGCGGCGACTACGAGGGCGACGAGTTTGGCGGCGCACGCGGGCACAACGGCAATGGGCTGCCCACTGGCCTGCCCAACAACTTTATGTTCGCCACGGGCATCGAGTGCAGCTACCCGACCATTGATGGCGGCAAAACCCGCCGCGACCTGCTGGCCGAGTGCGACCACTACAACCGCTACAAGGAAGACCTGGGCCTGGTGAAGGAAATGGGCTTGAAAGTGCTGCGCTACGGCCTGCCGTACTACAAGATTCAGCTCAGCCCCACGAAGTACGACTGGGAGTTTGCCGACCTGGCCATGGCCGAAATCCAGCGCCTGGGCATCACCCCCATCCTCGATTTGATGCACTTCGGCGTGCCCGATTTCATTGGCAATTTTCAGAACCCGGAATTGCCCGTGCATTTCGCGGCCTACTGCGAGGAGGTGGCCAAACGCTACCCCTGGGTGCGCTTCTACACGCCGGTGAATGAGATTTACGTGACGGCCAAGATGAGCGCCAAGGACGGCATCTGGAACGAGCAGCTGAAATCGGACAAAGCCTTTGTGACGGCGCTGAAGCACCTGGTGGCGGCCAGCATCATGGGAACGCAGCGCATTGCCAAGCACCGGCCCGACTGCGTGATTGTGCAGAGCGAGTCGGCCGAGTTTACGCACGAGCTACGCGCCGAGCACACCTACGAAGTGCAGATGCAGAACAAGCTGCGCTTTGCCTCCCTCGACCTGCTCTACGGCCACCACCCCGAGGGCGACGTGCTCAACTATCTCTACGACAACGGCCTGACCCGGCGGGAATACGACTGGTTTATGGCCGGCGAGCCGCCCGGCTACCAGATAATGGGCAACGACTACTACGGCCGCAACGAGAAGATTATGCTGCCCGACGGCTCCATACAGACCAGCATGGACGTGCTGGGCTGGTACAACATCACCCGCGACTACTACCTGCGCTACAAAAAGCCGGTGATGCACACCGAAACCAACGTGCTCGAAGCCAAAGAAGCCCCTACCTGGCTCTGGAAACAGTGGGTCAACATTCTGAGGATGCGCAAGGAAGGCGTACCCGTACTGGGCTTCACCTGGTATTCGCTCATCGACCAGGTGGACTGGGACAAGGGCCTGGAGCGCAAAGTGGGCACCGTGAATCCCTGCGGCCTCTTCGACCTTGACCGGCGGCCCCGGCCTGTGGCCGATGCCTACAAGATGCTGCTGCAGGAGTACGGCCAGATTACCATCGTGCCGCACGGCGAGCTGTTCGAGGTGACCAAAGCGCCCGCAACGCTAAAGGTGGAGGTATAGCCGCCAATACCCCCGGAACGTCGGCCGGAGTGGCGGTTTCGTCGTTGATTGCGGGCCATTTCACCCCGCGCACACGCGGCGGCAGTTTTCTTCGCACTACCATGAAACGCTCGTTCCTGCCGCATAACCAGCTCTACCAGTTGCTCTGGCAGCACGGCCTGCTGCTGCTGCTGGGGTTGGGCCTGTACTTGGTTGACAAATACGAAGGCCTGCCGCCGGATGTCATTACGGGCGTTTTGCTGCTGGCGGCCGGCGGCAAAACCGGCTACTTCCTGCTGCACAATTTTCGCGCTCTGGCCGCCCTACGACAGGCTTTTCAGCAGTTTGTGCTGCTGGTATCGCTCAACCTGGGTATGATTGCGCTGTCGTTTGCCCTCGATTTCTATTGCCTGTACCGGGTCAACGACCATGCCTTCCAGGGCTTGCGCCCGGGAACCGAGCTGGACATTTTTGGCCAGCTTTTTTACCAGAGCGTGGGCACGCTCATCAGCAACTCGGGCGGCAGCGTAACGGCCACGGCCGGCTCCACGCAGGTGCTGCTGCTGCTGGAGAAAATTGCCGGCTTCGTATCCACTGTCTTCGTTATCTCCAACGCAGCCAACTTTTTACGGCCCGCGCCCCGTCATAAAAAGACCGAGCCGGCTCCCGGTCCGGAGCCGGTTGCCACGCCTTCCTGACCAGTTCTGCCATGCCCATTCTTCTGCTACGGGCTGCCGCCAGCTGGCCGCTGCCCGGCCTGGGCCTGCTGGCCCTGCCCGATGGGCCCACGCCTCACCTCCTGCCCTACGCCCTGCATACCGCGCTGGCCGTGGTATCCATTGGGCCCGGGGGCGAGCGCCATAGCGGCACGGCCACGGTAGAGGAAGTTGCGCGCCCCGACGAAGCTGGTGCGCCGGTACGGGCCCTGCTGCTGGACCTGAATGGCCCGGTAATGCTGCTGCCTGGCACCGAAATATGGCTGCACAATTCCATGCAGTAGTTAGACGATGCCAATTCTCCGCCAGGATTCCATAGCAAAGCCGGCCTGCGGAGGGCACGCCCTCCGGCCCTCTCCACCACAAGTTAGTGTCCACTTACTATATCGCAAATCAGCTTTACAGGGCCACGACAACAATTCAGCCAGCAGGTTTAACCATTTGCCCGAAAATTTAGTCTATTTGGCGCGGAACTACTTGGGAGCCACTGACGCTTTGCGTAAATTGCGGGACTGCTGCTAATTCTCGCATTTGGCTCTTCACTACTCTCTATGAAATTTCTTGCTCCGTTGCTCCTGGTATGCCTCTTCGCATTGCCAGCCGCAGCCCAGCGTATCGTTATCAGTGGTCAGGTAGTGGAGGCTACGAATGGTGAGCCGGTGCCCTTCGCATCCATTTTCATTCCCAAAACCAGCGCCGGCATTACTGCCGATGCCGATGGCAAGTTTAAGCTGGCCGTATCGGGCGCTCCCGATTCCATCGCGGCTTCGGCCATGGGCTTTGCCACCCAGCGGCGGAAGCTTTCCGACGCGGCCACCCAAAACGTACTCTTCCGCCTGAAAGCCGGGGGCGTGGCCCTGGCCGAAGTAGTGGTTTCGTCGCGGAAGCCGGAAAACCCGGCCTTCCGCATCCTGCGCGAGGTGCAGAAGCACAAGCCTGAGAACGAGCGCAGCGCCATGAAAGCAGTGGAGTTCGATTCGTATAACCGCATCGAAACCAGTCTCATGGACCTGCCCAAGGCCCTGTCCAACCGCAAGGTTATCAAGGATATTCGGGCCCTGGCCGTGCGCCAGGGCGCCGCCGCCGCTTCCGATACCGACGCGCCGCTACCCATTTTCGCCTCCGAGGTTGGTTCGCGGGTGTATCAGAAGTTCTCGCCTCTGCGTCGCCGCGAAGACCTGCTGCACAAGCAGATGCGCGGCGCAGGCCCCCGCGAAGGCTCGGTGCTGTCGCAGATGCTGGGCTCGAATTTCCAGAACTTCGACTTTTACCCCAACTGGCAGAATATTCTGGGCAAGGATTTCATCTCGCCCATTGCCGAAGGCGGCCGCCTCACCTACGAGTACGAGCTGCAGGATTCGGTTTTTGTGGGCAAAGACTGGTGCTATAAGATTGCCGTCACGCCCAAGCGCAGCCACGACCTGGCCTTTAAGGGCACCGTCTGGATTACGGCCCAGGGGTATGCCCTGCGGCGCGTGGACCTGGTGGCCAGCCCCGATGCCAACATCAACTTCGTGAATGACCTGCGCATTTCGCAGGACCTCACGCCTCCGGCCGATGGCCCGGGCCTGGTAGCACGTACCAAGCTGCTAATCAGCGTGCGGCCCTACGAAAAGCAGGCCGCTATGCTGGTGCGCTTCACCACGGTGAACACGAATTTCGTGCGCAACCAACTGCATGAGGAAACGGGCTTCTACGACCAGCCCATCGTTTCATCGTTGATGGAGCCCAGCGACGAGGGCCTTGCCAGCAAGCTGATTGCCAATCCCGATGCCGCCAGCGCGGGCGGGTACTTCGACCAGCACCGGCCCGATACGCTGAGCCTGAGCGAGCGCCAGGTTTTTGCGGTCCTCGATTCGGCCAAGCAGCTGCCATCGGTGCGCAACCTGCTCGACTGGGTTGACTTGTTTGTGAACGGCTACAAGCGTGTGGGGAAATTTGACCTGGGCCCCATTGCTAACGTGTACGCGCACAACGACTACGAGGGCAACCGCTTCCGTTTCGGCTTCCGCACCACCCCTGAAATCAGCCGCAACTGGGTGACGCAGGCTTACGTGGCCTACGGTACGCTTGATGGCCGTTTTAAATACGGGGCCCGCACCAGCTACATTGCCGAGCGCCGCCACTGGACGGTTTTTACGGGCGAGTTTAAGCACGACGTGGAACAGGCGGCGCTGCTTGATAATGATTTCATCGACAACAACAACCTTTTCCTGGCGGCTTCGCGCTGGGGCCGCTTCAAGCAGGGCAAGCCCGTGCTGCGCGACCTCACGGCCCTGAGCGTGCAGCGCGACCTGTTTCACGGCTTCACCCAGACCCTGACGCTGCGCTACCAGAACATCAACCCGCTCTTTGAAATCCATCGCCGGCCCGGCCCCAACATGCCGCCGGTAGACGATGAGCCCGCCTCCAACGTCCTTCACCTGAGCGAACTGGTGTCGGAATCGCGCTACGCCCCCGATGAAAACATGGTGCAGAGCGAAAACCGCCGCCGCGCCGTGGGCCTGAAACGCCTGCCCGTATTCGGCTTCCGCTACACGCTGGGGGCCATCGACTGGACGCAGGGCAATTTCATGTACCACAAGTTCAACCTGTCGATTATGCACAGCGTGTCGGTGGGCCAGCTGGGCCGGCTCACCTACCGGGCCGAAGGCAACTACATTCCCACGGCGCTCCCCTACTTCATTCTGAAAACCCCGCTGGGCAACCAGACGCCTTTCTATAACGCCAACGCGTTCAACCTGATGAACTACTTCGAGTTCATTACCGACCGCTCAGCAACGCTGCGCCTCGACCACCATTTCGAAGGGCTGTTCATCAACTCCATTCCAGGCTTGCGGGCGCTCAACTGGCGCTTGGTAGCCACCGGCAACGTGCTCTACGGCAAGCTCTCGGACCGCACGCGGCGCATCAACGGCGACAGCCCCGACCTGCCCGGCCCCATCTCCACGCCGTATGTGGAGGTTGGCTACGGGGTTGAGAACATCTTCAAATTTGTGCGGGTCGATTTCATTCATCGCCTCACCTACCGCGACACGCCCGGCACCAGCAACTTTGGTGTTAAGATAGGCGCGCAGTTCCGCCTCTGATTCTTCCTGCTTGGCTGTTTAAATGGGCCACGCCCGGTTGTGCGACCGCACGGCCGGGCGTGGCCCATTTAGCGGCTGAGGCACAAAGCGTTTTCACGGTCCAAACAAACAGCCCCGTACCATAGGTTAGTGAGTAAAGGCTCACTTCTCCCTTTTTCCCGACTAGCTCAATTGTTCGTAAGTTAGGCTCCGCTATGCTCGTCCTTACTCAATTAGCCGACGCTATCCATCGGTTGCGCTGCGTGTGGCGCAGCCTGCGCCATCTGCTCCTGCTCACTGGCCTGCTTGTGCCGGCCTGGGCCCGTGCGGCCCCCGAAGACACGCTGATAACCAACCCGGCCCAGCCCGAGCATTACCTCGATGAGAACTACTACAGCATGCTGGAGGACCCCACCGGCCGGCTGACCATTGCCGACCTCCAGTCCCCTGCCTGGAGCCGCCGCTTTATGGTAATGCGGGGGTCGGGGCATCCGCCCAACATTCAGCACCCGCGCAGCACGTATTGGCTGCGCCTCACCGTGCGCCACGCGCCCGCCGAAACAGCTGCCTGGTACCTGGAGCTGTACGATTCGCACATCGGCCGGGCTGTTTTCTATCGGCCTCTACCGGGCAGCGCTTCGGGTTACGACAGCGTGGCGACCGGGGCTACATTGCCCTTTGCCACCCGTCCGCACCCGTACAAGAACTTCCTGTTCGACCTGCCGCCCCGGCCCGGCCAAACGCTTACCTACTACCTGCGCCTGCGCTCCGATACACGCACCAGCTTTCGGGCCATGCTTCACAGCGGTTCCGGCCTCATTCCGGAGCTGTCGCTGCAATACTGGCTGCTGGGCGTTTTCTACGGCGTGCTGGCCATCATGGTGCTCTACAACCTGATTCTATTCTTCTTTCTGAAAGAGCAGACCTACCTGTCGTACGTTTTGTACGTGCTCAGCGGGGCACTGCTGTTCCTCACCGAAGACGGGCTGGGCTTTCAGTACCTGTGGCCGGGCGGGCCCAGCTTTAACCACTTCATCGGCGCAGCAGCCCCGGTGCTGCTGCTGGTCACGTTTGCCATCTACGCCAACGGCTTTCTGGATACCGCCTCGCGGCTGCCGGGGCTGTACCGTGCCGGCCGCTGGGTGGTGGGCGTGAGCACCGCGCTGCTTGTCATAGACGCTGCCGTTGTACACTCCGGTTTTAGCTTCTGGCTCTATCTGCTACCCTACGGCCTGCTATACTACATTGGCATTCAGGCTTATCACAACGGCCTTAAGCCGGCGCGCTACCTGCTGCTGGCGCAGGCACTGGTGGCCAGCAGCCTCACATTCCTCATCATGCGGAAGCTGGGCATCGACTTTTATAACAATGCCTACACGGTGTATAGCCTCAACGCCGCCTTTGTGCTCGAAGTAGTAATTCTGAGCTATGCGCTGGGCGAAAAGCTTAAGGGCCTGATGGATACCACGCTGCTGACGCAGCACCGCCTGCTCAAGCAGCTTCGCAAAAAGCACCAGGCCCAGGACCGGCTGGTGGAGCAGATGCGCGAAAACCAGGAGCTGAAAGACCGCCTCAACACCGAGTTGGAAGCCTTGGTGGCCCAGCGCACTTTCGAGCTGCGCCGTCAAAACGACACCGTAGCGGCGCAAAATCGTGAGCTACTGGAAGCCAATGGCTTGCTGGCGCTACAATCGGCCGCTATCGAACAGCTGAACAACGAGCTGAGCCGCGACCTTCACGCCGAGAAGGCAGCCCGCATCGAAGCCCGGGAGGTTGACTTTGGCGAGTTCAGCCAGATTTACCCGGACAAGGACGCCTGCCTGCGCTACCTGGCTAACCTGAAGTGGGAGCACGGCGGCTACCGCTGCCGCAAGTGCGGCCACGAAAAGAGCTGCGAGGCCCGCGAGCCCCACGCCCGCCGCTGCACCCGCTGCCGCTACGTAGAGTCGGCCACGGCGGGCACTCTCCTCCAAAAGTGCAAGTTCTCCATCGTGAAGGCGCTATATGCAGTTTTTCTCCTGCACGCGCATCGCGGCAATTATTCACCGTCGGAGCTGGCCCGGGTGCTGGAGCTGCGCCAGGCCACCAGCTGGGCCTTTGCCCAGAAAGTAATTGCCGCCCTGCAGCGCCGCCGCCTGGCCCCCGACTATGAAGACGGTGAACCCTGGACGCATGTGCTACTCGATGCTGGCACGGATGCGGAAATCACTGCCGAGGAGCTGGCGGAAGCCACCGAAAAAGCCTCGTAACCCGACCGGCAACGATTGCGAAAATGCCTCGGCCGCATTTCAGCATTTCCTGGCATTGGGAGCAATTTTCCGGAATGCCGGTTGGGCCTGTTTCCCAATCGGCATTTTTTTTTGCTGAAAGGGCATTTTTTTTCATTGTTTTTTAGCCCGACGGCTGAGTGAGGCAAAAGGGGATAGTGGGCGAGCAGGGGTAGAAAACCGGAATTGTCGCGTGTGCAGCAAGCGTATAAACTTTAGCTGCAATAGCCCGAAAAATGCGTTAAATGGGCTGATTAGGGCATTTATGGGCTTGCATTTGCCAAACACACGCCCATACATTTGACCATTCCCACCTGTTCAAATGACGGCTCTTCTTACTAAACTTGGCCAGTTTCTGGCTTCTGGCAAACCCACGCTTGCCCCACTGCCGGCAAGCCGGGCATCCTGGAAAAACCTGGCGCTGATGCTGCCGCTACTGGCGGCCTGCCAGCGTGCTACTGTGCCTGCTACTACGGGGGCACCGGCGGCTGTGGCCAGCCCGGTAACCGCCCCGGCAGAGCTACCCGCGGCGGCGTTTAGCCCACGGGTGCAGCAGCTGCTGGCCCAGATGACGCTGGAGGAAAAAATCGGACAGATGACCCAGCTCAACCTGTCGGCAATAAATCATACTGGCACCAACGGCGACGTCACCCTGGACTCGGCCAAAGCGGCCGGGCTGGTGCGGGATTTTCATATTGGGTCCTTCCTGAACGGCGAGGCCGTGCCAGCCGCACAGTGGCTGCGCTACTCGGCCGCGCTCCAGCGCATTGCCCTGCGCGAGTCGCGGCTGCACATCCCTATGGTGTACGGCATCGACCACATGCACGGGGCCAGCTACGTGAGCGGCACCACCATTTTCCCTCACAACATCAGCCTGGCGGCCAGCTTCAACCCCGAGCTGGCCCGGCAAACGGCCCGTGCCACTATTCTGGAATCGGCCGACCTGGGCCACCACTGGGTTTTTGCGCCGGTACTGGACTTGGGCGTGAATGCCTACTGGCCCCGCTTTTATGAAACGTATGGCGAAGACCCGCTGGTAGCGGCTACGCTGGGCGCAGCGTTTGTGCGTGAAATCCAGAACAATACGGAAGTAGCCCCTTACAAAATCGCAGCTTGCGGCAAGCACTTTCTGGGCTACTCCGACCCGCGCAACGGCTGGGACCGCACCAACGCCCTGATTCCCGACCAGCGGCTGCAGGAGTTCTTTCGTCCTTCGTTTCAAGCCGCAATCGATTCCGGATTGAAATCGGTCATGATTAACTCCGGCGAAATAAACGGGGAGCCGGTGCACGCCTCCAAGGCCATTCTGACCGACCTGCTGCGCCGGCAGATGGGTTTCAAGGGCGTGGCCGTGACCGATTGGGAAGACATTATCCGGCTGGTACGCATTCAGAAAACGGCCGCCAACGAGAAGGAAGCCACCTGGATGGCCATCGACGCGGGCGTGGACATGGCCATGACGCCCTACAACACCAACTTCTGCCGCATAGTGAAGGAGCTGGTGCAGGAAGGCCGCCTCACGCCGGCCCGCATCGACCTCTCGGCGGGGCGCGTGCTGCAGATGAAAGACGAAATCGGGCTTTTTGAAAACCCCATGCCCCGGGCCGACCGGCTGAATCGCATTGGCGACCCCGCTTTCCGGGCCCAGGCCGTGGCGGCGGCTCGCGAGTCGGTGGTGCTGCTTAAGAATGAGCGCAGTACCCTGCCCATAGCTCCGGCCCGGGTGAAACGACTGCTGGTGGTTGGCCCGTCGGCCAACTCCCGGGCCAACCTGTGCGGCGGCTGGACGCTGGCCTGGCAGGGCCGCCCCGAGGACGCCTACCCCACCGATGTGCCCACGCTGCTGGAAGCCCTGCGCCAGGAATACCCGCAGGCCACGGTGGAGATGATTCCGTACCGCGACAAGACGGGTAAAACAATGCTGCCCGCTATTGCCGCCGCCGCGAAGCAGGCCGATGCTGTGGTGCTGGCCCTGGGCGAGCGGCCCTACGCCGAGGGCATGGGCAACACCTCCGACCTGACCCTGCCCGACGACCAGCAGCAGCTGGCGCGCACGGCGCAGGCCAGCGGCAAACCCACCGTGGTGGTGATGATTGGCGGACGGCCAAACATCATTCGGAGCGTGGCGGAGGGGTCGGCGGCCATTATCTGGGCGGGGCTGCCGGGCTACGGCGGCGGCACGGCGCTGGCCGAAATCATCAGCGGGAAGACCAACCCCAGCGGCAAGCTGCCTTTCACCTACCCGCAGTTTGCCGGCCACATCACCAACTACCATCACGACAACAACGAGAACAGCCTCGACCTGAGCGACTTCGGCGCCGGATTCGAGCAGCGGGCTCCCAAGTACAAGAGCTCCATGCTCACCGAGTTTGGCGAAGGCCTGAGCTATACGACCTACGCCTACACCAGCCTGGCACTGAGCGACTCGGTGCTGAACGGCCCGGCTGCCCGGCTGCGGGCCACGGTGCGGGTGGCCAACACGGGCGCGCGCGCCGGCCAGGAAACGGCCCTCTGGTTCCTGACCGATGAGGTGGGCCGCGTGGCCCGCCCGGTGCGAATGCTGAAGCACTTTGACAAGCAGGCGTTTGCTGCCGGCCAAAGCCGGGAGCTGACCTTCGACATCGACCCGCTGCGCGACCTGAGCTACCCCGACGGTCAGGGCCGTCCGCAGCTGGAAAATGGCTGGTACACCCTGCGCGTGGGCTCGCAGTCGGCCCGGTTCCGCTACGCGGGTGGGCCGGTGGCCCGCAATGCCGGCCGGCCCGAGGGCTCGACAGGAGCGGTACGCCCAAGCAATGGCCGGTTGCGGCCCGGGGCCGCTACGGCCGAAGCCACGCCGAATAAATAGCTCATTTTCGGGCTTCTACATCCATTCACCTTTTTTCTCACCCATTCGCTGACTCACTTTTAAAACTCCCACCATGAAGCGAAACATTTACCTTATTGCACTGGTGCGCCGTTCGGCGGTGCTGCTGGCCTGTGGGCTTCCCGCAGTGGCGGCAGCAGCTCCTGCCACGGCTGCCATTCGGCTCGTTCGGCCTGCGGCCGACGTGCCCGTATCGGGCCGCGTGACCGGGCCCGATGGCTCGGGCCTGCCCGGCGTGACGGTGCTGGTACGCGGCACTACGCTGGGCACCAGCACCAATGCCGACGGCGCGTTCAACCTGACTGCGCCGGAAGGCAGCACTCTGGTCTTCAGCTTTGTTGGCTACACCACGCAGACGGCTACGGTGTCGGCCAGCGGCCCTATCAGCATCAGCCTGAAGGAAGACACCCAGAAGCTGAACGAGATTGTGGTGGTGGGCTACGGCACCCAGCAGCGCGGCAGCGTGACGGGGGCGGTGTCGTCGGTATCGTCGCGCGAGATTGCCTCGCAGCCGGTGGCCGATGCCACCCAGGCCATTCAGGGCCGGGCGGCAGGCGTCACGGTGACGTCGAACGGCGGGGCACCAGGCGGCGCGGCCGGCACGTCCATTCGGGTGCGCGGCATCACGTCGGCGGGCAATAACAACCCGCTGTACGTGGTGGACGGCTTCCCGCTGCCCGACAACGGCAGCGAGAACCAGCTGAACGCCATCAGCCCGAACGACATCGAAAGCATTGACATTCTGAAAGATGCTTCGGCCACGGCCATCTACGGCCTGCGGGCCGCTAACGGTGTGGTCATCATTACCACGAAGCGCGGCAAGGCGGGGGTTTCGACGGTGAACGTGGATGCCTACCGGGGCGTGCAGCAGGTGTGGCGCAAGCTGAGCCTGCTGAATGCCGAGGAATATGCCGTTATCAACAACGAAAACCGCATTGCCAACGGCGACGCCATTGTGGTGGATAAGCTGCGGGACCCCAAGTCGTTGGGGGAGGGCACCAACTGGCAGGACGAGGTGTTCCGCCGGGCAGCCATTCAGAACTACTCGCTCTCGGCCACGGGCGGCAGCGATAAGGCCAAATACGCGGTGTCGGGCACCTACTTCCAGCAGGATGGCACCATCATCGGGTCGCACTTCGAGCGGTTTACGCTGCGGGCCAACGGGGACATTCAGCTGAATAAAATCTTTAAAATCGGCAACAGCATTTCGCTCACGCACTTGCAGGACCGCCAGATTACGTCGAACAGCGGCGAATACGGCACGGTGCAGCAGATGCTGCGCATTCCGGCCTTCCTGCCGGTGTACCGGCCCGATGGTTACTACTACGAGCCCCGGACTTCCGACAACTTCATTGAGGAGAACCCGCTGGCCTCGGCCACCATCACCAACCAGAAGTTTGTGCGGAACCGGATGCTGACCACGTTTTATGCCGAGCTGGAGCCGCTGAAAGGGCTGCGCTTCCGCACCAACGTGGGCGCCGACCTCATTTTTGATAATTACAACGCCTTCCGGCCCGGCGTGCCGGAGCTGCGCGTGGGCACCGAGGTGTATAACACGCGCTACACCCAGCTCACGGCGGGCTCGTCGGCCACGTCGGGCTACACGCCAAGCTACCTGATTGAGAACACCATCACCTACGACCACCTGTTTGGCGACAAGCACCAGGTAACGCTGCTGGCCGGGCAGTCGGCCCAGGAGTTCAACTACAGCAACGTGGAAGCCTACCGCACGGGCTACCTGCGCAACGACCTGCAAACGACCAATTCCGGCCCGATTAATACGTCGCTGGCCAACGCGGGCACCATCAACCCGCCCTCGCACCTGGCCAGCTACTTTGCCCGCCTCAACTACGAGTTCGGCGGCAAGTATCTGTTTTCGGCCATTGCCCGCTACGACGGCTCGGGCAACTTCCCGCCCGGCGAGCAGTTCGGCTTCTTCCCCGGCGTGTCGGCGGGCTGGCGCGTGTCGGAGGAGGAATTCCTGAAGGGCAACCGGGTTATCAGCAACCTGAAAATCCGGGCGGGCTACGGCAAAGTGGGCAACCCCAACAATGCCGGCCGCTTCGCCTACCTCTACGCCGTGAACTCGGGCATTCTGGTGCCCTTCGGCACTACCGCCACCGGCGGCGGCGTGCTGCAAACCGGCGCGGCCCCCACGCGCCAGGCCAACTCCGAGCTGCGCTGGGAAACCAACAACCAGGCAAACTTCGGCATCGACTTGGGCTTCATGGACAACCGCTTCGAGGCCACCATCGACCTGTACAACCGCACCTCGCCCAACCTGATTGCGCCGGTGCCGCCGTCGCTGGTATCGGGCACGTATGAGAGCGTGAACCGCAACGCGGCCTCGGCCTACAACCGGGGCATCGACCTGTCGCTGACTTCGCACAACGTGCAGACCGCCGACTTCAACTGGACCACCAACCTGAACGTGTCGGCCTACAAAACCCGGCTTGAGTCGCTCGGGATTGGGCGGCCCTACAACGGCCTGACGGCCCTGAGCGGCGTGATTGTGCGCTACGACCAGGGCCAGCCCTTCGGCTCGTTCTACGGCTTCGTGGCCGATGGCCTGTTCCAGACGCCGGAGGACGTGAAAAACCACGCCTTCCAGCAAAACGGCACGGCTCCCGGCGATATCCGCTTCAAGGATTTGAACAACGACGGCGTTATCAACGCCGACGACCGCACGTTTATCGGCAACCCCAACCCCTCGTTCACCTACGGCTTCAACAACACCGTGACCTGGAAGGGCTTCGACCTGAACGTGTTTGTGCAGGGCTCGCAGGGCAACAAGATTTACAACCAGAACCGCTACCTGCTCGAAAGCGCCCTGTACGGCAACAGCAGCGGCAGCACCCGCGTGCTGGCCCGCTGGACCGGCCCCGGCACCAGCAACGACGTGCCCCGCGCCATTGCCGGCGACCCCAACCAGAACCTGCGCGTGAGCACCTATTACATGGAAGACGGCTCCTACCTGCGCATCAAAACCCTGACGCTGGGCTACACCCTGCCCAAGGCCATTATGGACCGCATCTACACCAAGCAGCTGCGCGTGTACGTGAGCGCCCAAAACCTGCTCACGCTCACCAAATACTCCGGCTTCGACCCCGAAGTGGGCTCGCGTGGCGTGGATTTGGGCATTTACCCGCAGCCCCGGGTATTCCTGGCCGGCCTGAACATCGGCTTTTAATCTCCTCATTCTCTAAGACTAAGAAGATGTTGACCATCACGAAATATACCTGCGGCGCGGCGCTGCTTTCCCTCACCCTGCTTTCGGGCTGCGGCAAGACGTTTCTGGACGAAAGCCCGACCGACCAGGTGACGGACGCTAACTTTTACAAAACCGAAACCGACGCCATTCAGGCCACCAACGCGGTGTATAGCCAGCTGGCCACGCTGGGCCAGTACAACTCGGCGCTGTGGGGCATTGGCGACATTGGCTCGGACCTGAGCACCACCGGCGGCGGCGGCGGCGGCGACGGCATTGAGCAGCAGCAGCTCGACAACTTCAACATTCCGGCCACCAACCCCCTCACCAGCCGCCTGTGGGGCAGCTGCTACGTGGGCATCGGCACGGCTAACATCGTGCTCCAGAAGGTGCCGAACATGACCATCGACCCGGCCCTGAAAAATCGCTGCATCGGCGAGGCCGAGTTCCTGCGGGCCAAGTTCTACTTCGACCTGGTGCGGGCCTACGGCGACGTGCCGCTGATAACGGTGCCGCCCACCACGCTGGCCGAGGTGAACATCCCACGCACCCCGGTGGCTCAAATCTATCCGCTGATTGAGAGCGACCTGCGCGATGCCATCACCAAGCTGCCGCCCTCCTACACCGGCGACAACCTGGGCCGGGCCACCAAGTGGGCCGCCACGGGCCTGCTGGCCAAAGTGTACCTCACCGAGAACAAGATGACCGAAGCCGCCACTCAGGCCCGCGCCCTGGTGGTATCCGCCAGCGGCAGCGTGGGCGGCACGCCGGCCAGCGGCCGCGACCTGTGGGCCAGCTACGCCGACAACTTCAAGGTGAGCAACGAGCACGGCAAGGAGTCGCTGTTTGAGGTGGGCTTCATTGCCGGCCGCAACCAGTGGAGCCAGGACGGCCCGGGCTGGAGCGGCAACGAGTTTATGGGCCCGCGCGGCATGGGCATCACGCCCCAGGGCGGCTACGGCTTCAACGTGCCCGAGCCCGACTTCGTGGCCGGCTACGAAACCGGCGACCTGCGCCGCGATGCCACCATCTGGAAGCCCGGCGACGTGTACCCCGACGGCCGCACGCAGCCGGCTTCGCTGCCCGGCTCGCCCAACGGCTACAACGTGCGCAAGTTCTACACCGACAAGTCGTTGTCGAACATCTGGGATTCGCCGCTGAACATTGCCGTGATGCGCCTGGCCGAGGCCTACCTCATTCTGGCCGAAGCCGTGGGGCCGACCGCCGAGGGCCTGACCGCCATCAACCGGGTGCGGCGCCGTGCCTTTGGCGAGGCCCTGGACACGCCCGGCTCGCACGACATTCCGGCCGGCATCTCGGCCGCCAATTTTAAAACGGCGGTGTGGCGCGAGCGCAAGTACGAGCTGGCCTTCGAGATGGACCGCTGGTTCGACATGAAGCGCACCGGCGAGCTGCTCACCTCGCCCCAGCTCATTGCCAAAGGCGTGAAGCCGTTCAACGTGGTGCTGCCCATTCCGCAGTCGGAGCGCGACGTGAACCCCAACCTCTCCCAGAACCCGGGCTATTAATGTGGTTCGGGAATGCAGCCGGGCTGTCATCCGGAACGCAGCCAAGGACCTGCTCACGCTTGCTCAAAATGACTTGCTACAAACCGTTTTGACGTGAGCAGGTCCTTGGCTGCGCTCAGGATGACAAAAGACCTAAAGCAGCCCCAAACCGTCCCATCATTTCCCTTCAGAATTCCCATGAAAAATATAGTACGCGCCACCACCCTGGGCCTGCTCACGGTCCCGCTGCTGCTGGCTTCCTGCAAAAAGGCCGGCGACGACAATACTCTGGAAGGCCCCGTGCCAACCGCCGATTTTGCGGCCACCGTCGATGCCTCGCAGTTTCCGGTGCGGGTCAGCTTCAAAAACAATAGCCAGGACGGCTTCATTTACCAGTGGAACTTTGGTGACAACTCCGCCCTGGGCTCGGGCACCGATGTGACGCACACCTACCAGCGCCCCGGCACCTACCAGGTGCTGCTCACGGCCGCCGGGCGGGGCGGCACCAGCCCCGGCCGGCAGAAGGCCGTGGTGATTCCGTCGGCCTGCGACAATGCCGGCTTCTCGTTCCTGACCGCGTGCGGCGGCAGCGGAGCCGCTTCCTGGACCATTTCGGACCAGCCCGGGGCCATCATCCGGTACGCCTCGAACGGCACCACGGTGCTCAGCTCCCTGCCGGCCACCGGCACCCAGCTGCCCGCCTGCCTGCTCGACGACCAGTTCACCTTCGGCAGCAACTACGCCTACGGCTACGACGCGGGCGGCGCCGCGGGCCAGACCTATGCCAACGGCACCTGCGGCCCGGCCAAGCCCGGCAGTTCCAGCTTCATCTACAAGCCCGTGGCCGGCACGCTGGGCCAGATTATCCTGACCACCAACAAGTCGTTTATCGGCCTCACCGATACGGTGGTGAACAAAACCTACGAAATTCTGGAGGCCACCGCCACCCGCCTGCGCCTGCGCGGCACCAGCCCCGACGGCACCAAGACGGTGGTGACCTACATGCCGCAGATTTCGGCCGTGGACCGCGTGAAGCAGTTCCTGACCGGCGGCTCGACCCGCACCTGGAAGCTGGACAACAGCGTGGCCGCCACCATTGTGGTGGGCCCCAGCGATGCCGACCCCACGGGCTACTACGCCGGCGGCCTGGCCGGCAGCCTGCCCGCCTGCCAGGCCGATGACGAATTCACCTTCACCTCGACCAACTCCTACCAGTACAACGCCATGGCCGAAACCTTCGTGGCCGGCGGCGGCGGCTGCCAGGCCGCCCGCTCGGTCACCACGCCCTTTACGTTTGGGGCGGCTACCGGCGCGGGCCTTGCGCAGTTTGAGCTGGCACCGGCCACGCCCGCGCCGTTCATCGGCGTTACCGATGCGCCGGACCGCGTGTACCGCATCCTTTCCATTGATAACCAGCACATGGTATTGCGGGCGGGCAGCTCTACGGCGCCACTGGTGTTCACCATGAAGCTGGTGGTTAAATAACACCGGCCAGCGTGCCATTGCGGCGGCTGACTGAACCGCGCCGGCTGAAATTCGCTTAACTACTTTATGAAAAATCTGCTTTCCACTATTCCTTTCCGCCGCTGGACCGGGGCCGGCTGCGTGCTGGCCCTGAGCCTGGCCGGCTGCACCGAGAAGAAATCGGGGCCGCCGCCCGTAACGCCCCCAACCACCACGGAGGTGAACGCCGAAGCCCGCGACTACAACCTCTACACCGAGCTGGTGTGGAGCGACGAGTTCAATGGCGGGGCCCTCGACCAGAGCAAGTGGGCCTACGAAACCGGCGGCGGCGGCTGGGGCAACAACGAGCTGGAATACTACACCAACTCGCCCGACAATGCTTTCGTGACGGGCGGCAACCTCGTCATTCAGGCCAACCGCCAGGTGATGGTCAACCGCAACTACACCTCGGCCCGCCTCATCACGAAGGGCAAGCAGAGCTTTCAGTTCGGGCGAATTGACGTGCGCGCCAAGCTGCCGCAGGGCCAGGGCATCTGGCCGGCCATCTGGATGCTGGGCAGCGACATCGACACCAACAACTGGCCCGTGTGCGGCGAGATTGACATGATGGAGCTGCGCGGCCAGCAGCCCAATAAATTCTTGACAACCATGCACTACGGCACCGGTGCCAACGACCACCGCTACAAGGGCTCGCCCGACCAGGTGCTGGCCAACGGCAACTTTTCCGATGCCTTCCACACCTTCAGCCTGGTGCGCAGCAAGGACCAGATGCGGTTTTTCCTGGACGGCACGCTCTACTACACCTTCACGAGCAGCGACGCGTCGCCCTACCCGTTCAACAACCCGTTCTTCATGATTCTGAACGTGGCCGTCGGCGGCGATTTCCTCGGCAACCCCGATGCCTCCACCGTTTTCCCCCAGCAGATGCAGGTGGACTACGTGAAGTTTTTCCAGTACAAATAGCCCTTGGCTGACAGGACAAAGGCTGTCAGCCGGCAGCTGACAGCTGACGACGAAACCCCGGCATTCCGGCTGGGAAATTGGTGGGAACAAGTTATACCGGCCGGATAGGGCGGCGGCTACCCCTGGCTTGTGAGTGCCAGGGGTGGCTGCCCCCGATGGGGCCGCCACACCACCCAGGCACCTTTCTGCACACCATTCCTTCCTATGATTTCAACGCTACTTTCCGGGTTTCTGCTGCTGAGCAACGCGTTTGCTACGGGCATTCCAAAACCAGCCCCGCCCGCCGACAAGCCCCGCTACACTTTCCCGAAGCTGGCCTGGAGCGACGAGTTTAACTACACCGGCCTGCCCGATTCCACGAAGTGGACCTACGACGTGGGCGGCCACGGCTGGGGCAACAAAGAGCTGCAGTACTACACCAAAAAGCGCCGCGAAAACGCCCGCGTGGAGGGCGGCAACCTCATTGTGGAGGCCCGCAAGGAAGCCCTGGTGGCCGGCAACGACTACACCTCGGCCCGCTTGGTTTCCAGGGGCAAGGGCGGCAGCCAGTTGTATGGCCGCTTCGAGATTCGGGCCCGGATTCCGATGGGGCGCGGCACCTGGCCCGCCATCTGGATGCTGCCTGACGCGAATACCTACGGCAACAAAGGCTGGCCGGATAACGGCGAAATCGACATCATGGAGCACGTGGGCTACGACCCCAACGTGGTGCACGCCACCACGCACTGCAAGGCCTACTACTTCCGCATCAACACCCAGAAAACCGGCATCACGAAGCTGGCCGATGCGTCGGCTTTCCACGTCTATTCGATGGAGTGGACGCCCGAAACCATCACGGCCTACGTGGACGGCGAAATCTATTTCGCTCATCGCAACGAAGGCACCGGCTGGGAAACCTGGCCCTGGGACAAGCCCTTCCACCTGCTGCTGAACGTGGCCGTGGGCGGCGAGTGGGGCGGCCAGAAGGGCGTGGACGAAGCCGCCTTCCCCCAGCAGATGGTGGTGGACTACGTGCGGTTTTACGAGCTGAAAAAGGGCTAAGCCTTCCGCAAGAACGCAGGCTGGTCGTGCCGAGCGCCGCCGAGGCATTCCGCGTGTACTAGTGACTCAATCGATTGGTTTACTGCTGCACGCGCGATGCCTCGGCGGCGCTCGGCACGACCGTTTTTTTCTGTTTTCAAGCCAAACCACAACTCATTCCTTCACATTTTTCCAATTCCCACATGAACATTTTTACCAAGCTGCTTACGGCCGGCGTGTTGCTGGCCGGCGTCACCCAGGCTTCGGCCCAGACGCTGTACGACAACTTCGAGGCGACGCGCATTGTGGCCTACCCCACCACGCAGGGCACCTTCACCCAGAACACGGCCAACCCCGGCATGAACGCCGTGAACGGCAGCAGCACCTGCGCCCTCTACACCCGCGACGGGGCCCAGCAGTACGCTGTGATTGTGGTGAAGCCCAACAACGCGGTGATGGCCAGCGTGGCTCCCTACGCGGCGGGCACCAAGCGCATTTCGGTGAAATTTCGCAGCCCTGCGGTGGGCGTGGTGGTGCAGGCCGTGCTTCAGAACAGCACCAAATCGAACACCAACCAGTACCCCAACGGCAAGTTCGGCGGCGATTTCAACGCCACCACCACCGTGGCCAACGCCTGGGAAACGCTGACCTTCACCTACACCGCCGCCAGCGCGGGCAATTTCGACCCCACCGTGGCCGCTACCGACGTGGACCAGATGGTGCTGCTGGTAGCGCCCGGCACCAACAACGCCGCCACGTATTACCTCGACGACATTATGGGTCCGGAGCTGATTGCCGGGCCGACTTCGACGCTGGCCGTGAGCCAGCTCTACGACAACTACCAGGGCACCCGCGCCATCAAGTACATCGCCTACAAATCGTCGGGCGGGCTGAAGGTGGATACCTTGAACCCGGCCCCCAGCACCCTCAACAACAGCACCCGCGTGGCGCGCTACACCCGCTCGACCAACCAGTACGATGCCTTGGTGGTGCAGCCCCGTGGCGCGGCCCTGGCCGATGTCACGAACTTCAAAAACAACACCCTGCACATGACCATGAAGGTGTTCAGCCCCGCGCCGGGCATTCCGTTTCAGATAACCCTGCAGGACTCCACGGTGGCCAACGGCAGCAACTACCCGGCCGGCCGCAACTCCGAATACACCGCCACCACCACGGCCACCAACGCCTGGGAAACCCTGACCTTCAACTACGTAAACACGCCCAGCGCCACGCCCAATACCGGCCTGAACGAAATCGTGCTGCTCATTGCCTCCAACACCTTCGCCCGCAAGCGCGTGTACATCGACGACTGGACCGGCCCGAGCCTGGTGGGCTACATCCCCACCGCCATCCGCACCGTGCAAACCACGTCGGCCGCCTTCGCCCCGGCCTACCCCAACCCTACGTCGGGCCTCACGCAGCTGCCCTTCAGCCTGCAAAAGCCCGCCGTGGTGAGCCTGGCCGTGTTCGATAACGTGGGCCGCCGCGTGGCGCAGGTGATGGACAACGAAACCCGCCCCGCCGGCCAGTTCACCGCCGAGCTGAACGCCGCGAAGCTGGCCCCCGGCCTCTACACCTGCCGCCTGACCGTGGACGGCGTGAGCCTGACCCGCCCGCTAAGTGTGGAATAGCGGTTTTTACTCTACCAGAGGCCAACGCCCCCGCCGGATTCGGCGGGGGCGTTGTGCGTTTGGAGTGCAGCCCTAGGCGTACTTTGGGGCATGTCTGATTTCCGTTTGCGCGTGTTTGAAGCCGTGGCCCGGCACCTGAGCTTCACCAAAGCCGCCCAGGAGCTGTTTGTGACGCAGCCCGCCGTCACCAAGCACATTCATGAGCTGGAAAAGCACTACGGCCAGCGCCTGCTGGAGCGGCGCGGCAACCGCGTGGCCCTCACCGAAGCCGGCCGCCTGCTCCAGAGCCATGCCGAGGCCGTGGCCGCCTCCACCCGGCAGCTGGCCGACCAGCTCCTGGCCCTGCGCGACCCCGACGAGGCCGCCGGCCGCCTGCGCCTGGGGGCCAGCACCACCCTCTGCCAGTACGTGCTGCCGGGCCTGCTGCCCGCCTTCCAGGCCCGCCACCCCAACGTGCAGCTAACGCTGGCCAATGCCAACTCCGAGCACATTGCCGAGGCTCTGCTGCGCGGCAAGCTGGACCTGGGCTTTGTGGAAGGCCGCTCCAAAAGCCGCGACCTGCACTACGAGCTGCTGCTGCCCGACGAGCTGGTGGCCGTGCGCCGCGCCACGCCCGCCGGCCCGCCCGCCACGCCAGTACCGCTGGCCGAAGCCCTGACCCACCCGCTGGTGCTGCGGGAGCGCGGCTCGGGCACGCTCGAAGTGCTGGAGTTTGCGTTGCGCGAACGGAAAGTTGCGCTCAGCTCACTGCGCGTGGCTTTTTATTTCGACAACACCGAAGCCATCAAGGGCTACCTGGAGGCTGCGCCGGAGGCGCTGGGGTTTGTGTCGCGCCGGGCGCTGGCCCGGGAGCTGGCCGGTGGTCAGCTCGAAATTGTGCCGATTGAAGGCCTGCACCTTATGCGGCAATTTGAGGCCGTGTGGGTGCAGGGCCAGCCGCTGGCGCGGGCGGCACAGCGGTTTCTGAGCTTTGCGCAAGCACATTTGGCGCATTGATATAACTTTTGGTAATTCTGAATAACCTTTTTCGATTACACAAAAAGAGGTCAATATCGTAGGTTTGGGGTAGTTATCTGCCTCTTACCATGTCCTCCCCCACCCTCACCCCACCCATTCCAACGCCTGCCGCCGCACCCGAGGCAGCAGGCGTTTTTCGGTATTTCCACACGCCTCATCGCGTTTTAGGCTACTCCATTACCCTGCGTCAGGTGGTGTTTGGGTTGCTGATGGTGTTCTGCCTCACGCCGTGGGCCTCGCCGCCGGTGGCACTGGCGCTGGGCCTGGTGCTGGCTCAAACGCTGGGCAACCCATTTGCCAGCCAGACCAGGGCCGCCACGGCCAAACTGCTGCAATACTCGGTGGTAGGCCTGGGCTTTGGCATGAATGCGCAGGCGGCGGTGCAGGCCGGGCGTGAGGGCATTTTGTTCACGGTGGCTTCTATTTTCGGCACCCTTGTTCTGGGCTATTTCGTGGGGCGCTGGCTGGGCCTGGGGCGGCAGGTAACGCACCTTATTTCGTGCGGCACTGCCATTTGCGGGGGCAGCGCCATTGCGGCCGTGGGGCCGGTATTGAAGGCCAGGGACGAAGAAATGTCGGTGGCGCTGGGCACGGTGTTCGTGCTCAATGCCATTGCCCTGTTTGCCTTCCCGCCCATCGGCCACGCGCTGGCCCTGACGCAGCAGCAGTTCGGCCTGTGGTGCGCCATTGCCATTCACGATACCTCTTCGGTGGTGGGCGCGGCCAAAGTTTACGGCGACCAGGCCCTGCAGGTGGCCACCACCGTGAAGCTGGCCCGCGCCCTCTGGATTATCCCGGTCAGCATCGGCACGGCGATGCTTTTCAAGCAGAAGGGCGTCAAAATCAAGATTCCGTATTTCATCCTCGGCTTCATCGTGGCCATGCTGCTGAACACTTACGTGCCCGCCCTGCAGCCCCTGGGGCCGCTGGCAGTGAAGCTGGCCAAAATCGGCCTCACGGTGACGCTGTTTTTTATCGGCGCCGGGCTGTCGGCCAGCACCTTGCGGGCAGTGGGCGCCAGGCCGTATCTGCTGGGTGTGCTGCTGTGGGTCGTGATTTCGAGCGTGTCGCTCTATGTGATTTTACACACGGTGTAGCGGCGCATACCTGCGTCTCATCGTGCGCGCTGCTACACCAGCAGCGCCAGGAAATCGGGCTGACCGTTGAGGTACTCGAAGCCGAAGCCCTCCTCCCCCATCCGGGCCTTGATGGCTTCCACGTCGTGCGGCTGCTTCACTTCGATGCCGACGAAAACGGGGCCTTTTTCCTTGTTGTTTTTCTTGATGTACTGGAAGTGGATGATGTCGTCGCCCTCGGCCAGCACACGGTTCACGAAGCGGCGCAGGGCCCCGGGCGCCTGGTGGAAGTTCACCATGAAGTAGTGCTTCAGGCCCTGGTATTTGGCGGCGCGCTCCTTGATGTCCTCCATGCGGGTGATGTCGTTGTTGGAGCCGCTCACCACGCACACCACGGTTTTGCCCGCAATGCGCTCCGCAAACTGGTGCAGGGCCGAGATGGTGAGCGTACCGGCCGGCTCCAGCACCATGCCTTCCTCGTTGTACATCTTCAGCAAATCGAGGCAGACCTGGCCTTCGGGCACCAGCACCACCTCGTCGAGCAGCTCGCGGCACAGCGCGTAGGTGAGCTGGCCGGGGCACTTCACCGCCGCGCCGTCCACGAAGCTGTCGATGCTGGCCAGCGCCGCGTGCCGCTGGTTTTGGATGGCGTCGTGCATCGAAGGCGCCCCCAGCGGCTGCACGCCAATGAGCTTCGTGGCTGGGCTCAGCAGCCGAAACACGCTGCCCACGCCCGAGGCCAGCCCGCCCCCGCCAATGGGCAGGAAGCAGTAGTCGATAGCCACGGTGGCTGCTTTCAGAATCTCCAGCCCCACGGTGGCCTGCCCTTCCACAATGGCCATATCATCGAAGGGGTGAATGAAGGTGCTGCCCCGCGCGTCGCTGAACTCCCTGGCGGCCCGAAACGAGTCGTCGAAGCTGGCGCCGGTCAGCACCACTTCCACAAACTCCTTCCCGAAGAGTCGCACCTTGTCCACCTTCTGGGCGGGCGTTTGGGCGGGCATGAAGATGTAGCCTTTCAGGCCCAGCAGCTGGCAGGCGTAGGCCACGCCCTGGGCGTGGTTGCCGGCGCTGGCGCACACTATCTCGCGCTCGCCCACGATGGGCGGCAGCGTGCTCATCTTGTGGTAGGCCCCGCGAATCTTGTAGGAGCGCACCACCTGCAGGTCCTCCCGCTTGAGCAGCACCGTGGCCGCGTAGAGGCGCGAGAGGCCGTGATTTTGCAGCAGCGGCGTTTTGTAGATGACGTGCCTGAGGTTGCGCGCCGCCCGCTCCACGTTTTTGAGCAGCACGGCGGGCGGGGCGGTGGTGGCGTTGGGCATGGAGGCTGGATTAGATTAAAAGAACATGTTGTCGGACTCCTGACGCCGGCACCTCACCCCCCGGCCCCCTCTCCTGCGGAGAGGGGGAGCCTGACGACTTGTAGCACATGCTTTAGCTTGTGCGGCGTTAAGCGGCTTCTGACGGGCACAAGCTAAAGCATGTGCTACAAGGGCAGAACCGGTGCCCCCTCTCTGCGGGAGAGGGGGCCGGGGGTGAGGTGGCCCGGCGCCGCTTACGCCTCTACCTTTTCGGCCGCTTTCGAGCGTAGCTGGCGCACGGTGGCGCCGGTGGCCCACAGCTCCGACTCGCGTACTTCCTGCAGCTCGGCTTCCAGCTCCTGGCGGTAGTTGGGCGTGCTGCCGCGCTCGATGGTGCGGCGGGCTTCCTCGCCGCTGGCCACGCTGTCGTACAGCTCATTGAGCACCGGCAGGGTGGCTTCGCGGAACTTGCCTTTCCAGTCGAGGGCGCCGCGCTGGGCCGTGACGGAGCAGTTGGCAAACATCCAGTCCATGCCGTTTTCGCCCACCAGCGGCACCAGGCTCTGGGTGAGCTCTTCCACGGTTTCGTTGAAGGCCTCGGAGGGCGAGTGGCCGCGCTGGCGCAGCACCTGGTACTGGGCCTCGATGATGCCGGCCAGGGCGCCCATCAGCACGCCGCGCTCGCCGGTGAGGTCGGAGTACACTTCCTTCTTGAAATCGGTTTCGAACAAATAGCCCGAGCCCACGCCGATGCCCATGGCAATGGCCTTCTCCCAGGCCCGGCCGGAGGCATCCTGGTACACGGCAAACGACGAGTTCAACCCGCCGCCGGCCACAAACAGGCGGCGCAGGCTGGTGCCGCTGCCCTTGGGCGCCACCAGAATCACGTCCACGTCGGCGGGCGGAATGATGCCGGTCTGGTCGTTGAAGGTGATGCCGAAGCCGTGCGAGAAGTACAGCGTTTTGCCGGGCGTGAGCTTGCTTTTCAGCAGGGGCCACAGCGCAATCTGGCCGGCGTCGCTCAGCAGGTTGCAGATGATGGTGCCGCGCTCAGCCGCCTCTTCCAGCGAAAACAGCGTTTCGCCCTCCACCCAGCCGTCCTTGATGGCGCGTTCCCACGACGGTGTGCCCTGGCGCTGGCCCACGATGACATTGAAGCCGTTGTCGCGCATGTTCAGGGCCTGGCCCGGCCCCTGCACGCCGTAGCCGATAACGGCAATGGTTTCGTCTTTGAGGTATTCCAGCGCCTTTTCGAGCGGGAATTCGTCGCGGGTGATGACGGTTTCATTTACGCCGCCGAAATTGATTTGTGCCATGGGTGTTGGGGGTTGGGTTGTAGCGCGGACTTTTAGTCCGCGCCTGGGTTAAAAGAATATCGTTTTACTCGCGGACTGAAAGTCCGCGCTACATGGTAAATACCGCGTCGCGGCTGTTCAGGAACTCGTTTTCGGCCACGTCCTCGCCCGGCTCGCGGCGCTCGAACTCGCGCAGCTTGTGGTTGAAGCCGTCGCTGGCTTTGATGATGGCAATGCGGGCGCTGCGCACAAATTCAATCAGGCCGTAGGGCTGCAGCACCTTGATGAGCGCATCGGTTTCCTCGCGGTGGCCGGTGGTTTCAAACACCGTGTAATCCTTGCGGATGACCACGGCGCGGGCGCCGTTTTCGCGCAGCAGGCGCTCGACGGAGGCGCGCTCGGCAATCACGTCGGTGGGCACTTTGTAGAGGGCCATTTCCTGCCAAATCACGTCGGCGTTGGTGTTGTAGTACACTTTCAGCACCTCCACCTGCTTCTCAATCTGGCGGGCCAGCTTGCTCACCACCTCCTCGGTTTCGGTGATGACGATGTTGAAGCGGTGAATGCCCTCGATTTCCGACGGCGACACGTTGAGGCTCTCGATGTTGATTTTGCGGCGCGAGAAAATGATGGCAATGCGGTTGAGCAGTCCCACCTGGTTTTCGGTGTAGGCCGTGATGTTGTATTCCTGGCGGGTCATTTTTTGAATTATGAATTATGAATTAGAAATTATGAATTGAGACTTAGAATTTTCAGCTGCCGCCTCATTCGGTTTTAAGCCGAGGACGATTCTGGCGTCAGTTCATAATTCATAATTTCTAATTCATAATTAGCGCAGCTACCGCAGCCGGATTTCCGCCACGCTGCAGCCCTGCGGCACCATCGGGAAGATGTTGTTTTCCTTCGCCACCATCACCTCCAGCAGGAAGGAGCCGGGCTGCTCCAGCAGCTGCCGCAGCGCCGGGGCCAGCTCGGCGCGGGTTTCCACGCGCCGGCCGGCAATGCGGTAGCCGGCCGCTACGGTCACGTAATCAGGGCTCTGGATATCCACAAACGAGTAGCGGCGGGTGTGGAAAAGCTCCTGCCACTGCCGCACCATGCCCAGGTAGCGGTTGTTCAGGATGATGATTTTCACCTCGACCCCGGTTTGCATGATGGTGCCCAGCTCCTGAATGGTCATCTGCACGCCCCCGTCGCCGATGATGGCCACCACCGGCCGCTCGGGCGCGCCAAACTTGGCCCCGATGGCGGCCGGCAGCGCGAAGCCCATGGTGCCCAGCCCGCCGCTGGTGATGTTGCTGCGGGTGTGGTTGAAGCGGGCGTAGCGGCAGGCCACCATCTGGTGCTGGCCCACGTCGGTCACGATGATGGCCTCGCCCTGGGTCAGCTCGTTGAGCTGCTGCAGCACCTCGCCCATGGTCAGCTCCTCGCCGGTGGGGTGCAGCTCGTCGTGTATCACGGCGGCCACTTCCTCGGCCAGGTGGTCCTGGAAGCGCTGCAGCCATTCGGGGTGCGTTTTCGGCTCGATGAGGGCCGTGAGCAGCGGCAGGGTTTCGCGGCAGTCGCCCCACACGGGCACGGTGGCGGCCACGTTTTTGTCGATTTCGGTGGGGTCGATGTCGAGGTGAATGACCTGGGCCTGGCGGGCGTACTTGTCGAGGCGGCCGGTCACCCGGTCGTCGAAGCGCATGCCGATGGCAATGAGCACGTCGCACTCGTTGGTGAGCACGTTGGGGCCGTAGTTGCCGTGCATGCCCAGCATGCCCACGTTCAGCGGGTGGCCGGTGGGCAGCGCGCCCGCGCCGAGGATGGTCCAGGCCGCCGGAATGCCGCTTTTTTCGATGAAGGCTTTGAACTCCTGCTCGGCCTTGCCCAAAATCACGCCCTGCCCCCAGAGCACGAACGGCCGCTGCGCCCGGTTGATGAGGGCCGCCGCCTCGCGCAGGTACTCGGGCCGCACGATGGGCGTGGGCCGGTAGCTCCGGATGTGCGTGCACGGCACGTACGGCGCGAAATGGAACGGCTGCAGCTGCGCGTTCTTGGTGATGTCAATCAGCACCGGGCCGGGCCGGCCGCTGCGCGCGATGTAGAAAGCCTTGGCCAGCGCCTCGGGGATTTCCTCGGCCTTGGTCACCTGGTAGTTCCACTTCGTAACGGGTGTGGTGATGTTGATAATATCCGTTTCCTGAAACGCATCGGTGCCCAGCAGGTGCGCAAACACCTGCCCCGTGATGCAGACCAGCGGCGTGCTGTCAATCTGCGCATCGGCCAGCCCCGTGACCAGATTGGTGGCGCCCGGCCCGCTGGTGGCAAACACCACCCCCACCCGCCCGGAGCTGCGCGCATACCCCTGCGCCGCGTGGATGCCGCCCTGCTCGTGGCGCACCAGCACATGGTTCAGCCGGTCGTGGAAGTCGTAGAGCGCATCGTAAATCGGGATAATGGCCCCGCCGGGGTAGCCAAACACGGTATCCACGCCCTCGGCCAGCAGGATGTTCAGCACCGCCTCGGCCCCCGTGGAGTTGGGCGCGGGGGCAGCTTCTTCCGGAGCTGTTGGAGCGGCAGAAACGGCGGTTTCCGGCTCGGCAATGGCGGTTGTTTGCTCGTTGGTTAACATGGGATTGAGCTTAAGTTCTGCTGGCGGGCCACCTCACCCCCCGGCCCCCTCTCCCGCGGAGAGGGGGAGCCTGACGATTTTCGAACGATTTCCTTTGGGGCATTTCCGGTGCCCCCTCTCCGCGGGTGAGGGGGTCAGGGGGTGAGGTGAACGTCAGGGGGTGAGGTTGACGGGGAGGCCGACCTCCTCCAGCAAATCGGTGATGCAGCCGTGGCTGGCGTCGCTCACGGTGCGGATGTACTTGAGGAGTACGCCTTGGGTGGCGTTGGGGCGCGGGCGCTGCCACTGGCTGCGGCGCAGCTCCAGCAAAGCGGGTTCAATTTGAATATCGATGGTGTTGGCCGCCGCATCCAGCACAATCCAGTCGCCGTTTTCGACCAGCGCGATGCCGCCGCCATCATACGCCTCGGGGCAGACGTGGCCCACCACGAAGCCGTGAGTACCGCCCGAGAAGCGCCCGTCCGTAATCAGGGCCACCTTATCGCCCAGCCCGGCCCCGATGATGGCCGAAGTCGGCTTGAGCATTTCGGGCATACCCGGCCCGCCCTTCGGCCCCACGTAGCGAATCACGACCACCTCGCCGGCCTTGATTTTGCCGGCCATGATGCCCTCGTTCAGCGCCTCTTCCGAGTCGAACACGTTGGCCGGACCTTCGAAGCGCAGGCCTTCCTTGCCCGTGATTTTGGCCACCGCGCCCTTGGGAGCAAGGTTGCCGTAGAGAATTTGAATGTGGCCGTCGGCCTTGATGGGGTTGTCGAACGGCCGCAGCAAATCCTGCTCCGCGCCCAGCGGCGGCACGTCGGCGAGGTTTTCGGCCAGGGTGCGGCCGGTCACGGTCAGCAGGTCGCCGCGCAGCAGGCCGGCATCGAGCAGGGTGCGCATCACGGCGGGCACGCCGCCCAGGGCCGAGAGGTCTTCCATGAGGTACCTGCCGCTGGGCTTGAGGTCGGCCAGCACTGGCACGCGGTTGCTCACGGCCTGGAAATCTTCCATCGTCAAATGCACACCGGCCGCGTGGGCGATGGCGATGAGGTGCAACACGGCGTTGGTGGAGCCGCCCAGCACCGTGACGACCACCAGCGCATTCTCGAAGGCCTCGCGCACCAAAATGTCGCGGGGCTTGAGGTCGAGTTCCAGCAGCCGGCGCAGGTAAGCGCCGGCGTCGAGGCACTCCTGGTTTTTCTCCACGCTCACGGCGGGCAGCGACGAGGAAAACGGCACGCTCATGCCCAGCGCCTCGATGGCGGCGGCCATGGTATTGGCCGTGTACATGCCGCCGCAGGCGCCCGGCCCGGGGCAGGCGTTGTGGATGATGCCGCTGTAATCCTCGTCCGAAATCTGGCCTTGCAGCTTCTTCCCATACGCCTCGAAGCACGATACAATGCTGAGCTGCTGCCCCTTAAACGTGCCGCCCTTGATGGTGCCGCCGTACACCATCAGGCTCGGCCGGTTCAGCCGCGCCATCGCAATCAAAGCGCCGGGCATGTTCTTGTCGCAACCCACCACAGTAGCCACGGCGTCGTAGTTGTGCGCGCCCGCCATGGCCTCGATGGAGTCGGCAATAATCTCGCGCGACACCAGCGAAAACCGCATTCCCGGCGTGCCGTTCGTGATGCCGTCGCTCACGCCGATGGTGCTGAAGCGCAGCCCCACCAGCCCCTGGGCCTGCACCCCGATTTTCACGCCGTCGGCCAGCGCGTCGAGGTGCATGTTGCAGGTATTGCCCTCGAAGCCCGTGGAGCAGATGCCCACGAACGGCTTGCGCAAGTCCGCATCCGTCAGCCCCGAGCCGATGAGCATGGCCTGCGAGGCCGGCAGGCTGTCGTCCTGGGTGTAGATGCGGCTGTATTTATTGAGAATCATGAGTGTGGGATTGGAAATCGTATATCACTGCGCTCGCCGGAACCTCACCCCCGGCCCCTCTCCAAAAGAGAGGGGAGCCTGACAATAGCGCATAACCGGTTCCCCCTCTCCCCAAGGAGAGGGGGTCAGGGGGTGAGGTTCCGGCGTCAGGCATTTTGCGCCACCGTCGCGCCGGTCACCAGGGCGCGGTAGCGCTCGGCCAGCTGGGCGCCCAGCGTCTCGGCGAATGGCACGCTGAATTCCAGTTCATCGATGGCGGCAATGCCCACCACTTCGGCCGCCGTGCCGGTGTAGAAAGCGCCGGTAGCACCCTGCAATTCTTCGGGCGTGAAGAATTTCTCCGTCACGCTGATGCCGGCTTCGCGGGCCAGGTCGATAATCGTATTGCGGGTGATGCCGCGCAGGATGCTGCCCTGCGGCGCGGTGAACAGCTCGCCGTTTTTCTCGAAGAAGAAGTTGGCGCCGGGGCCTTCGGCCACGTAGCCGTTCATGTCGAGCAGCAGGGCTTCGTCGAAGCCGCGGCCCTTGGCTTCGGAGCTGGCAATGATGGAGTTGACGTAGTGGCCGGCCACTTTGGCCTCGATGGGCACGGCCCGGGGGTTGGGGCGCTGGTAGGGCGAGATGCTGAGGCGCAGACTCTGGTCGCCGAGGTATTTGCCCCAGTCCCACACGGCGATGAGCAGGTTGCTGCTGGTGGCGTGCTTCAGGGTCATGTTGGGCGTAGCGGCGTACACCAAGGGCCGGATGTAGGCGTCGGCCAGGCCGTTTTTCTCCAGCAGCTGGTAGGTAATGTCGGTCAGCTCCTCCACCGAATAGTTGAAGGGCAGGCCGATGCTGCTACACGAGTAGTGCAGCCGCTCGTAGTGCTCGCGGGCCTTGAAAATCTGGGTGCCGCCGGGCGTGGCGTACGACCGGATGCCTTCGAAAACGGCATAGCCATAGTGCAGCGACTGCGCATAAGCGCCCACCACGGCCTCGTCGGCTTTCACGAACTCACCATCCACAAAAGCCAGGGTGTCGGAATTGAAATACATAAACGTTAAAACTTGAAAGAGAGAAGGGTATATCGAAAAAAAGCCTTTCTGAGCGCGGGGCTTAGAAAGGCTTTTGCAGGGTGCAACAAGCTGTTCCTAAACGCCCGCCGGGCGAGGAGTAATGACCTTAATGACTAGGGTAAACAGGTTTTTCATGAGCATTAGAACTGTGGTTAGCACCGTCCTGCTGAGCGGAGTCGAAGCATCTCTACCGCTTCGCTGCTTTCGATTGGATTACTTGCGTGGTAGAGATGCTTCGACAAGCTCAGCATGACGTTCTGGTAGTTGCAGCTAGCCGCAAAGCCGTCAGATAATCGTGCTGGTGCCTATTTCCACGTTGTTTTTATTCC
The DNA here is from genome assembly GCF_054780555.1 of Hymenobacter daeguensis. Taxonomy (NCBI): domain Bacteria; kingdom Pseudomonadati; phylum Bacteroidota; class Cytophagia; order Cytophagales; family Hymenobacteraceae; genus Hymenobacter; species Hymenobacter daeguensis. The sequence continues at coordinate 93,382 of NZ_BAAGWC010000011.1, forward strand.
ACTGCTTCTCGCTGGAATCCGCAATCCAGAAGGCGATGTAGTTGCCCACTTCCTCGGTGGTGTAGGGCGCGGTGGGGTTTAGCTCCTGGGTCAGAATGCCGTTGTTCAGGGCCTCGTCCACGGCCTCGCGCACCAGGGCGGCTTCGGCGTACAGTTCCAGGTGCTCCAGCAGCATGGCCGCCGAGAGAATGGTGGCAATGGGGTTGGCAATGCCCTTGCCCCTGGCCTGCGGGTAGGAGCCGTGAATGGGCTCGAACAGCGCCACCGCCTCGCCGATGGAGGCCGACGGCAGCAGGCCCATGGAGCCGGCAATGACCGAAGCCTCGTCCGAAATAATGTCGCCGAACATGTTCTCGGTCAGAATCACGTCGAACTGCTTCGGGTTGAGAATCATCTGCATCGCGGCATTGTCCACGAACAGGTAATCCACGGTCACCTCGGGGTATTGGGCGGCCATTTCGCGGATTTCCTCGCGCCAGAGGCGGGAGGTTTCCAGCACGTTGGCTTTGTCCACGAGCGTGAGGTGTCGGCGGCGGCCGGCGGCGGCCTGAAACGCCAGGTGCGCAATGCGGCGCACTTCGTGGCGGCTGTAGGTGCAGTGGTCGTAAGCGCCCTCGCCATCCTCGGTGCGGCCCTTGGCGCCGAAGTAGATGCCGCCGGTCAACTCGCGGAAAATGACCATGTCGGTGCCTTGGATGCGCTCCGTTCTGAGGGGCGAATGGGGCAGCAGGATGTCGTAGGCCGTGACGGGGCGGATGTTGGCAAACAGGCCCAGCTCCTTGCGCAGGCGCAGCAGGCCCTGCTCGGGGCGCACTTTGGCGCCGGGGTCGTTGTCGTACTTCGGGTCGCCGATGGCGCCGAGCAGCACGGCATCGGCAGCGCGGCAGGCGTCGAGGGTTTCGTCGGGCAGCGGGTTGCCGGTGGCGTCGATGGCGCAGGCGCCCATCAGGTGGCGCTGCAGGTCGAAATGGTGGTCGAAGCGGGTCGCTACGGCCTCCAGCACTTTCACGGCCTGCCGGCACACTTCCGGCCCGATGCCATCGCCGGGCAACACGGCTATTTTCTTGCTTACCATTGTCTTGCGTGAGTAGCAAGTATCGGGTAGTAAGTAATAAGACACGGCTCAAATAGAGTCGCTCAAAATCCTGTCTTACTACTTGCTACCCAATACTCATGTCTAATTTTTACCAGCTCCAGGTTCGGTTTTGTTCGTAGGCTTCAATGGCGGGCTTCCGGCTCACCAGGTAGTCGATGTCGTCGTAGCCGTTAATCAGGCATTCCTTTTTGTAGGCGTCGATGTCGAAGTGAAAGCTCTCGCCGGTGGCGGGCACGTGCAGCGTCTGCTCGGGCAGGTTCACCACGAATTGCGTATCGGCATCCTGCTCCACCAGCGCGAAAAGGCGGCTCAGCTCCTCATCGGTCACCTGCAGGGGCAGCAGGCCGGTATTCAGCGCGTTGCCCCGGAAAATATCGGCGAAGTAGCTCGAAATCACCACCCGAAAACCGGCGTCGTACAGCGCCCAGGCCGCGTGCTCGCGGCTCGAGCCGCAACCGAAATTCTTGCCCGCCAGCAAAATCTGGCCGCTGTATTTGGGGTCGTTCAGCACGAAATCCGGTTTCGGCGAGCCGTCGGCATTGCGCCGCCAGTCGCAAAACAGGTTTTCGCCGAAGCCTTCGCGCGTGGTCGCCTTCAGGAAACGGGCCGGAATAATCTGGTCCGTATCAATGTTCTCGAAGGGCAGCGGCACGGCGCTGGAATGCAGGGTCTGGAATTTTTCCATGTGGGGTGCAACATAATCATCTGTCATCCTGAGCGCAGCGAAGGACCTTATCAGGTCAGAACGGTGTGCGGCAACTCAAGTATATCAGGCGTGATAAGGTCCTTCGCTGCGCTCAGGATGACAGATTTAACTTAGTTCAAATACTGCGTGATGTCCACAATCCGGCCCTGCACCGCCGTGATGGCCGCCACCAGCGGGCTCGCCAGCAGCGTGCGCGAGCCCGGCCCCTGCCGCCCCTCGAAGTTGCGGTTGGAGGTGGCCACGCAGTAGGCCCCGGCCGGGATTTTGTCCTCGTTCATGGCCAGGCAGGCGCTGCAGCCGGGCTCGCGCAGCTCAAAGCCGGCTTCGGCCAAAATCTTATCCAAGCCTTCGGCAATGGCCTGCTGCTCCACCTGCTTCGAGCCGGGCACGATGATGGCCTCGACGTGCCCGGCCTTCTGCTTGCCCTGCACGTAGGCCGCCACGGCCCGCAAATCCTCGATGCGCGAATTGGTGCAGCTGCCGATAAACACGTAATTGATTTCCTTGCCCAGCAGCGACTCACCGCGCTGAAAACCCATGTACTGCAGCGACTTATCGAAGCTCTCGGCTTCGCTGGCCGGCACTTCGCTGGGGATGTGGCCGTTCAGGGCGATGCCCATGCCGGGGTTGGTGCCGTAGGTAATCATGGGCGTGATTTCCTGAGCGCTGAACTGGTGCTCAGCGTCGAAAACCGTTTCTTCGTCCGAATACAGCGTTTGCCAGTAGGCTACGGCCTGGTCCCAGGCGGCTGCTTTGGGCGCGTAGGGGCGGCCTTTCACGTAGGCGAACGTCGTTTCGTCGGGCGCGATGAGGCCGCCGCGGGCGCCCATCTCAATGCTCATGTTGCAGACCGTCATGCGGCCTTCCATGCTGAGGCTGCGCACGGCGCTGCCGGCGTATTCCACGAAGTAGCCGGTGGCGCCGCCCGTGCCGAGCTGCGCAATCACGTAGAGAATCAGGTCTTTGGCCGTGACGCCGGGCCGCAGCTCACCGTCCACGGTGATGCGCATGCGCCGGGGGCGGCTCAGCAGCAGGCACTGCGTGGCCATCACCTGCGCCACCTGGCTGGTGCCGATGCCGAAGGCCACCGCGCCAAACGCGCCGTGCGTGGAGGTGTGGCTGTCGCCGCACACAATGGTGGTGCCGGGCAGCGTGAGGCCCAGTTCCGGCCCGATGACGTGCACGATGCCCTGGCGCTGGTGGCCCAGGCCGTAGAGTTCCACGCCGTACTTCTCACAGTTGGCGGTCAGCTTATCCACCTGCGAGCGGCTGAGCGGCTCCGCGATGGGCAGGTGCTGGTTGCGGGTGGGCACGTTGTGGTCGGCCGTGGCCAGGATGCGGTTGGGGCGAAACAGCGGCAGGTCGCGGGCCTCAAGCTCGTCGAACGCCTGCGGGCTGGTCACCTCGTGGATGAGGTGCCGGTCGATGTACATGATGTCCAGGCCGCCCGGCGCGGATTGCACCACGTGCGCGTCCCAGATTTTATCGAACAATGACTTAGCCATTTTGCGGGGTGTAGAGACGCGACACTTCGCGTCTCGTCGTTGCTGATGTTGTTTAGTTTGTGCGGTGCGGTGCGGCGCGGTTTCGGTTGTTCAATGCCGAGACGCGAAGTGTCGCGTCTCTACTCCGTTCAGCGGGCGTTTTGCGAAACGGTTTGCGGCTGCTGCGTCACAGCCACGGCGTAGCTAATCCAGTCGGCATGTCGCGGCGGCTTGGGGGCTTCGCGCGGCTCCTGCTGGCGGTTGTTTTCGGGGGTGCCGGTCTGGCGGTCATCGGAGATATTCATAATCGATAATAATTGGTGGATAATTAGTTGGTGGCAACGAGCTTCTCCTGCTCCACCAGTTGGTGCAGGTCGTGGTCCACCACTTCGCGCTGGCGGTCGGCGAGCTGCAGGAAGCTGGCGTAGGCCTTGTTCAGCTCGGGCTTCTCGAAGTCGTAGCCCAGCTTCTGGAGGCGGTAGGCCAGGGCGGCGCGGCCGGAGCGGGCCGTGAGCACAATCGAGGAATCGGCGACGCCGACTTCCTTGGGGTCGATGATTTCGTAGGTTTCGCGGTGCTTGATGATGCCGTCCTGGTGGATGCCGCTGCTGTGCGAGAAGGCATTGGCGCCCACAATGGCCTTGTTGGGCTGCACGGGCATGGTCATGAGGTGCGACACCATGGCCGAGGTTTCGGCCAGCAGACGGGTGTTGATGTTGGTGTGCAGGTTGAGGTAGGGGTGCTGGCGCAGAATCATCACCACTTCCTCCAGGGCCGTGTTGCCGGCGCGCTCGCCCACGCCGTTGATGGTGCATTCAATTTGCAGCGCACCGTTCATGACGCCGGCAATGGAGTTGGCAGTGGCCAGGCCTAAGTCGTTGTGGCAGTGCGTGGAGAGGCGCACATTCTGGATGCCCGCCACGTTTTCGTAGAGGTATTTGATTTTCGCGCCGTACTCGCCGGGCAGGCAGTAGCCGGTAGTATCGGGGATGTTGAGCACGGTGGCCCCGGCCTTGATGGCGGCCTCGCACACGCGGGCCAGGAATTCGTTGTCGGTGCGGCCGGCGTCTTCGGCGTAGAACTCCACGTCTTCCACGAAGCTCTTGGCCAGCTTCACGGCCTTGATGGCGCGGTCCATTACGTCGTCGCGGGTGGTGCAGAGCTTGTGCAGCACGTGGATATCGGAGGTGCCGATGCCGGTGTGGATGCGCGGGTAGCGGGCGGGCCGCAGGGCCTCGGCGGCGGTGCGGATGTCGTTTTCGACGGCCCGCGAGAGGCCGCAGACGGTGGCGGTTTTGGTTTGGGCGGCAATGGCCTGCACGGCGGCAAAATCGCCGGGGCTGGACACCGGAAAACCGGCCTCAATCACATCGACGCCCAATAATTCGAGCTGCTGGGCAATCAGAAGCTTCTCGTCTCTGTTTAGCTTGCAGCCCGGCACCTGTTCGCCGTCGCGGAGCGTGGTATCGAAGATTTGGATTTGCTGTTGCGCCATGCTGAAATAGGCTGGATAACCGGACTTAGTTCTTGAATTGGAAGCGTAAGTACCGGCCCGCTGTGCGGCGCAAAAACCAGATTTTAGTTATTTCTACTATTTCCAAACCAACAATTCACAATAACAACACATTACCGGTCAGTATTTTATCGAATAATTTCTTACAATGCCAAATAAGAGTCAGGACCCGGTTTTTCAGCTCATAAAGTCGCTCACGCGGTCGGAAAAGCGCCATTTCCGGCTGTTTACCAGCCGGCCGGGCGCGGCCGAGGACCTCAAGTTCCTGCGGCTTTTCGATGCCCTCGATGCGCTGGACAGCTACGACGAGAACCAGATTCTGGCGCTGGTGCCCACCATCAAGCGCGTGCAGCTGGCCAACCTGAAGGCCAACCTCTACAGGCAGGTGCTGTCCAGCCTGCGGGTGTACCACGCCGGCCAAAACCCTGACATTCAACTGCACGAGCAGCTGGACTACGCCCGGGTGCTGTATAATAAAGGCTTCTACCAGCAGGCCCTGCGCATGCTGGAGCGCGTGAAGCAGCAGGCCCGGCAGGTCGAAATGCCGCACATTGTGCTGCTGGCCCTCGATTTTGAGAAGCTGATTGAAAGCCAGTACATCACCCGCAGCCTGAAGGACCGCGCCGAAACCCTGACCAGCGAGGCCGTGGAAACGGTGGAGCACCTGGCCCGCATGCACGAGCTGAGCAACGCCTCGCTGCGCCTCTACGGCCTGTACCTGAAGGCCGGCCACGCCCGCAACCGGGCCGACCACGAGCGCATTACGGCGTTTTTCCGGGAAAACCTGCCGGCGCTGGACGACCGCAACGCGGGCTTTTTTGAGAAGCTGTATTTCTACCAGGCGCACGTGTGGTACCACACGCTCGACCAGGATTTCCGGGCCAGCTACCGCTACGCGCAGAAGTGGGTGGACCTGTTTGAGCGGGCCCCGCACATGAAGGATTTGCAGGCCATGCTCTACATCAAAGGGATGCACAACCTGCTGGCTACGCTGTATAATATGCTGTACTACAGTAAATTCATGCAGGTATTAAAAACCCTGGAAGATTTTGCCGCCAGCCCCGACCGGCGCAGCAGCCCCAACACCGAAATTCTGCTTTTCCAGTACATCTACACCAACAAAATCAACGCTTATTTCCTCGAAGGGCGCTTCACCGAGGGACTGGCCATCATCCCGGAGCTGCTGGAGCAGCTGGAGCATTTCAAGCCGCAGCTCGACATGCACCGCACGCTGGTGTTTTACTACAAGATTGCCAGCCTGTACTTCGGCAGCGGCGAGTTTGCCAAGGCCATCGAGTACCTGAACCTGATTATTCAGCACAAGGACCTCAGTCTGCGCGAGGACCTGCAGTGCTTCGCCCGCATCCTGAACCTGATTGCGCACTACGAGGCCGGCGACGACGCCAGCCTGGAGTACCAGGTGCGCTCGGTGTACCGCTTCCTGGGCACCATGGACGACCAGCAGCCCATGCAGGTCGAGATTTTCCGGTTTCTGCGCAACGTGGGCAGCATTGCGCCGCACCAGATGCGCGAGGCGTTCATTTCCCTCAAAGACAAGCTGATGGTGATTGCGGCCAATCCGTTCGAGAGCCGGCCGTTTCTGTATCTGGATATTATTTCCTGGCTGGAAAGCAAGATTTCGAACGTGCCCGTGCAGGAGGTGATGAAGCGGAAGTTTTTGATGATGAAGTAAAATGTAGCGTGGACTTTGCGAGTCCGCGTTGGGACGAACAATAACCGGCCTTAAGCGTTGCCAATGCGCGGACTCGCAGAGTCCACGCTACGGTACCTTTGCGGCCTCATTTTACTTTCTGGTTAAACATGTCGGCAACGGCTTTACTGCTGTTTTTCAGCCTGCTTTTCGTAGTCCCGGGCACGCGTCCGGCCACCACGTTTCCGGTGCCCAGCGGGGTGACCAATCAGCTGTTCTACCTGCAGCGCGACCCGAACAGCAACACGGTGATTTACCAATTGAACGTGGACCGCGCGGGCAAGCTCGATGAGGACGAGCCCGTTAACGTGTTCTGGATTCGCTACGACGAGCACGGCGAGCGCAAGGACCTGAACTTCATTCAGCGCAAGTTTGCCTACGGGCTCACGGCGGAGAAGCTGGCGGCCGATAAGTATGAGCTGAAGTTTGCGGCCTATAACAAGGTGCGGTTTTACCTGCTGAAGTCGCCGGTAGACAAGGCGTTTCATGTGTACACCACCATCGGCGGCAAGCAGATTCAGCTGGAGCGGGTGTTTCTGCGCATCGAGGGCGGCACGTTCTGGGTGCCCAATGTGAAATACATCGAGTTCAAGGGGCTGGCATCGGCCACGCTGCAGCCGGTAGTGGAGCGGATAACGCTGTAGCATGGACTTTTAGTCCGCGCCTTGCCTGGGCTGTATTACACACCGCTAAGCCACGCGCGGACTAAAAGTCCGCGCTACAAACCGGCCCGTGTATCTTTGACTACGGCCGTGCCCGGTGGTGCCGGCTTCTTTTTCGCATGATTTCGGCCACCTCTCTGCAAAACCTCTTCGGCATCAAGGCCAGCGAAACCCGCACCGTGGGGTTGTTTTTGCTGCATAACTTCCTGCTCGGCATCGGCTCGGTGCTGGTGTACGTGGCCGCCAACGTGCTGCTGCTCGAGCACAGCCCCGAGCACAGCCTGCCGCTGGGCTACATCTTTGGCGCGCTGGCCATGATGGCCGTGGGCAAGGTGTACACGCATTTCGAGCACCATCTGCTGCTGCGCAAGCTGGCGGTGCGGGTGCTGCTGGCCGTGGTGGCCCTCACCGTGGTGATGGGCGTGCTGGTGGCGCGGGTGCACGCGGTGGCGGCTTATTCGGAAACGGCGGCCATCGGGGCGGCCGTGGCCATCATGGCGGGCTACCGGGTTATTTACCTGCTGACGAATCTGGAGTTCTGGGGCGTGTCGGCGGTGGTATTTGATGTGCGGCAGAGCAAGCGGCTGTTCAGCACCATCAGCGCGGGCGACATGCCGGCCAAGGCCCTGGGGGCCATTCTGGCGGCCCTAATTCACGGCGATGCGCAGCTGCCCATTCTGCTGGGCGTGTCGTTTGTGGCCTACCTGGGGGCGCTGCTCACGCTGCGCTCCACGCTCAGCTCGCACACGGTGGAGGCCACGGCCCGGCCGGTGCGCCGGGTGCAGAAAGCGCCGGGCAAGCTTACCCGGCAGCTGTTTGGCGGCAGCGAGTTGGTGCTGGCCATGTGCCTGAGCCTGGTGGCCATTGCGGCCGTGATTTCGGGCGTGGAGTACATGTTTTTCATCCACGTCAAGCACAAGTTTCACGAGGCGGAGGACGTCACCAAATCGGTGGGCTGGATTCTGGCCTTCACTTACTTGGCGGCAACTTTCTTCAAGCTGCTGGTGAGCCGGCAGGCGCTGGAGCGCTACGGCGTGCAGTGGTCGCTGCGGCTGCTGCCGGTGGTGGCGCTGGCCAGTCTGGCCGTGTTTGGCGGGCTGAAAGTGGCCCACGGCTACACCCAGACCGAGCAGCTGGCCTTCTACTGCGGGCTGTACCTGCTGCTGGAAGTGCTGCGCCGGACCGTGTTCGACCCCGTGTTTCTGGTGCTGTTTCAGCCGCTGGCCCCGCCGCAGCGGCTGGCCGCTCATACGCTGGCCAAGGGCTTCTACGAGCCGCTGGGCATGGGCCTGACGGGCCTGCTGTTCTTCGCGTTCCGCTACTCGGGCCTGCTCGAAAGCGGCCTGCCTTTTCTGTGGATGGGGGCGCTGCTGCTGCTGGCGCTGCTGTTTTTGCGCCGCACCTACCTCAGCTATCTGGCCGAATTGAAGGAAGGCCTGGGCCGCCGCTTCACCGAAACGGCCGAGCTGGCCCTGCCCGATGCCGCCCGGCACGTGGTGCTGGCGCACCTGCTCAGCCGTCACCCCACCGAGGTGCTGAACGCCGTGGCCTGGCTGCGCCGGCACGAGCCCGCTACCCTGGCCGTCCACGCCCCCACCCTGCTCGAACACGCCGATGAGCGGGTGCGGCTGGCCCTGCTGGCCACGCCCGAAGCCCGCCCCCTGCCCGTGGAGGCCCTGCAGGCGCTGGCCCTGCGCGACCCGGCCCCCGCTGTGCGGGAAACCGCCGCCCGCCAGCTGGCCGCCGCCATTCCCGACGCGCCCGCCGTGACGGCCCTGCTGACGGGCCCCGACATGGCCGCCCGCCAGGGCGCCATCCGGGGCAGCCTGGAAACGGCCACGCCGCACGAAGCGGCCCGTACCAGCCTGTATCAGCTGCTGCCCAAGGCCGGCCGCGCCACCAGCCCGGCCAGTAGCCTGGCAGCACTGCAGCTCCTCGGCCTATTCCCGCTCGACATCCAGAAACACCTGGTTGAAAGCCAGTTGGCCAGCCCCGACCCGGCCATTGTGCAGGCAGCGCTGGTGGCTGCAGGCTCGGTCGGCCACTTGCACCTGGCCCACCACCTGCTCACCGCGCTCGACAGCAGGCACCACTGGGCCACGGCCGCCGACAGCCTCGTGAAGCTGGGCCCGGCGGTGCTGCCGCTGGTGCGGGAGGCCCTGTTCCGCGAAGCGGAGCCGGCCCATCCCCAGCGGCTGGCCACCGTGCTGGAACGCCTCGACACCACGGCCAGCCGCGCCGTGCTGGTGGAGCTGGCGCAGCACCCGCACCTGTTTTCGCGCGGGGTGGCGCTGCGGGCGCTGCGCCGCTTCCCGGCCCGCACGGCCGAGCGGCCGCTGTTTGAGCGCCTGCTGCACGAAGAATTTGTGCTGGCCACCCAGCTGCTGCAGGGCGTGGTGGCCGATGGCCGCCCGGCCCTCGCCGCCACCCTCGACTACGAGCTGACGCTGCTGCATCAGCGTGTGTTCAGCCTGCTGGCCCAGCTTTACGATGCCGAGCTGGTGGCCACGGCCCAGCGCAACGTGGCCCACGCCGCCCGCGAGCGCCAGGCCAACGCCCTCGAAATCCTCGACAACCTCATTCCCCGTCCTATTTACCAGGGCCTGCAGGCGCTGCTCGACGACACCCCGGCCACCGACAAGGCAGCGTTGTTTGCCCGCCTTTCGGCCAATGGGCTGGCCCAGCCCCACCTGACCGTGCCGGCCGGCAACGCGGCGGCGGCCGGCTTTGCCGCCGCGCCGGTTCCGCAGGTGTCGGCGGTTTCGCTCATGCCGGAGCCCTTGCCGGCGCTGCTGCTGCGGCGCGGCCACATCGCCTTCACTTCCTGGACGCTGAGCGTGGCCCTGCGCCACTGGCAGCCCACCGAGCCCGATGCGCTGGCCCTGCTGCGCCCCTACCTTACATCGCCTTACCTGCTGCTGCGCGAGAGCGCCCGGCTGGCCGCCACGGCGCTGGCCGCCCACCTGGGGCAGCCCATTTCCGCTTTGCAACTGCCTGATGCCATGAGCCATTCGCACGCCACGCCCGAAGCCCGCATCTCCGCCCTGGAGCGGGTGGAGGTGCTGAAAAACACCGCCTTATTTGCCCAAACCCCCGAGAACGTGCTCAGTAGCGTGGTGCCCATTATGAAGGAGGTGACCTTTCACGAAGGGGAGGAAATCTTTGCCAAGGGCGACATCGGCACGTCGCTGTTCATCGTGCACGATGGCGAAGTGGGCGTGTTCACGGGCAGCCAGCAGTTGGCCACTTTCGGGGCCGGCGACTTCTTCGGCGAGCTGGCTTTGCTCGATGCGGAACCCCGCTCCGCGACCGCCGTGGCCCTGAGCGAGGTGCTGGCTTTCCGCATCGACCAGGAAGATTTCTACGACGTGATGGAGGAGCGGGCCGAGGTGCTGCGCAACATCCTGCGCATGCTCTGCCAGCGCATTCGGCGGCAAAATGAGAAGATGCACGAGCTGGCCGGGTAGCGCTACTCCACCACCTCGTAAATCTTCACCGGCTGGGCCTTGTTCTTGAGCGTTACCTCGCTCACGTACTCGCAGTGAAAGGACTCTTTCACCTGCAGGTACACGGCTTCGCTGATGATAATCTGGCCGGCTTTGGCGGCCGACTGCAGGCGCTGCGACATATTCACCACGTCGCCAATCACGGTGTAGTCCAGCCGCTTAAGGGAGGCCGAGCCGATGTTGCCGGACACGACTTCGCCGGTGTTGACGCCGATGCTGACGCGGGGGCGGTAGTCGAACCCAACGGGCAGCGGGGTTTCGCTTTTCTCCAGCGCGGTGCGGGCCGAGAGGGCCGCGTCGATGGCCCGGTCGAGGTGGTGCTCGCCTCTGAATACGGCCATCACGGCGTCGCCCATGAACTTATCGACGTGGCCGCCCTGGGCAATGAACTCCTTCACCACCAGGTCGAAGTAGGTGTTGAGCAGGCTCACCACATCGGTGGCCGGCAGCTTTTCCGACAGCGCCGTGAAGCCGCACACGTCGAGAAAAACCACGGTGGCCTGCACGGTTTCGGAGGCCAGGAGGCGGTTTTCGAAGTCGGGCCGCGTCATGAAGTTGAGCACGGTTTCGTCCACGTACATCTTCAGGATGTTGTTTTCCTGAATGGCGCGCAGGGTTTGCTGGAGCTGGCGCACCTGGTCGGCGGTTTTTTCAATGGTCAGCTCCAGGTCGTTGAAATCGACGGGCTTCACCACGAAGTCGAACGCGCCCCGGTTCATGGCCGTGCGCAGGTTGGCCAGGTCGCCGTAGGCCGAGACGATGACCGTTTTCATGCCCGGCTGCTCGGTGTGGGTGCGCGTGAGCAGCGTGAGGCCGTCCATCACGGGCATGTTGATATCGCTGAGGATGACGGCCGTATCCGGGTGCTCGGCGAGGCGTTCGAGGGCTTCCTGCCCGTTGGTCGCGAACACAAACTCGTACACACTCTCCCGGATTTTGCGGCGGAATTTCTGCTTGATGAGCAGCTCCAAATCGACTTCGTCGTCGACTACCAGGATTTTGGTTTTCATAGAAGTCAGTGGTCGTCAGTTGGACGAAAATACGGCAGAAATGGGCGGAAGCGTTACGCCAAGTCTTTTGCACGCTGCCGGGCCTGCCGGGCCTTATGCCAGCAGGTGCTGCAGCTTTTCCTTGAGCACGCCAAAATCTACCGGCTTGGTCAGAAAGTCGCTGGCGCCCAGCCGAATGGCCTCCTGGTAGCTGGCGCTGTCGCCGTAGGCCGTAATCATCATCATGGTGGTGGGCGGCATGTCAAATTCCTCCTTGACGTGGCCCAGCAGGTCGAGCCCGCTCATGCCGGGCATGTTGATGTCGGAGAGAATGATGAGGACTTCGGAATGATGGGCCCGGAGAAATTCCAGCGCTTCCTCGCCCGTGAAGGCGAAGCTGAAGCTCATTTCGCCGCTGCGGATTTCGCGGCGGAAGCGCTGCTGAAACAGGTCGCGCACATCGGTTTCGTCGTCAACAACCAGAATTTGCATGGGTGATTTTTTTCGAAGATGAATTGGCCCAAAGGTAGCCGCCGGGCCGGCTCAGGCGGGCAGGGTCACCACAAATTCGGTGCCTTCGCCCTCGCGGCTTTCCACGGTGAGGGTGCCGCCGTGGCCGGTGGTCACCACGTCGTGGCTCAGCGAGAGGCCCAGGCCGGTGCCTTCGCCCACGGCCTTGGTGGTGAAGAAGGGCTGGAAAATGCGGGCCTTCACCGCGTCCGGCATGCCGGTGCCGTTGTCGCGGATGCGGATTTCGACCGCGCCCGGCACGGCCCGCGTGCTCACCGCCACCTCGGGCCGGTAGTCGGCGCCGGGCTGCTGGCGCTGGCGGGCCTGCACGGCATGGAAGGCATTGGTAAACAGGTTTATCAGCACGCGGCCCATGTCCAGCTGCACCACCGAAACGCGGGGCAGGTCCGGGGCATAGGCGGTGGTGAGCGCTGCGGTGAAGCCTTTTTCCTTGGCTTGCAGCCCTTGGTAGGCCAGCCGCAGGCTGTCATCGACCAGGTGGTTGAGGTCGAGCAAGCTGCGCTGGCCGGTGCCCGTGCGCGAGTGTTCCAGCATGCCCTTGATGATGGACGTGGCCCGCTGGCCGTGCTGGCTGATTTGCTGCAGATTCTGCTTCAGGCCGGCCAGGATTTCCTGCTCCAGGCCGGCGCTGCGGGCCGCGCCGCGCTGCTCGCCGGTTATCTCGTCCACAAGGTCGGTGCTGACTTCGGCGAAGTTCTTCACGAAGTTGAGCGGGTTTTGCAGCTCGTGGGCAATGCCGGCCGTGAGCTCGCCCAGAAACGCCATTTTCTCGCGCTGCACCAGCTGGTCCTGCGCGGTTTTGAGCTCGGCCAGCGACTGCTCCAGCGCCTCCTTGGCGCGCTCCTGCTGGCGGCCGTGGCGGCCCAGAATCAGGGCCAGCACCAGCAGGCCCACCACGCCGGCCAGCAGGGCGTAGGTGCGGTAGCGGGCCCGCAGCGCGGCCTGGCTGGCGGCCATTTCGCGGGTGCGCTGCTGCTCACGGTAGTTGAGGGTTTGCAGGCGCATCACCTTCTCCTGCCCAAACAGCGTATCCTTCATCACCAGCATGAGGCTCTGGTACTTAAGGGCGCTATCGGCATTGTCGCGGGCTTTAAAGTCCTTGGTCAGCAGCGTGCTGGCGTTGAGCACGCCGCGCAGAAAGCCGTTGGCCCGGGCGGCCTGGCAGCCCAGCCGGGCGTAGTAGATGCTGGAATCGGGCTGGCCGATTTGCTGGTAGAGCTGGGCCAGGCCCACGTAGGCAAAGTTGAGGCTGCGCAGGTGGTGCACCTTCTTCGATTCGGCAATGCTCTCGCGGTAGAAAATGCGGGCCCGGGCCACTTCGCCGCGCTTGCGGGCGGCGTTGCCGAGGCCGTAGAGAATGTAGTTGGTGGGCGTGTGCAGGCGGCGGGCCAGCCTGAGGGCGCGCTGCTGATAGAGCTGGGCCGAGTCGAGCGGGCCAAACAGGTCGTAGGCCAGGCCAATGTTGCTGAGCTCGATGACCACGCGGCGGTCGTCGTGCAGCTGCTCGCCAATTTTCAGGGCCCGGAAGTAGTAGGCCATCGCCGCCGGCTTGTCGCGCAGGTACACATGGATAATGCCGATGCTGCGCAGGTTCTGGGCCATCAGGGCCTGGTCCCGGGTGGCTTCGGCAATGCGCAGCGACTGCTGAAACACTTCCAGCGCCCGCGCCAGGTTGCTTTCGCGCAGGGCGGCCCCCAGGCGGTTGAGGGCCTCGCCCTCGCCCTGGCGGTAGTGGGCGCGCCGGGCCAGCAGCAGCGCCTTGTTGGCATACACGGCGGCCGAGTCGGTGTTCTGCGTCCAGAGCTGGTCGCTCACCTGGCAGAGCAGCTCCACCCGGTCGTAGTCGGTTTGGGGCAGGGCCAGCAGGTGGCGCAGGCTGTCCACCACCGAGCTGGAGGGGGCAACGCCCGCGTCGGCCCGCGCGGGCAGGGCCAGCCATAGCAAGCCCATTATCAGGACCAGCCGACCCGGCACGCGAACAGCTAAATAATGAATCAGGGGCATCAGCACCGCGTAAAACCTGAGGCTGGCAAATTAAGTTGTTTTCCTCAACTGGCCCCCGTCGGCACCAGCGGGGGCCGGGGCGCAGGGCAGCATAGCGGGCATACGGCGAAGAAGTCCCGGGTTTCTGACCAGGACAACGCCCGGAACACCCATCCCGGCAGCTAACCTGCCTGATTCAGAGGCAAGCTAATCACAAATTCGGTTCCGCTTCCTTCTTCGCTTTGCACACTGAGGGTGCCGCCGTGGCCCTGGGTAATGATGTCGTAGCTCAGCGACAGGCCCAGGCCGGTGCCCTCGCCGGTGGGCTTGGTGGTGAAGAAGGGCTGGAATATTTTGGCCCGCACGGCCTCCGGAATGCCCAGGCCGTTGTCGCGCACGCGCAACTCCACTTCCTTCCCCAGATTCCTGGTGCTGATGCTCACGGTGGGCGCGTAGCCGGCCTCGCCCTTCTGCTGGCGCTGGCGCACGGCGTAGAAGGCGTTGTTGAGCAGGTTGAGCAGCACCCGGCCCAGGTCCTGCGAAATAACCTCGACGGGCCGCAGGCTGGGGTCGAAATCGGGCTTAAGCGTGGCGTTGAAGGTTTTGTCCTTGGCGCGCAGGCCGTGGTAGGCCAGGCGCAGGTATTCGTCGGCCAGGGCGTTGAGGTCGGTGAGGGTGCGCTCGCCGGAGCTGGTGCGCGAGTGCTCCAGCATGCCGCGCACAATGCTGGCCGCCCGTCCGCCGTGCTGGCTGATTTTGAGCAGGTTCTGCTTGAGGTCGGCCAGCAGCTCGGCTTCCAGCTCCAGGTCGCGCGCGGGCTTCTGCTGCTCCTCCTCCAGCTCGGTAATGAGCTCGGCCGAGACGTCGGCGAAGTTATTGACGAAGTTGAGCGGGTTCTGAATCTCGTGGGCAATGCCGGCCGTGAGCTCGCCCAGGCTGGCCATTTTCTCGCTCTGCACCAGCTGGGCCTGGGTGGTGCGCAGTTCGGTGAGGGTGGCTTGCAGCTCCTCGGCCTGGTTGGTGAGGGCGGCGGTGCGCTCGGCCACCAGGCTTTCCAGCTGCTGGTTCTGGGCTTCGATGAGGCGCTTGGCTTTGGCCTCTTCCTCGCGCAGCACGCGCTCCTTTTCCAGGGTTTTCTTCTGGCTGCGCGCAATCAGGACAAACGTAAACAGCCAGATAAGCACGAAGGCCTGGGCCGAGTCCATAAAGGCATCGTAGCTCCTGGGCATTTTGCCGCTGGCGTCTTCCAGCACCAGCTCGACGCCCGTGTAGAGCACCAGCGGAGCCGCGGCGAAGAATAGCGTCCGGGCCGGGCGGTAGTCGCGCACGGCAAAAAGCACGGCCAGTACCACCAGCAATACCAGCAGCCAGTACCAGTCGCCCCACAGCGGGCCCCTTATCCTGAGCAGGGCCGCTGCTCCGAACATCACCGCCGCCGGGACCCAGATGAAATTCAGCAGCCGGCTCCAGCGGGGCAGGCGCTGCGGCAAGTCCAGAAACTTGCTCATGGCCCGCACAATGCCCACGGCCATCGGGGCAAAAACAAAAAGCTGTCCGTAATCAGCCGAATGAGCCATAGCAAAAGGGTAGCGGGGCAGAATCTTTCAGGATGAAACAGCAGCCAGCCGCAGCGCAAATTTGCTCATTTTGGCCGAAGCCCAACCGATATTCCACTGCAGAGCGGAAATGTACTACCGCCGCGCCTATTCGGCCCCGCCCGTCAGACCGGCAGCGTCACCACAAATTCGGTTCCTTCGCCCTCTCGGCTTTCCACGGTGAGGGTGCCGCCGTGGCCCTTGGTCACGATGTCGTGGCTCAGCGACAGGCCCAGGCCCGTGCCCTCGCCCGCCGGCTTGGTGGTGAAGAAGGGCTGAAAAATCCGGCTTTTCACCTGCTCGGGCATCCCCGTGCCGTTGTCGCGCACCCGGATTTCGATGCTGTGGGGGTCGGGGTAGCGGGTGCTCACCGTCACGGTGGGCAGGTAGCCGGGGGCCGTACCGGCTTCGAGCAGGCGCTCGCGCACGGCGTGCAGGGCGTTGGTGCACAGGTTTATCAGCACCCGGGTCATATCGGCCGGGGCGACGGGCACCAGGGGCTGGCGCGGCGGCAGGTCCTGCACCAGCGTGGCATGGAAGGTTTTATCCTGGGCGCACACGCCCTGGTAGGCCAGGTGCAGGGCCTCGGCGGCCAGGGCGTTGAGGTCGGTGGGGGTGCGCTCGCTGCGGCCGCTGCGGGCGTGGGCCAGCATGTCGTTGATGATGGACGACGCCCGCTGGCCCTGCTGGCTGATTTTCTGCAGGTTCTGCTTCAGGCCCGCCATTATTTCCTGCTCCAGGCTGGCCGGGCCGGCCGGCGTAGCGCCATCGGTGTCGAGCAGGGCCACGCTCACGTCGGCAAAGTTTTTCATGAAGGCCAGCGGGTTCTGGAGCTCGTGGGCAATGCCCGCCGACAGCTCGCCCACGAAAGCCCACTTCTCGGCCGCCACCAGCTGGCTTTGGGCGGCCTGCAGCTCGTGCTGCTGCTGCTTGAGGCGGGCGTTGGCGCGCTGCTTTTCGCGGTTGTTGCGCCAGAGCACCGCGCTCAGCGCCCCGGCCGCGCCCAGCCCGAGCAGGGCGCTGAGCAGGGCCCAGCGCTGCTGCCGGTTCTGGGCCTGAATGAGCTGGCCGGTGCTGGTGAGCTGCACAATCTGGGCCTGCTTGCGGGCCAGGTCGGCGCGGTATTCCAGCACGGCGGCCCTGCGCTTCAGGTCGCTGCTATTGAGGCTGTCGCGGTAGGCTCCGAACAGCTGCTCGTAGCGGTAAGCCGCCGCGTAGTTGCCCAGCCGGGCCGAGGCCTGGGCCAGCACCTGGCTGGCATCGCGGCTGTATTCCTTCGCGCCGCTGCGCTGGGTGGCCTGCAGGCTGCGCTGCGCGTAGATAAGGGCGCTGTCGAGCTGGCCGGTGTGCAGAAAGGTACGGGCCAGCACCAGCTGGGCCCGGGGCACGTCGCCGGCGGCGGCCCTCATGCGCAGGGCCCGCCGCAGGCCGCTGCGGCCGTTGGCAAAGGCCTGCGGCACGTGGCCCTGGCGCTGCTCCATGTCGCCGATGTTGATTTCCTCGAAGAGCACGCCCGGCTCGTCGTTCAGCGCCCGCGATATTTCGGCGTCGGCTTCGTAGTTGCGCTGCGCGTCGGCCCAGCGGCCCTGCATACGGTACAGGGCCCCCAGGCCCGCGTAGGCGTGCCCGATGCTGTTCGGGTCGCCCGATTCCTTGGCCAGACGCAGGCCCTGGCTGAGGTAGCGGGTGGCGGTGGCATACTCGCCCAGGTAAGTGCTGCTGATGCCCAGCTGGGTGTTGAGAAAAGCCTGCCACTTCAGGTTGCGCGCGGCTTCGGCCAGGGCCAGGCCACGCAGGTTGGCCTGCAGCGACTTGTTGTAGAGGCCCTGCTCGGAGTAAATGCACGACAGGTTGTAGAGGCTGCGCGTCTGGCCCAGCAGGTTGCTGGTTTGCTCGAAGCCCTGACGGGCCTGCTCCGAATAGGCCTCGGCCGTGCCGTACTCGCTGCGGTGGCGGTAGTAGAAGCCCAGGCCCAGCGAAGCCTCGGCCTCGCCGGCGGCGTACCCCAGCTCCTGCCCCAGCTGCCGGGCTTCCCGAAACAAGGCCGCCGACTCTTCGGGCGCGTTGTTGCGCAGGGCCATGGCCAGGTTGTTGAGGCGGTTGTTGCGGGCAGTATCGGGCCGGGAGTAACGGCGCAGGTCCAGCCGCAGGCTATCGACCGGGTGGGCCTGCGCGCGCACCAGCGCGGGCAGGCCGCCTCCCAGCAGGCAAACCAGGGCCGCCCGGCGCAGCGCCGGCCCCCACTCAGCCGCAATTGACGTCATAAACCGCTTAGCCACTTCCACCGCTTATGCCGACAGAATGATGAGGAATTCGGTTCCTTCGCCCTCTCGGCTTTCCACGGTGAGGGTGCCGCCGTGGCCCTTGGTCACGATGTCGTGGCTCAGCGACAGGCCCAGGCCCGTGCCCTCGCCCGCCGGCTTGGTGGTGAAGAAGGGCTGAAAAATCCGGCTTTTCACCTGCTCGGGCATCCCCGTGCCGTTGTCACGCACCCGGATTTCCACTGTCCGGGCCGTGGGCCGGTGCGTGCTCACGGTCACGGTGGGCTCGTAGGGGCCGGCATCGCAGCTGTTGCCGGCCAATGCCCGCTGGCGCTCGCGCACGGCGTGCAAGGCATTGGTGCACAGGTTTATCAACACCCGACCCATGTCCTGCGTCACCACCGCCACACTGCCCAGCTGGGGGTCGAGGTTCTTGCCCAGCGTGGCGCGAAAGTCTTTGTCGGTGGTGCAGAAAGACTGGTAGGCCAGGTGGAGCGACTCTTCGGCCAGGGCGTTGAGGTCGCTGGCCACGCGCTGGCCGGTGCCGGTGCGCGAGTGTTCCAGCATGTCTTTGATGATGGAGGAAGCCCGCTGGCCGTGCTGGCTGATTTGCTGCAGGTTCTGCTTCAGGCCCACCAGAATTTCCTGCTCCAGGTTGGCGGGCCGGTCGTTGCCCTTCATGTCTTCGACCAGGGTAGTGCTCACTTCGGCAAAGTTCTTCATGAAGTTGAGCGGGTTTTGCAGCTCGTGGGCAATGCCGGCCGTGAGCTCGCCCAGAAACGCCATTTTCTCGGCCTGCACCAGCTGCGACTGCGTTTCGCGCAGCCGGGCCAGGTTGCGGCGGTTCACCTGCAGCTGCCGGTAGATGAACACCCCCAGCCCCGAAACCAGCAGCACGGTCAGCAGGGCCCCGAGCAGCAGCCGGTTGCCGGCGCGCAGGCGCACGGCCTGCACGGCCTGGGCCTGGCGCAGGTCGGCTATCTGGGCGTACTGGGCCTGCTCTACCCGCTCACTTTCGTACTGGGCAATGTGAAAGGTGTTCTGCGCCGCGTTCAGGGTATCGGTGAGGGCAATGTAGGCGCGGGAGTAGCGCTGGGCATCGGCCGGCCGCTGGCGGGCATCGTAGAACTCAGCCAGCTGCCGCAGGTATTTGGGGCGCAGCCGGTCAACGCGCAGCGCGGTGGCTTTGCGGTAGGCCGCCAGCCAATGCTGCTCGGCCCGGGCCGGCTGCTGGCGGGCCGTGTAGTAGCGGGCCCAGGCGGCGTCCAGCTCAAATTCGCCGGGCTTGCCCGACATCGGAATGTGCAGCTCGTCGTCGAGGGCCTGGGCCTGGGCCAGCAAGCGCCCGGCGACATCTGTCTGCCCGGTATGCAGCAGCACCAGGGCCTTCTGCACCAGCGCATAGGCCTGGCTGACCTGCTGCTCGGCGGGGTCGCTCACGCGGCCCAGCAGCACAGAATCGACCATGTGCAGGGCCATGGAGGTGTTATTGCCTTCCATGTAGAGCCGCGACAGGGCCAGGAAGGTAAACACGCGCTCCATGCCCTGCAGCCGCCGGAAATCGGGCAGCCGCTGGGCCTGGCGCAGGTATTTCATGGCTTTGGCGCGGTTGCCCCATTCGGCATACACATCGCCGGCCACCAGCAGCTCGCGCAGGTAGAGGCGCTGGTCGTAGCCCTTCACCAGGTCGGCGGCGCGCAGCAGGCTGTTGAGGGTGCGGTTGTGGTCGCCCATGCGCCGGTAGTAGCCGCCCTGCGACACGTAGCAGGCGGCCACGTTTTCGGTGGCGCCGTGCAGGCGGTAATAGGCCAGCTTTTCGTCGTAGTACTGCTTGCGGGCATCCATCCGGCTCAGGCGGTTGTAGAGCGTCACCAGGTCAATCAGCACCCACGGAATGGGACGACCCGTTTGGTCGAACGCCGCCACGGCCGCCTTCATGCTGTCGAGGGCGGCGGCATCGGCATCGCCCCGGTGCCAGAGGGCCACTCCGGCGCGCAGGCGGCGGTAGGGCGCATCGTTCAGGGCCTGCATCCGCTGGTTGAGGGCCAGCAGCTGGTCGAGCAGGGGCACGGCCTGGGCGTTGGTGGGGTGCAGGTCGAGCAGGTGCTGCACCAGCCGCAGGCGGGCCGTGTCGCTGCGCTGCAAGGGCAGCGCGCGGGTCAGCGAGTCGTAGTCGGCATCCCAATAGCCGGAGCGGGCCTGCGCCGTGCCGCTTATCAACCAGACAGCCAGCACCATTACTATCCATCTCATGGGCAAGGCGCGGGCTTGGTAACCAACCATGAGGGCTCTACCCGGGGCTGGCCGCTCTGGCTGCGGGGCCCGGGCCCGTGCAGAAACCATGTAACGGCATGCGGCATAAAGCGTTCTGAGGTAGAAAAGCTGAAGTATTCGCCGGAAACCACGGGTACCGGCCGGCCGCTTGCGTCTTCACCGCCTGCTGCCGGCCCGGCTCCGGCCCCCGAACGCCCGCCCCAATGACTGAGCGGCTCGTGCAAAGGCTGCCTGCGGGCAGGCAATTGTGAAAACTGAAAAAAGAGGCCGCTAAAATTTATTTATTTTGATTTTTTTCTACAAAGCTAACAATTCACCGCGCCCGCTGCAACCGCTTAACCTGGCCATAACATGGCGCGCGCCCCGAGCCTGAGCAAACGGTTGCCGCACGCCCGGGCCCAGCCTGCAAAGGGTGGCAGCCGCTGTGCTTATCTTCGGTCCGAAGCCGGCGGTTTTTCGTATAAACAGGGCTTTCCCACCGGCCATCTCCCGCCCATGCACCTGCAAGCCGCCGAAGACTTTATCCTGAACGAGCTGCGGCGCGGCCTGGCCCCCGCCCTCACCTACCACGGCCTGGCCCACACCCTCGACGTGGCCCTGGCCGCCAGCAGCCTGGCCGCCGCCGAAGGCGTGACCGACGCCGAAACCCTGGCCCTGCTGCGCACCGCCGCCCTCTACCACGATGCCGGCTTTCTCTACACCTACCAGCAGCACGAGGCCCGGGGCAGCGAGCTGGTGCGGGCCACGCTGCCCGGCTTTGGCTACTCGGCCGCGCAGGTAGAGCAGGTGTGTGCCCTCATAATGGCCACCCAATACCCGCAGCAGCCCGCCGACCACCTCGCCCAGCTTCTCTGCGATGCCGACCTCGACTACCTTGGCCGGCCCGATTTTGAGCCCATTTCCACCAGCCTGTTTCACGAGCTCACCGCCCAGCAGCTCATTGCCGACGAGCACGCCTGGTTTCAGCTACAGGAGCGTTTCCTGACCAGCCACCACTACTGGACGGCCACCGCCCGCGCGCGCCGCGCCGCGCCCAAGCAAGCCCAGCTGGAACAGATTCGGGCCCGGCTGGCCAATTGGCCCGGCGCTCAGTAATCGGCCAGGCCGCTGCGGAGCGAATACACCTCCGCAAAGCCGTTGGCCAGCAGCAGCCGGGCCGCCTGCTGGCTGCGCACGCCGCTGGCGCAATGCACCACCACGGGCACTTCGGGCGCTACCTCGGCCAGCCGGGCCGCCAGCTGCCCCAGCGGAATCAGCTGCCCGCCGATGCTGCGCCGGGCGTGCTCGTGCGGCTCGCGTACATCGAGTAGCTGCACGGGCCGGGTGCTTCGCTGCCACGCCTTCAGCTCATCGGCCGAAATTTCGGGGGCGCGGCCGGGCACGGCTTCCAGCGGCGCTTCGCCGCAGAAGGCGGCGTAGTCGGAGGCCAGCGCCGTGCGCTGCTGGTTGGCCGCCACGGCCCGGAAGCGGATGGTTTGGAACCGCATGTCCAGCGCATTCACCAGCAGCAGCCGGCCGCTCAGCACCTCCCCTATTTCCAGAATAATTTTCAGCGCTTCGTTGGCCTGCATGGTGCCAATGAGGCCCGGCAGCACGCCCAACACCCCGATTTCGGCACAGCTGGGCGCTTCGCCGGGGGCCGGCGGCTGCGGATGGAGGCAGCGGTAGGTAGGCCCGTTTTGGTAATTGAAAACCGACACCTGTCCCTCAAACTTGAAAATGGCCCCGAATACCAGCGGCTTGCCCAGCACCACGCAGGCATCGTTCACGAGGTAGCGGGTGGCGAAGTTGTCGGAGCAGTCCACCACCAGGTCGTAGCCGGCAAACAATGCCAGGGCGTTGGCCGCCGCGAGCAGCACCTGGTGCGTTTGCAGCACAATGAAGGGGTTCTGCGCCCGCAGCTTTTCGGCAGCCACTACCGCTTTGGGGCGGCCCACATCGGCGGTGGCGTAGAGCACCTGCCGCTGGAGGTTGCTCTCGTCCACGGTGTCGAAATCGAGCAGGCCCAGCGTGCCCACGCCGGCAGCCGCCAGGTATTGCAGCACCGGGCAGCCCAGGCCGCCGCAGCCCACCACCAGCACGCGGGCCGCTTTCAGCCGCTGCTGGCCGGCCGGGCCGATTTCGGGCAGCAGCAGGTGGCGGCTGTAGCGGTTGGTTTCGGCAGCGGACAGGCGGAGGTCGGAAACAGTCATGTGGAAGCGGGCGGCGAGTGGCGCAGCGGGGCCGCTACGGTAAACAGTTTTGCAGCCCGGTTGGATTTCGTTTCGCAACTGATTTCAGCAGCCTTTAATATACTTAACATAATAAATAAATGAGACAAAAAGGTCTTTCATTCGCTGCAAACTCACTTTTTATCCGTCTGCTGTGGTTGTTTGGGCAGCCAATATACTGCCGGCCGAACGCAGCCAGGCCTGATACCGGCCGGACGAGTAGGGCCCGGCAACCCAAACCAGGAGCTGTCACTGAAAAACCCGCATCCGAAGATAGGCTAAACGCACAAAATCCAATATCTTCGCTTACCACGCATCGGAATCGAATTATCTTCTGGCTATGATACAAAAGACTCTATTTTTCTTCGTGTTGCTGGGCACCGCCGTCACAGCCCGGGCACAGGTCGATACGGTGCGGGCCAGCACCCTGCCCGGCCCCCAGCTGGCCGAGAAAGCCTACAACAGCGGCCTGGCCAGCTTCAACAGCCAGAGCTACCCGGCGGCATTGGCCAGCTTCAACCAGGCCATTGCCGCCCGGCCCGATTTCGCCGCCGCCTACACCAACCGCGCCGCCACCCGCTACGAGCTGAAGGAATACCCGCAGGCCGTGGCCGACTACGACCAGGCCCTGAAGCTGGAGCCCGGCAACTACGCCGGCTACTTCGGCCGGGCCCGCGCCCACGAGGCCCAGCAGCACCTCCCCGAAGCCGAAGCTGATTACTCCGAAGCCGTGAAGGCCAAGCCCGATTATGCGCCCGCCTGGTACAACCGGGGCGTGCTGCGCTTCGAAAAAGGCGACTACCAGGCTGCCCGTGCCGATTTCGACGGGGCCATTAAGGCAGACCCCAAGCTGGCCTACGCCTACCACGACCGCGCCAGCGCCCAGCAGAAGCTCGGCAACTACGCCGAGGCCGCGCAGGACTACACCCAGGCCCTGGCGGTGCAGCCCGACCTGCTTTCGGCCTTGCTGAACCGCGCCACCGCCGAGCGCCGCACCGGCCAGCTGCCCCAGGCGCTGAAGGACTACGACGCCTACATTGCCCGCAAAACCGACAACGCCCTGGCCTACAACAACCGGGGCAGTGCCCGCTTCGAAAACAAGGACTACAAGGGCGCCATTGCCGATTTCAGCCAGGCCCTGCAGCTTAATGCGAAATACGCCTACGCCTGGAACAACCGCGCCGCGGCCCAGCTCAAGCTGGAAAAATACGCCGATGCCGCCGCCGATGCCAGCGCCGCCATCAAGCTGAAGCCCGACTACGCCGAGGCCTACCTCAACCGGGGCCACGCCCGCGAAATGCTCCGCCAAGCCGACGAGGCCTGCCAGGACTGGCGCAAAGCTGCCGAGCTGGGCATTGCCGTGGGTGATAATTACGCCGCCGCCGCCGGCTGCGCAGGCGAGGCCCAGTAGGAACGCGCCACGGCGCATTCGGCGCCCGGCATACATACCCAGGAGCCGGATATTCTCTCATTTATCGTCTAACGATTGAACGCGCCATGGCGCGTTCCTACATTTCCACTGCGATGCCTTTCCTCAATCGCCTGCTATTTCTCCTGCTCCTGACCAGCGCCGCCCTGCCCGCCGCCGCGCAAAGCGTCGCCTTCACCAAAGACAACTTTGGCGATAACAAGGAGGGCCTGCGCGAAGCCAACCGCGAGCTGAAAGCCGGCGACGACGACTACCGCGCCGACCCGCCGCGCTACGCCGAGGCCCTGCCGCACTTCCTGGCCGCCCAGGAATTCAACCCCAACAACGCGGCGCTGAACGTAAAAATCGGCGACTGCTACCTCAACTCGGCCACCAAAACTGCTGCCCTCCCCTACCTGCAAAAAGCCGCCAAGCTCGATGCCACGGCCGATGCCCGCACCCACTACCTGCTGGCCCGCGCCCTGCACCTGAGCGCCAAGTGGCGCGAGGCCATGGCCGAATACCAGCAGGCCACGCCGGTGGGCAGCAACACCCGCAACGGCGATGCCGGCACGCTCACCCCCAACGACTTGCAGCGCCGCATTCAGGAGTGCCGCAACGGCCAGCAGCTGATGGCGCACCCGGCGCGGGTGTTCATCGACAACGCAGGGCCGGAGCTGAATTCGGCGGCGTCGGACTACGGCCCGGTGGTGTCGGCCGATGAAGCGACCATCGTTATCACCTCGCGCCGGGAGGGCTCGACGGGCGGCAAAAAGGACCCCAGCGGCAACGGCTATTTCGAAGACATTTACCAGGCCACCTGGCGGGGCAAAAGCTGGAGCAAGGCCACCAACCTGGGCCCGCCCGTGAACACCGACGACCACAACGCCACCGTGGGCCTCGCCCCCGACGGCCAACGCATGCTGGTGTACGTGGGCACCAACGGCGGCGACCTGCTCGAAACCACCCTTAGCGGCAGCACCTGGGACAAGCCCCACCGCCTCAACAGCCGCATCAACACCAACGCCCACGAAACCTCGGCCAGCTACTCGCCCGATGGCCGCTACCTCTACTTCGTGAGCGACCGGGAGGGCGGCGCGGGCGGCGCTGATATTTACAAGGTTGATTTGGAGGGCAAAAACACGCCGGTGAACCTGGGCTCGGCCATCAACACGGCGTATGGGGAAGAGGGCGCGTTTATGTCGCCCGATGGCAAGACGCTCTATTTTTCCTCCGAAGGCCACAACTCGATGGGCGGCTACGACATCTTCAAATCGGTGTTTGAGAACGGCAAGTGGAGCACGCCCGAGAACCTGGGCTGGCCCATCAACACGCCCGACGACGACGTGTTTTTCGTGGCTTCGGCCTCGGGGCGGCACGGCTACTACAGCAGCGAGCGGCCCGGCGGCCTGGGCGCGAAGGACATTTACCGCATCACCTTCCTCGGCCCCGAAAAGCAGCCGCTGCTCAGCGAAGAAGACCAGCTGCTGGCCTCGCGCCTGGCACCGGTGAAGCAAACCGTGCTGGCCCCGGCCGTGGCCGTGGCCACCGCCCAGGTCACCATTCTGAAAGGCACCGTGACCGACGACGCCACCAAGCAGCCGGTTGACGCGGCCATCGACCTCATCGACAACGCCACGGGCCAGACTATTGCCAACTTCCGCAGCAACGCCACCTCCGGCAAATACCTCGTGAGCTTGCCTTCGGGCACCAATTACGGCATTGTGGTGCGGCAGGACGGCTACCTGTTTCACTCCGAGAACTTCGACCTGCCGGCCGGCGCGGCCTTTGCCGAAGTGGTGAAGGACATTCCGCTCAAGAAGCTGGAAGTGGGCACGGTCATCGTGCTGCGCAACATTTTCTTCGATACCGGCAAGGCCAGCCTGCGCCCCGAAAGCACCGCCGAGCTGGAGCGCCTGCAAAAGCTCCTCACCGAGACGCCCGCCCTGAAGCTGGAAATGGCCGGCCACACCGACGACGTGGGCGAAGCCGCCATGAACCAGGACCTGAGCCAGCGCCGCGCCCAGGCCGTGGTGACGTACCTCACGCAGCACGGCATCGCCGCCGCCCGCCTCAGCGCCGTGGGCTACGGCGAAACCAAGCCCGAAGTGCCCAACACCAGCAAGCTCAACCGCCAGCTCAACCGCCGCACCGAGTTTAAGGTGACGGCTAAATAGTAGCGCGGACTTTTAGTCCGCGAGTGGAATGCTACTCAGGCGCGGACTAAAAGTCCGCGCTACGGCCGAGCAAAACTCCGATTTCACCGGGCTACCTCCGTTGATAATCGGAAAGTCCGGCTCTTGAAAACCAGGCATTCTACCTTGCAGCGTCAAACAACTGCCCGGTCCGGCAGGAGGCTTTTTTGCTTGAAATCACGGCTTCCCTTTCTCTTTCTCCAGCGCTTAGGCCTGCTGCTCGCAGTGCTGGCGTTGCTGCTGCCGGCCCGGCCGGCCAGCGCCCAGCAGGTGTACCTGCGCCAGTTCGGGCCCGCCGAAGGCTTCCGGCCTGCCTTCGTGTACGCGCTGCTGCAGGACCGGCAGGGCTACCTCTGGCTGGGCACCGGCGAAGGCTTGGTGCGCTACGACGGCACGCAGTTCGTCACCTTCACGCAGAAAGAGGGCCTGGCCGAAGACTTCGTGGTGTCGCTGCGCGAAGATGCCCGGGGCCGCCTGTGGGTGGGCCATTACCAGGGCGGCATTTCGGTGAAGAAGGCTGCCGCCGGCTCATTCAGCCCCAGCAGACGCAGCGCCGTGCCCGCCGGCCTGCGCCTGCCCGCCGACGGCCCCCCGCCCGTCGATACGGCCGCCATTGGCCGCTACCAGCGCCGCTACCACCTGCGGCTGCCCGCGGGCACCGAGGCCAGCTGCCTGCTCGAAGACCGCGAAGGCAACGCCTGGCTAGGCACCGCCGGCCAGGGCCTGTGGCGGCACTCCGACCGCTACCTGCGCCTGGACTATGCTGACAACTGGGACGCTGCGGTGGCGCCGGCACTCGTCACGCAGTACCGGCAGGGCCGGACCCAGGCCTGGGGCACGTCGTTTGGCAATCAGTTCTTTGCGCTCCAGGCGGCTACCGTCGCGCCGCGCTATGTTGGCAACCCGGCCCTGCCGGTCTTGCCGCTGGGCAGCTCGGCGGTAAAAGTATTGCTGGACCGGCCCGGCACCGGCTTCTGGCTGGGCACTGCCAGCGGGCTGTGGACCACCAGCAGCTTCGACAAACCGGCCACGCGGGAGCGGCGCCTCCCCGCCGGCCTCCGCATCACGGCGCTGGCCCACACCGCCAGGCAGGGCCTCTGGGTGGGCACTGCCGATGACGGCATCTACCTGCTGCCCGCCGATACCGCGCAGCGCGTCCGGCACTTTACCACCGCCAATGGCCTGCTGCACAACACCATTTACGCCCTGTTGGCCGACCACAACGGCCGCGTGTGGGTGGCTACCCACGGCACCGGCATTGGGGCCTACGACCCCGTGATGGACGAGTTCGCGCATTACCGCCTCGGCTCCGAAGGCCTCGATGCCAGCGCCCTGGCCGAGGATGCCGACGGCCGCCTGTGGGTGGGCACCGAGGGCCAGAGCCTCTACTGCCGCCAGCGCTCCGGCCAGTGGCAGCAGCTCACGGCCCAAAGCAAGCTGCCCTCCGACTATACCTACGGCATCCTGCCGCTGCGGGCCGCGCCCGGCCACGCGGGCCCGCAATTGCTGCTGGTGCACCGCCAGGGCCTCACGCTGCTCGATGCCCGCACCCACCGCTTCACGCCATTGGCGGCGGCCGACGACCCGCTGGTGCGCGAGCTGCTGGGCCCGGTGGCCCTCACCACCACCCCCAAGGGCCAGGCCGTGGCCTGGCTGACCACCCGCGCCGGCATGCTGCGGGTGGACCTGAGCGCCGCCCGCCGCCTGGTGGATGGGCACCCGCCCGGCCTCGCGTTCACGCTGGCCGAAGTGGATGGCGAGCCCCGGGCCGTGGGCGCGCTCGGCTGGCTGTCGGCCACCCGCCACCGGCTCAATTTTGCCTTTCAGGGCATCAGCCTGACGTCGGGCGAGCCGCTCACCTACCAGTACCGCCTGCGCGGCCTCTCCGATAGCTGGAGCCGGCCCAGCAGCCTGGGCGAGGCGCAGTTTCCCAGCCTCGACGCGGGCCAGTACGTGCTGCAGGCGCGGGTGCGGCGCGGCACCAGTGGCCCGTGGAGTGCGGTGGCCAGCGCCCGGTTCGGCATTGCCACGCCGTTCTGGCGCACGTGGTGGTTCCGCACGTTTGCGGTGCTGGCGCTGGGCGGGCTGGTATTTGGGGTAGTGCGCGCCCGCGAAGGCAGCCTGCGCCGCACCCAGCTGGTGCTGGAGCGCACCGTGCGCGAGCGCACCGCCGAGC
The DNA here is from genome assembly GCF_054780555.1 of Hymenobacter daeguensis. Lineage (NCBI taxonomy): Bacteria > Pseudomonadati > Bacteroidota > Cytophagia > Cytophagales > Hymenobacteraceae > Hymenobacter > Hymenobacter daeguensis. Next base: position 121,682 of record NZ_BAAGWC010000011.1, read on the forward strand.
TGCGCCGCCAGAAAGCGCACATCGAAGACATCAACGCCGATTTGGTGGTGGCCCGCGACGCGGCCGAGAGCTCGCGCCGGGCCAAGGCGCAGTTTCTGGCCAACATGAGCCACGAAATCCGCACGCCGATGAACGCCGTCATCGGCCTTACCAACCTGCTGCAGGCCACGCGCCCCACCCGGGAGCAGGGCGAATACCTCACGGCCATCGAGTCGTCGTCGCAGAATTTGCTGGTGATTATCAACGACATTCTCGACAGTTCGAAGATGGAGGCCGGCAAGCTCACGCTGGAGCAGGTGCCCTTCCGCCTGCCCGAGGCCGTGCGGCGGCTGGGGGCCATGTTCAAGTTTGCCACCGAGAGCAAGGGCCTGTTTTTTACGGTGAGCGTGGCCGACAACGTGCCCGCCGCCGTGCTCGGCGACCCGGTGCGCCTGAACCAGGTGCTGGTGAACCTGGTCGGCAACGCCATCAAATTCACCCGCCACGGCGGCGTCACGGTCACGGTGGAGGCGGTGCCGGGGGCTGATGCGGAAACCCATTCGCTCGTGCGCTTCGCGGTGCGCGACACCGGCATCGGCATTGCGCAGGACAAGCTGGGGGCCATTTTCGAAGACTTTTCGCAGGCCAACACCTCTACTACCCGCGAGTTTGGCGGCACGGGCCTGGGCCTGAGCATTGCCCGCAACCTGGTGCAGCTGCACGGCGGCCAGCTTGGCGTGACCAGCGAGGAAGGCCAGGGCTCCGAGTTCTTTTTCGAGCTGCCCTACGAAGTGGCCGACCCCAGCGCCGCCCAGCCCGATGCCCACGCCGGCCTGCTCACGCCCTTCGAGCCCGCCCTGCGCGTGCTGGTGGCCGAAGACAACGCCCTCAACCAGCTCGTGGCCCGCAAAACCCTGGAAGCCTGGAACGTGCAGGTAGTCATTGCCGAGAACGGCCGCCTGGCCCTCGAAGCGGCGACGGAAGCGGCCGAGCCGTTCGACGCGGTGCTGATGGACGTGCAGATGCCGGAGATGGACGGCTACGAGGCCGCCCGCCAAATCCGCCGGCACTTCCCCGACAATAGCCAGCTGCCCATCATCGGCCTCACGGCCTCCGTGCTGCCCGAAGACCGCGCCCTGGCCCTGGCCGCCGGCATGAACGACACGCTGGCCAAGCCCTTCGAGCCGGCCGTGCTGTATGCCCGTCTGGCTCATTTCACCGGCCGGACGGGTTCAGGGCAGGAGGGTGCGGGGGCAGGAGAACATGAAGGTGACACGGATGCTTCTTCCGGACCAACCTCTCCCCTCCTGCCCTCCTACCCTCCTGCCCTGATAAAGCCTGACTGGCATTTGCTGGAAGAGCTGGCCGGCGGCAACGAAGGCTTCCTGCGTCAGATTGTCAACACCTTTCTCACCGAAGCGCCCGCCCTCGAAGCCCTGCTGGCCGCCACCTGCCCCGCCGACCCGCCTGCGCTGGCCAGCACCGCCCACAAGCTGAAGGGCCAGGTGGCCTATTTCGGCGTGCCGGTGCTGCACACCCAGCTCGACGAGCTGGAGCGCGCCGCCCGGCACCCCGCCATGCCCTACTGCGAGCCTTTGCTCGACACCATCCGCCAGCAGCTGGCCGAGCTTTACCCGCAGCTGGCCGAACGCGCCGGTACCTAAAACCGCTGGTTCGGCCTACATTCGTTCACGAAATTCCCAATTGCTCTGCACTTATGCCCAATTCTGCTCCTACCGCTCCGTTGCGCTGCCTCGTCGTCGACGACGACCCGCTGTCGGTACAAATCGTGCTGAACTGCATCGCCAACACGCCTTTCCTGACGGCGGAAGGCAGCTTCACCAACCCCGTTGAAGCGGCGGAGGCGTTGCGGACAACGCCCGTCGATTTGCTGTTTCTGGATGTGGAGATGCCGCTGCTTTCGGGCATCGAGCTGCTGGGCACCTTGCAGCACCCGCCCCTGGTCGTCCTCATTACCAGCAGCAAAGACTATGCGGTGCAGGCCTTCGAGCACGCCGTGGTCGATTACCTGGTGAAGCCCGTGAGCTACGCCCGCTTCCTGCAGGCGGCCCAAAAAGCCCGCGAGCTGGCCGACCGCCAGGCCGATGCCAGCCCCGATGCCATCGAAGCCTCGGCCCCCGATGCCGATTTCACTTTCGTGAAAGTCGATAACAAGCTCGTGCGGGTGAATTTCGACGAAGTGCGCTACGTAGAAGCCCTCGGCGACTACGTGCACATCGTTACGGGCCAGAGCAAGCTCATCGTGTACAGCACCATGAAAGCCGTGGAGGAGAAATTTCCGGGCAGCCGCTTCGTGCGCGTGCACCGCTCCTTCATCGTCAATTTCAACCGCATTCAGGCCCTCGAAGACAACTCCGTAGTAGTCGAAGGCAAGCTCATTCCCGTGGGCCAGACCTATTTGCGCGAGGTGATGCAGCGCCTCAATAAGTTCTAGCCTCATCGACCGCACCGGCGGCTGCCGGCGGCCGTTTCATTCGTTTTCTTTTGTAGTATGCACTTTCCGGTAATCCGTCTTCGCGGTAGCATTTCGCTGTTGGCTTCGCTGCTGCTGCTGGTGCTGAGCACGGCCGCCCGCGCCCAGCAGGCCGGCGACACCACCAGCGTGGGCTGCGGCCCGCCCCTGCCCCGCATGCTCTGCGTCGACCTCGATGGCCGTCCGTCCATCGACGAGCCGGCCGGGCCCTTCACCTACCAGTGGCACATGGGCGACGGCACCACCCTCACCGGCCCCACGGTGAGCCACTGCTACAAGGAGCGCAAGAACTATGTGGTCGAGCTCGATGTCATCGTGGACAAAACCGGCGAAGTCCGGCGCGGCCAGAAGTACATCCCCGTCAACCTCGTGCAGCAGGACATCATCGACTTCACGCCCTCGGCCAGCCGGGTGCGCGTGGGCCAGCCCGTGAGCTTCGATGCGCCCGAAGCCCAGCTGCTCACCTGCCGCAACGTGCAGATGGTCTGGGACTTTCGCGACGGCACCGTGGTACAGGGCGCCAGGGCCCAGCACACCTTCCGCCGGGCCGGCACCTACGCCGTGCGCTTCAGCATGCGCGGCTACGGCTCGGCGGCCTGCATCAGCAGCCACTGCGTATCGCGCGAAATTGTGGTAGAGCCCTAGCCTGTTTTCCACTAGTTTCTGAAAGCCGAATGGCGCGTCCGGATGACTCCGGACGCGCCATTCGGCTTTCAGGGCTTACGGCTTGTGCCCGGTATTGCCCGCAAACCAGCGAGTGGCGGCCTGCTGAAGCGTGCTGCCGTCGGGGGCAGGGCCTGCGGCCCAGGCCACAAACCCGTCCGGACGTATCAGTACGGCGCTCAGGCCCAGCGGCTCTTTTGCCCGGCCCGCCACGTACCTGATTTGGCCACCAAAGCTGTCGGCCACCGTTTTGAGCGAAGCATTCCCTTCAAAATCAAGCAGCAGGCCCCGGCCATCGCGCAGCAGCTCCGCAGTCATTGTTCCGTCTTCGAGCTCGAAGCCGGGCATGCTGTGGCCCAGCAGCGGGTGCCCGCTGCCCAGGTCGTAGTGCAGGGCCATGCCCCACACCCGGCCGGCAAAATAGGTAGCTCCGTCGCGCGTGTTCAGCAGGTCGCGCACGATGGCTTGCAGCGCGCGGGCCGCCGGGCCGGGGTTCATGATGGCCACTTGGGCGCGGGACCAGTCCAACACCTGCGCCCCAATTGGATGGCGTTCAGCCTGGTAGCTATCCAGCAGGCCAGCCGGGGCTTGCCCGCGAATGGTGGCCGCCAGCTTCCAGCCCAGGTTCAGGGCATCGCCCAGGCCCAGGTTCAGCCCCTGGCCGCCCAGCGGCGAATGAATGTGCGCGGCATCGCCGGCCAGCAGCACCCGGCCGCGCCGGTAGGCGGTTGCCTGCCGGGCGCGGTCCGTCCAGGTGGTGGCCATGTACAGGGCGCTGAGGGTCACATCGGTAGCGGAGATGCGGCGCAGCACTTCCTGCACGTGCTCCCGCGTGACGGGCTGCCCGGACTGATGAAACGCCCCGCCGTCGAAGTCCTGCAGGATGAGGTAGCCGGGCTGCGATTGCAGGTACATGCCGGTTGCGGTCACGTTGCGGCCCGGGCGGAGCTTCTCCGGGTCGGCAATCTCAACCTGCGTGGTATAGCCGGTAAATTCCGGCTCCGTACCGGCAAATTCGAACCCGCCCAGCTTGCGCACCACGCTCCGGCTGCCATCGCACCCCACCAGCCACCGGCCCCCAAACGACCGGCTCCCGGCCTGCACCGTTACCCCGTGCTGGTCCTGCTGAAAATCCGTAATGGCCAGCCCGCGACGGATTTCTACCCGCAAAGCTTCGGCGCGGCGGGTTAGCACGGCTTCCAGTTCGGCCAGCTCGGTCATCAGGCTGGCATCGGGGGCGCCGGGCAGCCGGTATTTCCACTGGGAGGCATCAATATCGCCTTCGTGAAAGGGAATGCCCGCGAAGTGCCCGACCTGACGGCGGGCGCCCTGGCCGGCATGCTGGTGCGGGTTTTTGAGTTGCTTGTGCAGCTCCAGCTCGTGCAGCAGGCCCCGGCGGTGCAACGCGTCCACCGATGGCGCATTGAGCCCCCGCACCCCAAAGGGCATTTGCTTCAAGGGCGAGTGCGGGCTCTCGGCTTTTTCCAGCAGCAGCACGGAGCAGCTGGCCAGGGCCAGCTCGCCGGCCAGCAACAGCCCGACCGGCCCGGCACCGGCAATAATGACATCGTAAACAGGGTGGTTCGGGGCGGTTGCCGTGCTTTCCAGGGTCGTTTTCATCTGGCAAAGCTCCGGCGCGTGCCGGCCTCAGGCTTGTACAAATGCGACAAAATCGGTGCTCAGGCCTTGCTTTCGGCTTGCGGCTTTTCGTGCAAATGCCGCTGGGGTCGTGCCGCTGTAGCGCCGGAAATCCCGGCTCAGGTGGGCCTGGTCGGTGTAGCCAAGCTCGTGCGCCAGGCCGGCCAGGCTGGCCGCCGGCTGCTGCCATAAGCGGTTGCGCACCTGCTCAAAGCGCATCAGGCCGGATACGCCTTTTACGGTGTAGCCCGCGGCCTGCTTAAATTTTCGCTCCAGGGTGCGAACCGTGGCGTGCGCCGCCGCCGCCACCTGGCTGACCGGTAAGGTACCGCGGGTGTCGCTCATTGCCGCGCCCGCTTTGGCCAGCATGCGGTCGGCAGCACCGTGCGCCCGGGCCGCCAGAAAATGGGCAGCTACCTGCGCCACCGCTTCTGCGATGCTGCCCGCCTGCAGCCGCGCCGCCAGCGGGGCCTGCAGCCGGGCAATGGCGTGCTCGAACGTGCGTACGCCGTCTTGCCCGGCCGGCAGGCCAAGCAGCTCAAACACCGTCCAAGGATAGCACCGCACCCCTATGATTTCCAGCCGGTTTTGCGCATAAAAATGCGCTGGCTGATTGAGCAGCCCCACCATAAACGGCGATGGCAAGGCCTGCAGGCCCGCCGGCGTGGCAATGCGAAGGGTGCTGCCAAAGTAAAAGATGATTTCCGCGTAGCCGTCCGGCACTACCTCAAACCCCGCTGGCGGCCCGCCAAAATCCTGGCAGTTATACCAAAAGCACTTGATGGCCTCCCGCAGCGCTTCCGGCGGTTCAAACTCCTGGTGCTGCATATCGGCATGAAGAATAAAACGGCAGCCGGGGCGCGGGGCCAGCCGGGCCGACTGTTAGGGCGCTATTCCGCCGCATAGGCGGTAATGGGCACCGGCACGCCTTCGCGCAGCAGGTTCAGCACCAGCGCCCACAGGTGTTCGTAAGGAATGATTTCAACTTCGGCAAACGCGTTGCCGGGCGGAGGCGTGTCGCGCAGCTGCTGCAACAGCGTTTTGCCCCGGTCGGCGGCCTGCCCGGGGTCGAAATTCTTCTCCACAATAAGCTGAAGCAGCCGCAAAAACAGGCGGCTCCGCAGCGTGGCCGCTTCGTAGAGGTGGCGCTGCTGGTACTTGCGCAGGCGCTCCAGGCGCAGCAATACGGCTTCCAGGTTGCGCTCGCGCAGGAAATACAGCAGCTGCAGCACCAGAATGGCCACGTTGTGCCCCCGCTTGTCGCGGCTGTATTCGGGCAGTTGCAACACCAGCTGCGCCAGCTGCCGGTGCCGCACCATATTGGTGCGGGGCGGCGGCAGCACAAAGTCGATATATGCCCGGTACAGGTCCCACCGCTGCAGGGCCGCATCGCGCTGCTGCGGATAGGCCGGGTTTTTCATAATCACCACCATCAGTTGCTGCGCCCGCTCGTACTGCTCGGCGTGCAGGGCCAGCAGCACATGGTGCTCCTGAAAATAAAACCAGTTGCTGGACGAGGGGTGAAAATCGCGGGTATATTCCTCGGCCAGCCGCAGGCCCTGCACCGGCTGCCGCCCGCGCAGATACGCGTAAATGCTCACGAAGTGGTTGAAGCGCAGGTCAAACCGCCGCACATTCAGCTTGCCGTCGCGCCAGCGCTTGGCCGCCGCCGCCGTCACCCGAATCATCTCCGGAAAATTGCCCTGCAGCTCCTCATACGCCAGCCGCGCCCGGTACACCATATTATAGGTAGTGAAGCTGCGGGCCCGCCGGTGCAGCGCCTCAAGCTGCGCAATGCGCTCGGGCAGCACCGTGAGCACCGCGCGCCGTGCGGCAACGCTGCCGTTCAGCGCCAGCTGGGTGTCGGCAAACAATTGCTCCGCCTCGTCTTCCCAGGCCAGCAGCTGCTGGGCCTTTTGCAGGGTTTTGGTGGCCTTTTTATACGGAATGGGTTGCTGACGCTCCACGTGCAGGCTGCGCATCATGCGGGTACACTGCACCTCGTACTGCGTAAACTCGCCCTGCTTGCACAGCCGCAGGCAGCGCTGCAACAGCCTTTCGGTGAGCTTGTACTCGCGCTCAGCATACAGAATGCTTACCTTGTGCAGCAGGTCGAGGCACTCCAGCTCGTAGCGGCGCGACACCAGATGCCGCGCATCCGAATGGTCCAGAAAGTAGAGGTGGTTGAGCAATTTGGTGCGAACCCGCGACTGCAGCTTCTGCAAAGCCCGTGTGTTGGCCGCTGTCGATTTGCCGTAAATCGCCTTCACCACCTGCAGCTGGGTCACCTCGGGGGCATTGGTCAGGGCCGCTACCAGCTGGTTTTCTTTGTTCGCCTGTCGGCTGCGCAAGTCCAATACCGGCAAAGATGCCAAACCACGGGATGTCACAATTCGCGCCAAATTCGCAATTTCATTCATCTTAAAAGTGCCTTGACATCAAATGAGGGACTATTTACCAGTATAAGCAACACAAAAACCGATGTCACAAATACGGGTGTTCTTTCCTTTTTTCGCCGCCAACAGTGCCTGAATATTTGTATCGTGATTTTATATGCGCTTTTGGGGCCTTCAACGTCACAAAATGAGGTTTTTTTCTGAAAACAGCAGAAAAAAACATTCATCAAAATTCAATCGGGCGAAAACAATATTTTTTTTCTTTGTTAAAACAAATAACTTATAGGATTAAGCATAGTCTTTTTTAGGCTAATATTGTCCTTTTGTACGGCTGAGCGGGACGTCAACTTTGTGTCATTCAAACACCTGACACATCATCTGACACAGATTTAACCCCATACTCACCGTGCTGAACCTCCTCACCATCGCCCTGTTTCAATTCGCCAGCATCACCTCCGGCGCTCCCCAAAACCACACCGCTATCAAGCACCCGCAACAGGTTGCCATCAGCACGCCGGCCAACGCGCTCAACGACGGCGGCATCGGCGGCTGGGGTGGCGACATCAGCGCCGAGGACGACGGCGGTATCGGCGGCTGGGGCGGCGACATCAGCGCCGAGGACGACGGCGGCATCGGCGGCTGGGGCGGCGACATCACGCTGAATGACGGTGGCATCGGCGGCTGGGGCGGTGATGTTGCTATGATTGACGGCGGCATTGGCGGCTGGGGTGGCGATGTAACGGCCATCGACGGCGGCATCGGCGGCTGGGGCGGCGATGTTGCTATGATTGACGGCGGCATCGGCGGCTGGGGTGGCGATGTAACGGCCATCGACGGCGGCATTGGCGGCTGGGGCGGTGACATTGCCATGATTGACGGCGGCATTGGCGGCTGGGGTGGCGATGTAACGGCCATGGACGGCGGCATTGGCGGCTGGGGTGGCGACATTGCAGCCTAACACTCCGCATTAGTGCCTATCTTGCTTTCCCGCTGATGTGGGAATAAACCAAGGCTTGGCGCGTGAAATTTTATTCCCTGATTCGCTATACAATTTGTCTGGCGGCCTTGCTGCTGGCAGGCGGCTGCAACAGTCGAAAACCTGCCCCCGCCGACGCTATTCACATCCGCTGGGCCCACGACCCCGAAACGCTGGACCCACTCAGCCTGCATAATCAGGCCGCGATTGACGCCTATAACTTATTAAACATCAGCCTACTACAGGCCGATGCCGCAACCCAGGAGCTGGCTCCTGCGCTGGCCGAGGCCCTGCCTTCCATCCGGTTGCTCAACGATTCGACAACGGGCATTGGCTACCGCATTCGCAACGCGGCTGCCTGGGACAGCGGCCGGCCGATTCTGGCCAGCGACGTGGTTTTCACGCTCAAGCTGCTGTTTTGCCCCGGCCTGCCCAATGAGGCCGCCCAGAGCCAGTACCGGTTTATTCGGGCGGTGCAAGCCACGGCCAACGACCCCCGACGCTTCGCTTTTCTGTGCCGGGGCCGCTCGATAGAATACGCCCAGACGACCGGCGACCTTTTTATTCTGCCCGAAGCCGAGCTGGACCCACGAGGCTGGCTCCGTCGCTTCGACCTGGCCGATTTTCAGCGACATCGGGCCGAAATCGCGCTCGATACCGGCATTAAGAACGTGGTGCGACGCTACCAGGCCGCCAATGCCTCCCGGACTGCCCAGCCGCTGCCCGGCTGCGGGGCCTACCAACTGGTGAAATGGGAGAAAGACCGGTATGCCATGTTTCGCCGCAAGCCCCACTGGTGGGCCGATGACGTGCACCCCGCGCCCTTGGTGCTACAGGCGCAGCCCCGGCAGCTTACCTACAGCATTATTCCGGCGGCGGCCACGGCTACGCTGGCGCTGCAAAATGGCAGCCTCGACGTGTATCCGCAGATGCCCGCCCGCGAATTTGCCCGGCTGGGTGCGCTGCCCGCAGCCGCAAAAACGCTGCGCTTCTACACGTCCGAATCCCACGATGTGCTCACGGCAGGCTTCAATACCCGCCACCCGGCCCTGGCCGATGCGCTCACCCGCCGGGCCCTCGGCCAGTGCTTCGACGCGGCGGGCCTGCTACACGCCACGCAGCTGGACCAGGGCCAACGCACGGTGGGCATCATCAGCCCCAACGACCACTTGAACTACAACGACAGCCTACGCCCGGTGCCCTTTGCACCCACGGGCGCTGCGGCCCTCCTACGCCTGGCCGGCTGGTTGCCCACCCGCGACGCGGCCGCCGGCTGGACCCGAACCACGGCCCAGGGCCAGCGCCAGCAGCTGCGGCTCCGCTTGCGCTACCGGGCGGGCGATGAGCTTTTTTCTACGACGGCGCTGCAGTTTCAGGCAGCAGCAGCCAGCATTGGGGTGCCGGTGCAGCTGCTGCCAACCGAGCCGGGCATGTTCTCGCAGGCTTTGCGCAGCGGCGATTTCGATGTGTATCTGCGCATGATACGTGGCAACCCGTTTATGTTCAACTTCACGGCTATTCTGCACACGGCAGGCATTGGGGCCGACAATGTTACGGGCTTCAGCCTGCCGGCCTGCGACCGGCTCATCGAGGCCATTGCCGCCGCCGACAGCAAGCCGCACCGCGCCCGCCTGCTGCACCGCTTCCAGGCCCTGATGCAGGAGCAGGCCCCATTGGTGCCGCTGTTTTTTCTACCCAACCGCGTCGCGGCCAATAAGCGCCTAGACGGCCTGCACGTCAACAGCCTCAAACCCGGCTACTCAGCCCTGACCCTGGCGTGGGCCGCGCCCCCGGCTCCGTAGCGCATGATGGACAAGGCCTTATGGCACCTCGCCCGCACCGCGCTGGCGGTTTGGCTATTGGCCTCGGCAGCATTTCTGCTGAGCCACCGCAGCCTGGGCTCCGAAACAGCCCTGCCGGACTTTGCCGATGCACCGACCACCCTCCCCCTGGCCGACCGGCAGGCGGCGCAGCAGGCGGTCCGGCACCGGCTGGGGCTCGACCTGCCGCTGTTTTATTTTGGCCCTGTGGCCCCTCCCAGCCAGGGCTGGTGCTGGCATGGCTCCCAAAACCAATACCACCGATGGGCGGCCTGCCTGGTGCAGGGAGATATGGGCACGTCATTCCGCACCGGCCAGCCGGTGCGCCACGAGTTGGGAGCCGCCCTCGCCTATACGCTGCCGCTGACGGGCACGGCGGCGGTACTGGCCGTATTGGGCGCGCTGGCGCTGGCCCAGCGCCTGGCGGCCCGCCCGTGGTGGCACCGCCCCGCCCGCACCCTGCTGACGGGCCTGCACGCGCTACCACTTTTTGTGGTGGCCCTGGCGCTGCTGCTGCTGCTGGCCAATCCCGAAATGCTGGCCTGGTTCCCGGCCTACGGCCTCGACGAACCGGCGGAAAACACGGCGGGCAGCAGCAGTTGGCTGCTGAGCTATGCCTGGCACCTGGCACTGCCGGTCACGGCCCTTTTCCTCTCCGTACTGCCCGACTTCACGCTTCAGCTGGAAGCAAACCTGGTACAGGAGCTGGGCGCTGCATACGCTACCACAGCCCGGGCCAAAGGCTTATCCACGCAACAGGTTATCCGCCACCATGCATTGCGCAACGCCCTGCTGCCCAGCTTAGCCCAGCTTGCGCAGCTACTTCCGGCGCTGGTGGCCGGGGCGGTGGTAGTTGAGGTAGCGTTCGCCCTGCCCGGTATGGGCCGCCTGCTGGCTGAGGCCGCCGCTAACCGCGACTTTCCCGTGCTGGTAGCGGGCGTGCTGCTGACAGGCCTGGCCCGGCTGCTGGCCCTGCTGCTGGCCGACCTGCTCTACCTTTGGACCGACCCTCGCATCAGTTGGCAGTCCTGAAACCTTCCTTCGCCTGGCCTCAACGCATGGCCTTCGCCTGGCTGTGCCTGGTGCTCCTGGCCGCCGTGCTGGCCCCGGTGCTGCCCCTGCCCTACCCGCCCGGCATTCCCGATTTAGCCCACGTCGCGGAGCCACCCTTCGGGCCCGGCCGGCACTGGCTCGGCACCGATTCGCAGGGGCTCGATGTACTCAGCGAGCTACTGTTCGGTGCCCGCACGGCGCTTGCGCTGACCCTGCCGGCAGCCGTGCTCGCCGCTGCACTGGGAGCCCTGGCGGGGGGGGCCGCCGGCTTCTGGCTGAACTCCGGCCGGTTGGCAGTGCCGTATTGGCTGCTGCCGATAGCAGGTGGCTGGTGGCTGCTACACCTCCCCCGGGCGCCCCTGGTGCTGGCAGCAGCCGTTTTGGCGAGCGGCAGTTTCGTTGTGTGGGCCCGGTGGCGGCACCGCCCGCTCCCGGCCTGGCCCTTGCCCCTCGACTCCTTTCTGATGGGTACTGCCACTGCCCTCGACACCCTGCCCCGGCTGGTGCTGGTGGTGGCAATGGCCGCCATCACCGGCGTGGCCATTCCCGGCTTGCTAGTGCTGTTCGTCCTTACCAGCTGGCCGCATCCGGCCCGGCTGGTGCGGGCTCAGATGCTGCGCGTGCGCGGGCTGCCTTTTGTGGAGGCAGCCCAGGCCGCCGGCCTTCGGCCTGGTCGCGTGTGGCTGTGGCACGCGCTGCCACACGCGGTACAGCCCCTGCGGGTGGCTCTGCCACTCAGCCTGGCGGGCTTGCTGGGGCTGGAAAGCACGCTGTCGTTTTTGGGAGTGGGCCTGCCGCCCAACGTAGCAAGCTGGGGTCGGCTTCTGGCAGGAATCCGCTACGCTCCAACTGCCTGGTGGATAGCGCTATTTCCAGCATCAATGCTTATAATCAGCACATTAAGCTTATATCTGTTAAGCCGGACCAAACCGTCCGGGGCTTAGCCTGAACTCAAACGTTGTGCAGACTTTATTGCCTAAACAGTAGCAATAAGCAGATATGCCTGATGTCACAAATCACGCTTTTTTTCGGAAAACACATTCTGCCAATGCAGTTTGATTTTTAACTGCAATTAATTGATAAAAAGACAATTAATGCAAAAAGGGCGCCAGACCGAGCCTGCAATAAGATACTTATTTTATCACCAAATATAACTCATCTTATAAATCAGGCTTTTTTTGGATGTCCGGAATTAAGCCATAGTGTCCTTTTTACAGGGCAGCCTACGGCAGTAACATTGTATTGTCTTAGCCAGCCCAATAAATTTCTGCGGCTGACACCCCTTGGTTTCCTTATCTACCCGCCTTGCCATGTATCTGCTCATTTATCCTTCGCTGAATGCTCCCCGGCGCGCCAAAACGCCCGGCACCACCCGTCCCATCTCCGTCGGCATCGACTTTGTGACTCCTGACGGCACCGTGGTTCCCCGTGCTGTAGGCGAAGCCGCCCTGCAAGGCCGCACGGCCGTGCTGGTAGGTGGGCTGCTGGTGGGTATCTGGCCCCAGCACTAAGCGTGGATTGGCCTAGCTGCTATTCGCTTTCGAACATTATTCTAACCCTTCCTTATTTCCCGTCCAGCAATCGTTGCCCTACCAGGAATTCAGTATAGCATTCTACCTCATCAACTGATTCTACTGCTCACAATCTACCCTCGTTGAGTGTTAACCCGCCGTCTACCCCGGCGGGTTTTTTTTATTCCACGGCCACGCTTTGGGCATTCACCAGCGCTATGCCATCGGCAAAGGAGTGGGGACGGTAGCCTAGCGCTTCGCGGGCTTTCCCGATGATAAAGCCGGTACGAGCGGGTCGGCGGGCCGGCTGTGAAAACGTGCTGGCATCCACTTTTTCAATCAGCTGGCTATCGAGGCCGAAGTGGGCGGCCACCTGCAGCGCCATGGCGTAGGGCGTGAGCAACTCTTGCTCGTCGCCGCTGATGTGGTAGATGCCCTGGGCATTCTGCTGGGCAATCAGCCAGCAGCCCTGGGCCAGGTCTTCGGCCAGCGTGGGCGTGCGCCACTGGTCGGCCACAACCTTGATGCGCTGGCCGGCGCGCAGGGAGTCGCGCACCCACAGCACGATATTGGTGCGGCCGTATTCGTGCGCCACGCCATACACCAGCACAGTGCGGGCAATGGCCCAGCGGCCGGCGCTGGCCTGCACCACGCGCTCGGCGGCCAGCTTGCTTTCGCCGTAATAATTTACCGGCCCTGGCACGGCATCCTCGGCCAACGGACCCTGCTCACCGCTGAAAACAAAGTCGGTGCTCAGGTGGGTGAGGTGAATGGCGGCTTCGGCGCAGGCAGGCACCAGGTTTTCAACAGCCGTCACGTTCTGCTGCCAGCAGGCGGCGTGGTTTCGCTCGCACTCGTCCACGTTGGTCATGGCGGCGGTGTGGATGACGTGCGTGGGCTGCTCCAGGGCCAGTACGTGGCGTACCTCAGCGGCATTGGCCACGTCGAGCGGCACGAAACGCACGTCCGGAAACAGGCTGGCCAGCTTGTTGGCCCCCCGGGAGGTGGCCACCAGCTCCACGCCGGGCTGCTGCCGGAGCAGGGCCACCAGCTTCTGGCCAAGCAATCCGTTGGCACCGGTGAGGAGAATTTTCACGATGAGCTGTTGAGCGATTTTGGGCCTGCGCTATTCGTACTTGTAACCGTAGAGCTTGGTGATTTTTTTACGCTTGAGCTTCTCCACTTTCACCGTCATTTTGGAGTCGGTCAGCGGCCGGTCGCGGGGGTCTTTGGGCAGCTTGGCAATTTTGTCGATGACATCAAGGCCCTGGATGACCTGCCCGAACACAGTGTATTGGCCATCGAGGAAGTGTGTACCGTCGTGGTTTTCAACCAGGTAAAACTGGCTGCCGCTGCTGGGCGTGCCGGCCGGACCGCCCATGCGGGCAGCGGCCACCGCGCCATAGTTGTGCTGATGGCCCACCAGCTCGGCCGGAATGGTCGGCTCGTTGGGCTGGCCCATGCCGTCGTTGGTGGGGTCGGCATCTTTGGAGTTGGCATCGCCGCCCTGAATCATGAAGTTGTCGATGACGCGGTGGAACGTAGTGCCCGTGTAAAAGCCGCTCTGGGCTTTTTTCAAAAAATTAGCCTTGTGCAGCGGCGTATCGTCGAACAAAACCAGGCGAATAACGCCCTGAGGGGTGGTGATGGTAACGACTTCGTCTTTACTGCTTTTTTTGGGCGATTTACCGGGTTTTTCAGCGGCAAAGGCAGGAGCAGCCAGCCAGAGCAGGGCCATTAAAAAACCAGCGAAACGAGAAACGGAAAGCTTCATTTGAGGTAGCATGAGGTATGTAACTGCGGGCAAAACTACGCGGATTCAGCCGTCAGCAGTGTTAACCCCGGTGCTCGCGGATGCTGGCCAGGATTTCGCGGCCGCCCCGCGCCAGCACCGCATCGGCCACCGATACACCGAGGGCGCGGGCTTCATCGGCAGTCGCTGCCGTCTGGATTTCCTCCACGTACTCTTCGCCGCTGAGGCTGATGAGGCCGCCGTGCAGGCGCAGGCGGCCGTTTTCCAGCGTGGCCAGGGCAAAGGACGGGATGCTGCACCCGCCCTCCATGGTGTGCAGAAAGGCACGCTCGGCCAGCAGGCAGGTGTGGGTGGCGGCGTGGTCGAGAGCGGCTTTCAGGCGGGCTTTCAGGCTGTTATCCAAACCGGCAGCGCACTCTACGGCAATACTGCCCTGGCCGGTGGCAGGCACAAACTGCGCCGTGGGCAGCGTGTGACGCACCAGGTGCTCGTAGCCCATGCGGTGCACGCCGGCGTAGGCCAGCACCAGGGCGTCGAACTGGCCTTCCTCGAGCTTGCGCAGGCGGGTCTGGAGGTTGCCGCGGGCCTCGGCGGTTTCGGCGTGGGGGTAGAAGCGGCGCAGCTGGGCCTTGCGGCGGGTGCTGCTGGTGCCCAGCACGATGCCCGGCTTATCAAGCGAGAAGTTCTCATCGAAGCTCAGCACCACGTCGTTCACCTGCTCGCGCTCCAGAAAGGCCAGCAGCTCCAGCTCGCGCGGAATGCTGCTTTGCACGTCCTTGGCCGAATGCACGGCGAGGTGGGTTTCGCCGCGCAACAGGCTGGCTTCCAGCTCTTCGGTGAAGACGCCTTTGGAGCCGATTTTGGCCAGACTGCGGTCCTGCACGGCATCGCCGGTGGTTTGCATGGGCACAATTTCGGTTTCGAAACCGGCGTGCTGCAGCAGGCTGGCAACGTGTTCCGTCTGCCAAAGGGCGAGGCGGCTGGCGCGGGTGGCGAGGCGGATTATCATGCGGAGGGTTGAATGTTGAGGGTTGAGTTTTGAGTGGGATGTTCGCGGGGAGTGAAGCCGGACTTTGCGGCTCATTCAACCCCCAACAGTCAACACTTAAACCCGTAGAAAGCCGCCCAGCCGCAACGAGCTGTCCACGAACACCATTTTGGCGTTGGCGTTGCGCTCGATGTGGTAGTGGGCATCGGTAAGCTCTTTGGTGAGCAGGTCGGCGTTGCGCGGGGTCACGAATTTGGCGAAGCCGGTCACGAACTGCTGCTCGCCGTTGGCCAGATGGGGCACAAATTTCGGGTCGATGCCAAACAGCAGCACCTTGCGCACCAGCCCCAGCGAGTAGCTCAGCAACTCCTTCTGGTTTTCGCGGCCCAGCTTCTGGAACTCCTCGCTCTTTTTCAGAATATCGGCGGCCTTGCTGCCGTAGCTGAAGCACAGGCGCATCCAGTCGCGGAAAAACTCGAAGTAGTCGTGGTCGGCGTTGGCGTCGCGGCTGGCGATGGCCGCGCCCAGGCTGCCTTCGGCCAGCTGGGCTACCTGGCGGGCCTTGGCTTCGGGCACGTGGTAGATGTCGCGCAGGTAGTCGGTGATGTCGTCTTCCGAAAACGGGCGCACCACCACCGGCTGCACCCGGCTGATGATGGTGGGCAGCAGCTGCTCGGGCGCGTGGCTGACGAGCAGGAAAATGGTGGCGGGCGGCGGCTCTTCCAGCAGCTTGAGCACGGCGTTGGCGGCGGCGGGATGCATGAGCTCGGGCAGCCAGAGCAGCACGATTTTGAAGCGCGCCTCAAAGGCTTTCAGGCTCACCAGCTTCAGCATCTGCACGGCTTCATCCTTGCTGATGTTGCCCTGCTTGTTTTCGGCCCCGATGTGCTGCATCCAGTCGTTGAGGCCCTGGTAAGGATTGTCGAGGATGAAGGCCCGCCACTCGGCCATGAACTTGCTGCTCACCGCGTCTTTGGCCACCGTTTTGGTGGTGGTCACGGGCACGATGAAGTTCAGGTCGGGGTGCGCCAGCTTGGCAATTTTGGTGCAGGCCGGGCAATGGCCGCAGCTGTCCTGCGCATCAGGAGCCCGGTCTTCGCAGTTCAGAAACTGCGCGTAGGCCAAAGCCAGCGCCAGCGCCGCGCCGCCCTCCTGGCCCCGGAAGAGCTGGGCGTGCGCCACGTGCTGTCGCTGCACCGACTGGCGCAGGAGGGCCTTCACGGCGGCCTGGTTGGGGATGTCGGCGAAGGTCATGCTTTGACTTTATCCCAAACCCGGTCTTCTGTTGTCGCCTCAAACACGGCCTGCATAATCCCCTGCTCCACCGCATCATACGGCAGGTTGCGGCGGGCCATCACGCGCTCGGCCACTTCGTTGGCTTTGGGCAGCTTGAAGGTTTCGAAACCCGCCGCGCCGCCCCAGCTGAAGCTCGGAATGAAGGTGCGCGGAAAGCCCGCCCCGAAGATGTTGGCCCCCACGCCCACCACCGTACCGGTGTTGAACATGGTGTTGATGCCGGCCTTGCTGTGGTCGCCCATCATCAGGCCGCAGAAGGTCTGGCCGGTGTCCACGAAGCGCTTGGCGACGTGGCTCCAGATTTTCACGGGTGCGTAGTTGTTCTTGAGGTTCGAGGTGTTGGTGTCGGCCCCCAGGTTGCACCACTCGCCGATGACGGAGTTGCCGAGGTAGCCGTCGTGGCCCTTGTTGCTGTAGCCCAGCAGGATGCTGTTGCCCACTTCGCCGCCCACCTTCGAGAACGGCCCCACCGTGTTGTCGCCGCGCATTTTGGCGCCGGCATTGATGTGTGAGCCCTCGCACAGCGCCAGCGGCCCTTTGATGATGGCACCCTCGTGCACTTGCGAATTCTTGCCCAGATAAATGGGGCCGTCCTCGGCGTTGAGAATGGCCGCGCGGATTTTCACACCTTCTTCGATGAAGATATTTTCGGCGCCATACACAATGGTGTGCGCGTCGCCCACGGGCTGCGAGGTGCGGCCCTTGGTGAGCAGCGCAAAGTCGCGGCGGATTTCCACGCCGTTGCGCAGAAACAGCTGCCACGGCCGGTCAATCACCGTCACGGGCTCGGCCACCTGCTTGCTTTCGGGCAGGCCGTCCTGAATGAGCTCGGCCACCAGCGAAGCGTCGGCGACGTGGGCCGCCACCAGCAATTCGTCGCAATACAGGGCCTGGCCGGGCTGCAGGGCCTGCACCTGCCGGGTCAGCAGGTCATCGGGGCACACCGCGCCGTTGATGATGAGCGCCGGGCCGCTCACATCGCCGGCCGGAAACTTGGTTTGTAGATACGGCTGCGTGAGGTAGCCCACGGCCTCCACGCCCAGCCGGCGCTGCCACTTCTCGGCCAGCGTGAGGATGCCGCAGCGCAGTGCCGCCACCGGCCGCGTAAACGTGAAGGGCAACAGGTGCGGCCGGATGGCCGGGTCGTCGAAGAGGAGAACGTGCATTTTTTTTAAGCTATTAGCCAATAGCCGTTAGCTGTCAGCTTTTGTAGATGCGGCAAATTTACGGCTGCCGCTTTCGCCAGCGGCAATAAAAAAACTCCTTCCGGTTTCGCCGGAAGGAGTTTTCAAAAAAGCTGACCGCTGATAGCAGTGCGCTGGCAGCAAAGCAAAAGCTACGCTTTGTTGGCGCTGTTCTGCTCTTTCTTGGCGTAGCGGCTGCGGAATTTCTCCACGCGACCGGCCGTGTCGATGAACATGTTTTTGCCGGTGTAGAAGGGGTGCGAAGCCGAGCTAACTTCGATTTTCACCAGCGGATACGTTTTGCCGTCTTCCATCACGATGGTGTCGGTCGGCTTCATCGTGGAGCGGGTGATGAATTTAAAATCCGAAGAAGAGTCCTGAAATACTACTTCCTGATACTCGGGGTGCGTGTCTTTTTTCATATCGAAGGGCCTGTTTTACCAATTGAACCCTGCCGATTTTGCGGAAGGGACTGCAAAAGTACAGCTTAGCTCGGAAATACCCAACTGCCGGTCTAAAGATTTTCCGGGCACGCCACCACTTCACGCCGTGCGGCTGAGCTTGTTGGCTTTCTGAAAAGGTTGTACATTTGAATCCGACCCGCACTTGGGGTCGGCTCGTCGCGCGTGCTGAAACCCGTACTCATCCGCCGTCTTTTCCGCCGTTCCGGCCCCTTCATCCTGCTGCTGCTGCTCGGGAGCGTGGCCGTGGCCTATGCGGCTACGCTCACGCTGTTCACGGCGGCCTACACCGGCTCCACGGTGCGCGTGGACTGGGAAGTGGACTCCGAAGCCAACGTCACGGGCTTCGAGCTCTCGCGCAAAGCCGCTACCGAAACCAGCTTCACCGTGGTAAACACCACGGCCGCGACCGGGCTGCGGCGCTACCAGTACCTCGACGCCAATGTGTACCGGCAGACCAACCCCGGCACCTACACGCCCGCGCCGGCCGCCGGCAACGGCCCCTACACCTATCGCCTCACCGTGCGCAGCCCCAACGGCGACCAGAGCTACCTGACCATTCTGGCCGGCACGCCCAGCGCCGTGCAGCGCTCCTGGGGCACTATCAAGTCGATGTTCCGGTAGCGCCACTGGCTGGCGTGTTTGAGAATAAAAGAAAGAGCGTCATGCTGAGCGCAGCCGAAGCACCTCTACTGCAAGAGTAAATAATTACTTGCGCGGCAGAGATGCTTCGGCTGCGCTCAGCATGACGTTCTGTATTTACGCATCATTTTTTCAGCCCCTATTGCTCCTTATGCGTCTTTGCTTCGCTTCCAATAATGCCCATAAGCTCGATGAAATCAGGCCGCTGCTGCCCGCCAGCATCGAGCTGCTGAGCCTGGCCGACATCAACTGCCACGAAGAGCTGCCCGAAACCCAGGACACCCTCGAAGGCAACGCCCGCCAGAAAGCCGAGTACGTGCGCCAGCACTACGGCGTGGCCTGCTTCGCCGACGATACCGGCCTGGAAGTGCAGGCCCTCAACGGTGAGCCGGGCGTGTACTCGGCCCGCTACGCCGGCCCCCAGCGCCTGGCCCAGGACAACGTAGCCAAGCTGCTGCACAAGCTGGCTGGCGCGGCCGACCGCGCGGCCCAGTTCCGCACGGTAGTGGCGCTGGCCGGGGCCGATGGCACCATGCACGAGTTTGCGGGCGCCGTGGCGGGCTACATCACCGAAGAAACGCGGGGCGCGGGCGGCTTCGGCTACGACCCGGTGTTTGTGCCCACCGAGGGCGACGGCCGCACGTTTGCCGAGATGACCGGGGCCGAGAAAAACCGCATCAGCCACCGGGCGCGGGCCGTAGCGGGGCTGGTAGCGTTTCTTTCAATGAGCAGTGAGTAATTATCAATGAGCAGTTTGAGCGCGTCGGCGGGTCTATTGCTCATTGATGATGACTCATTGCTCACTGCAGCCCGTTATCTTTGCCTGCTATGCAGACCCCTTACTTAATTGGTATTACCGGCGGCAGCGCTTCTGGCAAAACCACCTTCCTGCGCCGGCTGCTGGAAGCTTTTCCGGAGGAACAGATTTGCCTCATCTCGCAGGACAACTATTACCATCCGCGCGAGAAGCAGCTGCGCGACGATATGGGGGTAGAAAACTTCGACCTGCCGGCCAGCATCGACGCCGCTGCCTATGCCGCCGACGTGCTGCGCATCAGCCAGGGCCACGAGGTGCGCCGCCAGGAATACACCTTCAACAACGCGGCCGTGACGCCGAAGGAGCTCGTGTTCCGGCCCGCGCCCATTGTGGTGGTAGAGGGCATTTTCGTGTTTCACTTCGAGGAGATTGCCAAGCTGCTCAACCTGAAAGTGTACATCGATGCCCAGGAGCACGTGAAGCTGCACCGCCGCATCATCCGCGACCGCGACGAGCGGGGCTACGACCTGGCCGACGTGCTCTACCGCTACACCCACCACGTAGCGCCCACCTACGAGCAGTTCATTGCGCCCTACAAGCACTACGCCGACATCGTGATTCCGAACAACCGCCACTTCGAGCGCGGCCTGGAGGTGCTGGTGGGCTACCTCAAATCGAAAGTAGCGGCCGGGGCCGAGCAGTAAGGAGCCGGCCGGCGGTGAGCTCAGAGCCCGGCGATGGCACCTTTGGCCGCAGGGGCCGTATAAATTTATGGCCCCTGCACAAAGTATAAGTTAAAATAGATTAACTTGAACCTTTGATTTCAGGCAGCCTCCCTCCTGCTGCCTGGCAAGTCTGCCCGCTCTTCACCGCCCTCACCAGCCACCCGGCCTCTTTACTTATGAAACGCTCATTTCTACGCTTTACTTTTTTGCTGTCGGCCGGCCTTATCGGGCTGATGAGCTGCGACAAAAACGGCCAGACCGGGGTGCTGCAACACCCGGCCGGCAATGCGGCGCTGCGCGTAGCCGTGACGCCCGACAGCGAATACGGGCAGGCGTTCGACGCCTCGCTGAGCAAGCTCACCGATACGACCTACCTCATTATCACCAAGGCCGAGCGCGGCAGCGTGTTTGCCGTGCACACCGGCCCCCTGCCCACCGCCGACCACGCCGTGTGCTTCGCCAGCACCAACAACGCCGGCTTCAAGGAGTGCGTGGAAGAATATTACCACAACGCGGGCGGCGTGGCCATTCAGAGCAACGAAGCCGGCTGGTGGGCTACACCACTGTAATTTTTAGGGCAGGAGGGTGAGGGGGTAGGAGGGCAGGAGTCGTTACTATCATAGTAATAACCCCTACCCTCCTACCCCCTCCCCCCCCCTACCCTAAAAGATGTATAGCAAAGCCGAAGTAACCCAGCTGCGCCAGGCATTCTGGACCGCGTTTGGGCAGTACATGGCCCCCGTGCCCTCGGCCGAGGGCGACACTACCAACTGGATTAACTACAAGACGGGCCTGAAGAACGTGTACTTCCGGATGCACGCCGACAAGAGCCAGGCCCGCATCGGCATCGAGCTCACGCACCCCGACGCGGGCATTCGGGAGCTGTTCTGGGAGCAGTTTCTGGAGCTGCGCACGCTGCTGCACGAAACCCTGGGCGAAACCTGGACCTGGGAAGCCGATGCCACCGATGCCAACGGCCAGCCGCTGAGCCGCATCTACAAGGACCTGTCCCCGGCCAATATTTTCAACCGCGAAAGCTGGCCGGCGCTCATCTCCTTCTTCAAGCCCCGGCTGGTGGCTTTGGATGCGTTTTGGGCCGATGCGCAGTGGTCGTTTGAGGCGTTGAAGTAGGCTTGCGAGGCCGGTTCTTAGTAATTGAAAACATGGCCCTTGCCCAAGTAGAGCTCGACGCCGAAATGTTTGGCTGGGACGTTGTGCCGGCATGGGAACGCAGCTTCGGCATCCGCTTCGCCCGCGACGATTTTGCCCAAGCCTCGACAGTAGGCGACATCTGGGCGGTAGTAGAGCGGCACTTGGTGGCACTCGTCGGCGAAAACACGGAAGGGCTGACGACTGCCATCAGGCCCCGGCACACCTTTTACCAGCTGCGCCGGGGCCTGATGGCTCAGGGCTGGGAGCGCGCCACAATCGCGCCATGCACCCGGTTGCAGGTGCTGCTGCCGTGGCACCGGCGGCGGCAGCCATGGCGCGAGCTGCGGCAAGCCACCGCACTGCCCCTGCCGCGGCTGCAGATGCCAGCGCTGCTTTTTGCCGCATGCTGGGCCGTAGGCGCGGCCCTGTGCTGAGGGCTGGCACCCGGCTGGGGCATGGCCGTGGTCAATGGCTTGGCGGCAGCTACCATCATCAGTCAACTGCCCTGGGCGCGGTGGGCGCTGCCCGCTACAACGCTGGGCGAGCTGACCGTGAAGATGGTAGCCGAACAGTACCGAACCCTCACTCACCCCTACGTGCGGAATAATCTGAACGAAATGCGGGATATCGTACTGGCCGGCTTGGCCAGGTGCGGAACCGGACCCGTCGAAATTGCCCCCGCAGATTTGCGTGATGGCACTAAGCTGGAATGGTAGCAGCGAATACACGCATGCCCACAATCAACGAGTAAGGCGGCCCACCACCTGTATTTGCTGCCTGATAAGCGCTATTTTTTAGCAGCCTGCAAAGGCCTTGTGCCCGTTGCTCCCAAAATAGTATCTTTGCAGACCCCGTTTGTACCATGTCGGCTCTGCTCTCTCGTTTTTGGTTTTCGCTCCGCTTTGCCTGGCTCACCGCCACGGTGCTGCTCGTGCTGGGCCTCAACCAACGGGCCGTGAGCGTGTTGCGCCCCGTGGGCAAAGGCGAAACAACCTGGGCCGCCCCCACCCGCGCCACCGTCGTCAAGCAAAAAGTGCTGCTCGAAGCCACCGGCTCGGCCAAGCATTTTGTGGCCCCGCTGGGCACGGCCTGGCTGCCGCTGCCGGCCCTGGCCACCACCTGGCTGCCCACGCTGCGCCAGCTGCTGGCCGCCCCACGCCTGTTGGCCGGCATTCGGGCCGGCGAGGTGTTCCGGGCGCGGCTGCTGGCCGTGGCCCTGTCGCCGCAGGCCCCCTAGTTTTTAATGAAGAATGAGGAATGAGGAATGAAGAATGGCAGACGTGCCCGTTGGGTCGTCGGTCAGCGCTTCATTCCTCATTCCTCATCGTGTTTTCCCATTCTTCATTCCTCATTCTTCATTCTTCATTTATTTTTTCTAATGCGTAACAAAGGATTAATCATCGCGCTAACCGTCGTTGTCACGGCGCTGTGCGCGTACTTCCTCTTCTTCACCTACGTCTCGCGCGGGGTGCAGGAAAAGGCGGTGGTGTACGCCACCAAAAACGGCAAGCTCGACGAAGCGGCCCGTCAGCACTACCTCGACTCGGTGTGGCGCGCCCCCGTATTCGGCCCCTTCACCTACCGCGAAGTGCGCCAGAGCGAGCTCGGCCTCGGCCTCGACCTGAAAGGTGGCATGCACGTGACGCTGGAAGTTTCGCCCGTCGAAATCGTGCGCGCCATGAGCGGCAACAGCAAAGACCCGGCCTTCAACAAGAGCCTGGCCGATGCCCAGGAAGCCCAGAAAACCAATTCCAGCACGCCGTTCACGGCGCTGTTTGCCCAGGCCTGGCAGCAGAACGCGGGTGGCAAGCCGCTGGCCAGCATCTTCGCCAACACCACCAACAAGAGCCGCAACATCGACATCAACTCCTCGAACGAGAAGGTAATTGGCGCCATCGACAAGGAAGTAGAAGAAGCCATTGACCGCTCGTTCAACATCCTGCGCACCCGCGTCGACAAGTTCGGCGTGAACCAGCCCAGCATTCAGCGCGTGAAAGGCACCGGCCGCCTGCAAATCGAGCTACCCGGCGTGGACAACCCCGACCGCGTGCGCAAGCTGCTGCAAGGCCAGGCCAAGCTCGAGTTCTGGGAAGTGTGGAACCAGAACGAAGTAGGCCCCTATCTGGTGGCCCTCGACAAGCAGCTGCAAGCCAAAGAAGCCGCTGCCAAAGCCGGCCCCGCTGCCGATACCACCGCTACCGACACCACGGCTACCGCCGCCGCTGGCGACTCGACCTCGCTGGCTGCCCAGCTCGCCAAGAAAGACAAGACCGGCAAATCGGCCGCCGACTCGGCCGCAGCCAATAAGCCCGGCGTGCTCGCCAAGCTCTTCACCATGCCCGGCCGCCTGGGCGTGAACCTGCGCGACACCTCGGCCATGAACAAAATTCTGCGCTCGCCCGAAGCCAAGGCTGCCCTGCCCCCCACCCTGGCCCTGATGTGGAACCTGAAGCCCACCACCATCGACAAGCAGGAATACCTGGAGCTGGTGCCCGTGCGCAAAACCCGCGACGGTGTGCCCATGCTGAGCGGCGAAGCCATCAACGATGCCCGCGCCGACCTCGGCCAGAACGGCCAGCCCGAAGTGCTGATGAACATGACCCCCGCCGGCTCGCGCAAGTGGGCTAAGATGACGGCCGCCAACATCGGCAAGCAAGTGGCCATGGTGCTCGACGACTACGTGTGCTCGGCCCCGGTAGTGCAGAGCGAAATCACGGGCGGCGGCACCAGCATCACGGGCAGCTTTAGCGTGGAAGACACCGACGACCTCGCCAACCAGCTCAAGGCTGGTAAGCTGCCTGCTCCCACGCGCATCGTGGAAGAAGCCGTAGTGGGTCCGTCGCTGGGTAAAGAAGCCATCAACCAGGGCCTGTACTCGTCGCTGGCCGGTGTGGTGATTATCATGCTGTTTATGGCCTTCTACTATGGCCGTGCCGGCATCGTGGCCGACATCGCCCTGCTCTTCAACATCTTCCTGATTCTGGGCGTGCTGGCGCAGTTCGGCACCGCCCTCACGCTGCCCGGCATCGCCGGTCTGATTCTGGTAATGGGCACCTCGGTGGATGCCAACGTACTGATTTTCGAACGGATTCGAGAGGAACTGGACCACGGCCTCGGCCTGAATGATGCCATCAACAAAGGCTACTCGCGCGCCTTCTCGGCCATCTTCGACTCGAACGTGACGACCATGCTGATTGCCGTCATTCTCGGCTTCTTCGGCACGGGTCCGGTGCAAAACTTCGCCATCACGCTGGGCATTGGGGTACTGACTTCGTTCCTGTCGGCCGTATTCGTGTCGCGCCTCATCATCGAATGGATGGTGAAGGGCAACGAAAACCACCCGATGACCTTCAGCACGATGATTTCGCGCAACCTGTTCAAGAACCTGAACTTCGACATCGTGGGCAAGCGCAAGCTGGCGTACACCTTCTCGACGCTGTTCATCGTGGCCGGCTTCGTGCTGATGTTCGTGCAGGGCGGCCCGAACCTGGGCGTGGACTTCAAAGGTGGCCGCGCCTACGTGGTGGACTTCAACAAGACGATGGTAGCCTCCGACGTGGCCGACAAAATCCGTCCCTCGTTCCAGGATGCCGGCCTCGAAGTGAAGCAGTACGGCTCGCCCGACCGCCTGCGCATCACCACCGGCTACCTGGCCGAAGATGAAAGCCCCGCCGCCGACGCCAAAGTAGTGGCCGCCCTGAACCAGGGCCTGCAAGCCTACAGCGCCGACGCCCCGGTTATCAAATCGACGTCGAAAGTGGGTGCCACCATCGCCGACGACATCAAGCGCACCTCGGTGCTGTCGCTGGGCCTCACGCTGCTGGGCATCTTTGTGTACGTGTTGTTCCGCTTCGAGCGCTGGCAGTACTCGATGGCGGCGGTTGTGGCCTTGTTCCACGACGCCCTGCTCGTGATTGCCGCCTTCCCGATTGCCCGCCTCTTCGGCCTGAACTACGAGATGGACCAGATTTTCGTGGCCGCGCTGCTCACGGTTATCGGCTTCTCGATGAACGACACGGTGGTTATCTACGACCGTATCCGCGAGTACCTGCGCGAGAACCCCAAGCTGACCTTCGCCCAGGTGGTGAACCCGGCCCTGAACTCGACCTTCTCGCGCACCATGATTACGTTCACCACGGTGTTCCTGGTGGTGTTTGTGATGTACGTGTTCGGCGGCGAAACCCTCCGCTCGTTCTCCTTCGCCATGATTATCGGCGTGATTTTCGGCACGTACTCGTCGCTGTTCATCGCCACCCCGATTATCCTCGACACCTACGGCAAGAAAGAGGAGCGGGAGCGCATCGCGCGCGGTGAGGACATCACCAGCACGCCCGGCGATGCTCCGAAGCTGAGCACGACCACCGTGTAGCGGCACCAGGGCGCAGCTGCGCCTCTGTTACGAAAAAAGCCCGGCCCAGTGCCGGGCTTTTTTTATACCCGGGCAACCGTTTTTGCCTATCTTCCGAGTGGTCTGGTAGAAGCCCGCCAACCGCTGCTTATGCTGCACGTTTCCCCACCGCATTATACTCCGCCGACGCTCCCGGAGCTGCTGGCGGCCTGCGTCCGGCAGGAGCGGGTGGCGCAGCGGCGGCTGTACGGGCAGTTTCACGGCTTCGCGATGGGCATCTGCCTGCGCTACGCCCGCGACCGCGACCAGGCGATGGAGGCCGTCAACGACGGTTTTCTGAAGGTATTCCGCGACCTGTACCGCTTCGACATGGCCCGCCACCCCGAGGATGTGCTGGGCTCGTTCCGGGGCTGGCTCAAGCGCATCATGATTCACACGGCCATCGACCACTACCGCGCCAACGAGCGCCACCAGCACCAGCAGGAACTGGACGACGTGACCCTGAACCAGGCCGACCAGGCCGCCACCCCGCTTGATAACCTGAGCTACGATGAGCTGCTGGGCCTGGTGCAGCGCCTGCCGCCGGCCTACCGGGCGGTGTTCAACCTGGCGGTGATTGATGGCTTCGGCCACGAGGAAATTGCCGAGCAGCTTCATATTTCGGTGGGTACTTCTAAATCTAATCTATTCAAGGCCCGAGCCCATTTGCGGACGATGCTGGCCCAGTGTACTACTCCTGATAAAGCACGCTATGTGGTCGGATAATGATATTGATAAGGCGTTCCAACGGCTGAACCCGCCGGAGCCGGAACCCACGCCCTTTCCGCTGGACGCCTGGCTGCGGCTGGAAACCGAGCTGGACAAGGCCGTGATTGAGCGCGC
This sequence comes from Hymenobacter daeguensis, assembly GCF_054780555.1. Taxonomy (NCBI): domain Bacteria; kingdom Pseudomonadati; phylum Bacteroidota; class Cytophagia; order Cytophagales; family Hymenobacteraceae; genus Hymenobacter; species Hymenobacter daeguensis. The sequence continues at coordinate 148,400 of NZ_BAAGWC010000011.1, forward strand.
CGTGCGCCGCCGGCTGTGGAAGTTTTTTGCGGCCGAAGTAGCCGTGGTGATGCTGGTCGGGCTGGGCTGGCTGCTGTGGCCGGCGGGCACCACTCGCCTGGCGGAAAAAGCCTCGAAATCATCCAGCGCTGCCGCTGTTGCGGTGGCCAGCGATGCCCCCGAATCAGACCGCCCAACTTCTGCAAAAAAAGCTGCCACCGCAGCCACGGCTATTGATGCGGCACCGCGCAGCACGGGAGCAGCCGCCACCTCAACGGCAAAAGCTTCTGATGCCGCAGCGGCCGGAAAGCCCGTGCTAAAATCAGCAGCGCGTTCGGCAGCCATTGCTGTCGCTCCTACGGCAGCGGCGGTTCCTGCTGCAGCCAGCTCGCCTTTCTCCGCCGCTGTGGCGGCGATGCCCGGCCGCCGGCGTAAATCCGCGGCATCCCGCCTCGCTTACCAGCGCTTTGCCGCCTCGCGACACGCCCGACTGACTACGGGCCGGGGCGGAGCCGCCCGCCCGGAGCGCATAGCTCTGCAAGCGCCCGCGGCGGGCGCCCCGGCCCGGCAGGCCGGCGGTGGCACGGCGGCCATTGCCGAGCACCCCACCCAGCATCCGGCGGCTGGCAGCCTCGCGGCTCCCACCGAAGCCCCTGCCAAGGCCGTAGTTGCAGATGCAGCTTCCCCAAGCCAGCTTCGCCGCGAAAGCCAGTCGCCTTTGCTGAGCCAGGCCGCCCCGGCAACGCCTGCCGGCGAAACCCCGGCCCCCGACGCGCCAGCCGCTTCGGCCGGCACCTCCGCAACGGCTGTTGCCGCGCTGGCTCCGGCCCCGGTCCGGCTCGCATCTACGGCTGCGGATGCATTGCCCACGCCCCTGGCAACGACCACAACCGTAGCCCTGCCCTTGCCCGCGCGACAGCCCCGCTTCTACGTCGGGCTGGTGGCGGCGCCTGATGTCACAACGGTGCGCTTTGCGGGTGTAGAGCGCCCGCTGCTCAACCTGGGCGTGCTGCTGGAATACCGCCTCACCAACCGGCTGCGCGTGAGCACCGGCGTGCTGCGGGCCAATAAGGAATACTACGCCCACCGCGAAGACTATGACTGGAGCGACTACCCCAGGGCGCAAACCCGCAGCTTCAGCTGGGTAGAGGGCCGGTGTACGGTGCTCGACGTACCCCTGAACCTGCGCTACGATGCCGTGGTGCAGGACCACGCCCGCTGGTTTGGCGCGGCGGGCCTGTCGTCGTTTTTCATGCACCGCGAAAACTACAGCTACGACTACCTGGAAAACGGCGTTTATAAAGCCTGGGACCTCCCCGGCCTGGTCAATGCCAACCAGCATCTCTTCAGCATCCTCAACCTCTCGTTCGGCTACGAGCGCAGCCTGGGCAGCCACTGGAGCGTGCAGGCTGAGCCCTACGCCAAAATTCCGTTGGCCGGCGTGGGCGCGGGCAAGGTGCGCCTGACCAGCGGCGGCGTGTTTTTTGGCGTGAAGTACGGCTTTTAGCCGCTAAGCCCGTCGGGCGGCGTGTAACTTACTGGCCCGAAGCCAGTCCCTCTCATTATTTCAAGCTTTGCTCTCACTCGGTATGCCCATTCCCGACGCTTTTTCTGCATTCATCCGTCCTGCGCTGGCGGGCACCGCCGCCCTGCTGCTGGGCCTGGCCGCCAGCTGCACCTACTCGCACGGCGACCCCGCCCCGGCCTGCGACGTGGCCCACGAAAACGTGACCTACGCCGGGGTGATTTCGCCCATTTTCGATGCCCACTGCCGCGAATGCCACAACGCCGCCGATGCGGGGGTGAAAGGCGCGGGGTTCGATTTCAGCAACTACCAGGGCATCAACCAGTACTACTCCCCTACCCGCATGCTGGGCTGCATCAAGCGGCTACCCAACTACCCGCCCATGCCCCAGAACCGCGACAAGCTGTCGGACTGCGACATCCAGCGCATCGAGGCCTGGATAGCGGCTGGCAAGCCCAATAACTAACCTCTTTTCTGCACTATGAAACAGCCCTTTTTTCTGCTCCTGCCCACTTTTCTGCTCTGCACGGGGCTCACGTACTCCCACGCTCAGGCCAGGTACATGACCAAAACGGGGCAGGTTTCCTTCTTCTCGGCCACGCCCATCGAAGACATCGAAGCCAAAAGCCAGCAGGTGGCGGCCGTGCTCGATTTCGCCACCGGCCAGCTGGCGTTCAGCCTGCCCGTCAAGAGCTTCGTGTTCAAGCGCACCCTCATGCAGGAGCACTTCAACGAGAACTACATGGAGTCGGATAAATTTCCGAAGGCCACGTTTGCGGGCCGTTTTGTGAGCTTCGATGCCGCCACGCTGAGCACCGCCGGCGCGCACCCCGTGCAGGTAGAAGGCGACCTCACCCTGCACGGCGTGACGCACCGCGTGCAGGTGCCCGGCACCGTGGAGCTCAGGGGCGGCCAGCTGCTGGCCTCGGCCACGTTCCCGGTGGCTTCGGCCGACTACAACATTGAGATTCCGCTGCTGGTGCGCAGCAACATTGCCAAGACCGTGACCGTGCGCGTGGCCCTGGCCTGCGCCCCCGTGGCCGGGGCCGTGGGGGCCGCCGCCACCCCGCAGCGCTAGCCATTTCCGCGCCTGCATCAGTAGCTTACGCCGCATTTTCCGCCCTCTTTATATGACCCGACGCTTTACCTCTGCTGCTCTTTTTTCGGGCGTGTTGCTGGCGGCCTGCGCCCTGGCCCACCCCGCCCAGGCCCAGACCGATTTGCTGAACGACCTGGAAAAGCAAACCACCGACTCGACCAAGCGCGAGGTGGTGACGGCTACTTTCAAAGGCACGCACATCATCAACGCGCAGTCCATCGAAACGCCGGGCCACGGCACGCTGGCCTTCCTCATTCAGCACCGCTTCGGCACGCTGAACAGCGGCGCCTACGAATTTTTCGGCCTCGACCAGGCCGTGCTGCGCCTGAGCTTCGAGTACGGCCTGACCGACCGGCTGGCCGTGGGCGTGGGCCGCAGCTCGCAGGAAAAAACTTTCGATGGATTTCTGAAATACAAGGCCTTGCAGCAAACCATGGGCGCGCGGCCCATGCCGGTTTCGGTTACGCTGTTTGCCTCGTCGGCCATCACCACGCTCAAATTCAACCAGGTGGCCAATGTGCCGGAGCGCAGCACTGCCTCGCGCCTCGACTATGCTTACCAGGTGCTCATTGCCCGCAAGTTCAGCCCCAGCCTGTCGGTGCAGCTCATGCCCACGCTCGTTCATCGCAACTACGTGCCGCTGGCCGGCATGCAGAACGACGTGTACTCCATCGGCGCAGGCCTGCGCCAGAAGCTCACCAAGCGCATCGCCCTCACCGCCGACTACTTCTACCTGCTGCCCGGCTACGCCGCCGATACGTACTACAATGCCCTCGGCGTGGGCGTGGACATTGAAACCGGCGGCCACGTTTTCCAGCTCCACTTCACCAACTCCAAAGGCATGACCGAGAAGTTCTTCGTGCCCCAGACGGACGGCAATTTCTTCAACGGCGACATTTATTTCGGCTTCACCGTGGCCCGGAATTTCACGGTGAAGTCGCAGCTGAAGTAACGGAAGGATTGATTGGTGAAAAAAGAAATGCCCGCCTGAATCATCAGGCGGGCATTTCTTTTTTCACCAATCAATCCTTGCTTACACCAGAATACCTTCGGCCACCACGCTTTGCACCTCGGGCACCATGCGCTTGAGCAGGTTTTCGATGCCCGATTTCAGGGTAACCGTGGCCGAGGGGCAGCCGGAGCAGGAGCCCTGCAGGTTCACGGTCACGATGCCTTCGTGGTAGCTTTTGAAGGTGATGTTGCCACCGTCCTGCTCCACGGCGGGACGCACGTAGTTGTCGAGCAGGTCGATAACCTTCTGGGCAATCTGGCCTTCCTGCTGGGTGGGGTCGCCGGCGGTGGCCGCCTGGGCGGCTTTCTGCTCAGCCGCGGGGTCGACGAGGAAAATGGGGCCGCCGGCCTCCACGTAGCTTTTCAGGAACTGGCGCAGCTCGGGAATGAGCTGCGTCCAGCCCAGTTCGGGCTGGTTTTTGGTGACCGTGACGAAGTTCTGGGCGATGAACACGCGGCCCACGTAGTCGAACCCGAACAGCTCCTGCGCCAGCGGCGAGTTGGCGGCGGCTTCGAGGTTGGGGTAATCCACGCTCACGCCATCGGCCAGCAGGTTTTGGTTGAGGACAAATTTCATGCTCTCCGGGTTGGGAGAGGCTTCGGCATAAATGGAAACAGACATGGCTGGGGGCTTAAAAATCAGGAGGAAAGCGCCGCCGGAGCGGCCGCGGCAAAGGTACAACCGCAATGGGGTGCCGGAGGTTGCAAATGTACCTACATCAGTGCGGGCTACAACCGGTTGGCGCGGGCGCGCAGCAGCAAATCGGCCAGCACCAGCTGGGTCATGGCTTCCACGATGGGCACGGCGCGGGGCAGCACGCAGGCATCGTGGCGGCCCTTGCCTACCAAGGTAATGGCCTCGCCCTGGTCGTTGATGGTTTGCTGGGGCTGGAGCAGCGTGGCCACGGGCTTGAAGGCAACGCGGAAATAAATATCCTGCCCGTTGCTGATGCCGCCCTGGCTGCCGCCGCTGTGGTTGGTGCGGGTACGCACGGCCCCGGTTTCGTCGGTATAAAACTCATCGTTGTGCACCGAGCCGGGCAGCTTCGTTCCCTCGAAGCCGGAGCCGAACTCGAAGCCTTTCACGGCGTTGATGCTGAGCAGCGCATGGCCCAGCACGGCCGGCAGCTTGTCAAACACAGGTTCGCCCAGGCCGGCCGGCACGTGGCGGGCCACGCCCGTAATCACGCCGCCCACGGTGTCGTGCGCGGCCTGCGCGGCCCGGATGCGGGCTTCCATCAGCGCAGCGGTTTCGGGGTGCGGGCAGCGCACCGGGTTGCTATCGATGAGGCTCAAGTCGAGCTCCGTGTAATCCAACGGCACTTCCACCTCGCCCACGGCCGACACGTAGGCCACCGTGTCGATGCCGAAATGAGCCAGCAGCCTGGCGGCCACGGCGCCAGCGGCCACGCGGGCGGCCGTTTCGCGGGCCGAGCTGCGGCCGCCGCCGCGGTAGTCGCGGCGGCCGTATTTCACGTCGTAGGTGTAGTCGGCGTGGCTGGCGCGGTAGGCGTGGGCAATGTGCGAGTAGTCGTCGGAGCGCTGGTCGGCGTTGGGAATGAACAGGCTGATGGGCGTGCCGGTGGTGAGCCCTTCGAACAAGCCCGACTGAATGTGCACCGCATCAGCCTCTTTGCGCGGCGTGGTGAGGTCGGACTGGCCGGGCCGCCGCCGGTCGAGCGCCGCCTGAATGTGGGCCGCATCGACGGCCACACCGGCCGGGCAGCCGTCGATAATTACCCCGATGCCTGCACCGTGCGACTCGCCAAATGTGGTGATGCGAAAGAGGGTGCCGAAAGTATTAGACATTTTTTCTAGTGCTTGGTTGTTGGTGCTTATTATCTGGCACTTAGAAGCATGATTAAATCAAGCCCAGGCACTAAGCACCAAATTCAAGAAGCAAAACTACGCCTGCCGCCCGGCCCGCCACCAGCCGAAGCCGGCCACGGCCACCAGCCCAGCCAGCAGCCAGTCGGCGTAGCGGCGCACGTCGCGGTACACGTCCACCGACTGCAAGGTGGTATCGGCACCCGCCAGGGCCGGGCCGTAGAAAGGGTCGTCCCCGGGCTTGGGCAGGGGCGCGGCGGCGGTGGCCACGCCGCGCACTTCGGGGCGCAACTCGGGCCGCAGGGTATCGTAGCGGGCGGTGGCGGGGTTGAACACGATTACCTGCAAAAGGCTGTCGAGGGGCAGCACGCCGGGCTGGCGGGCCACCAGCCGGTAGCGAAACAGCTTGCGCCCGCCGCCCGGCGCGGGCTGCTCGCGCACCTCGGGGCCGTACACCTCCAGCCCCGGCCAGGGGGCGAGCGCCGGGGCCAGCAGGGCCGATAGATTCCCCTTGCCTTCCAGCCCGAACGTGTAGGTGAACGACTCGCCCACCCGAAACTTTGTGCGGCTGATGGCCTCCTGCACCGTGTAGCTGCCCACGGCCACAGCCCCGCGCCGCCCGGCCTGCGGCAGCGCCTGCACCTGCACGCTCACGCCCGGCGAGTAAAAAGTTTTGTAGCCCGCCAGGCGGTTGTCCTGGCCGGGCTCAGGCTTTTTCAAGAGCTTGAATTTCACCATCGTCAGGGCCAGGGGCGGAAAGCGCAGGGACTGGGCCGTGAGCGGATAATACAGGTTTTCGGCCAGCCGGAAGCGCAGGTAGCGCTGGCCCAGGTGGCGCACGGTATCGGGGGTCACGCTGGGCTCGGGGCCGGGCTCCTGCCAGGCGGTGGGCTGGTGCAGCTCGTGCAGCAGCGGCGGCAGTTGGTCGTTGAAATCGTGAAAGGCCAGCAGGGCCTGGTCTTCGGGCTTGAGGTAGAAATACAGGCCCACGCGCACGCCCTCGCCCACGAACACGCGGGGCCGGTCGGCCACCACGGCCAGAAAGGCGTGGTCGGGCACGTCCTGGTAGAGCACGGGCTTGGGCTTGCCAAACATCTTGTCGAGGTCGCCCACGGCCTGCAGCTGGCCATTGCCCGCCACCGGCTTGGTGAGGGCGGCCGGGTTGGGCAGGGCCGCGCCCACGCGCACGGTGCTGCCCTTGCTGCGCAGCACCACGCCGTTCACGGTCATCTGAAAGGGCTTGATGACGATTTCGCCTTCGCCATAGGGCACGTAGCGCTGCGTGATGGTGAGGTCGGAGAAGCGGCGGCCCTGCACGATGCGCGTGGTGGTGGTGCTGGTTTTGCCGCTTTTCTTGAAGCCTTCCAGCTCCGGAAAGTCCGAGTATTTGCCCAGCTGCCCGCCGCGCAGCCGGAAAGCCAGCGTGTAGGTGCCCGTGACGGGCAGCGTGGCCGGGCCGGGCAGCAGCAGCACATCGGCCGGGGCCGTTTGGGCGGGGGCGGCCGGGGCGGTGGCAGGCGTGCCCGGCTGCCTCAGCCCCCACAGCAGCACCAGCATCCCAAAAAGTCGTCCCATAGTCACTGGCTTAGTAGCAGACCTTAAAAGTAGCGCCAACCGCTGGAATCGGCTTTCCGACGGCAATAAACCATTTCGCTTATATAAGCAATTCGGCGCAAAAAACAAAAAAATGAGGGCCGAATGAATCCCTAAACACTGCGGAAGCCGTATCTGCTCCTAAATCACCCCTTCAAGCTGGGTTTTGCTTTAAAAAAAACGGACCTCCGGCTCCGGCTGGCACTCTATTGTCTTCCCCCTACTCCAATCTCTCACCAAACCATTTCCCGCTCATGTCTGACAACCTTCAGCCCCGCAGCGCCGACGATACTTCGTTCGCCCAGCCGCTGTACACGCCCATCAAGCGGCGCTCCTTCTTCATGTATGCCGGGGCCACGGCAGGTGCCACGGCCCTGGTGCTGGCCGGCTGCTCGAAAGACAGCGACACCACGCCGACGCTGCCCGCCGGCAACTCCATGACCTCCAACGGGGCCATCAGCCTGGGCTCGGGCGATGTGGGCGTGCTGAACTATGCCTATGCGCTGGAGCAGCTCGAAGCCGACTTCTACAGCAAAGTGGTGACGACGGGAGCCGCCGTGCTTTCCGCAGCCGAACTGGCGTATTTCCAGCAGGTATCCAAGCACGAAGCCATTCACCGCGACTTCTTTAAGGCCGCCATCACCCGCGATGCCGGCAGCCAGGTGCTGCGCGGCCTGACGCCGAAGTACGATGCCGATACCTTCCAGACCCGGACCAAGATTCTGACCATCGCCCAAACGTTTGAAGACCTGGGCGTGGCCGCTTACAACGGCGCGGGCAAACTCATTAAGAAAGCTGATTACCTGGTTATTGCCGGGCAGATTGTTTCGGTTGAAGCCCGCCATGCGGCTTACATCCGCGACCTGGTGTCGTACGGCTCGTTTGCCGACGACCAACAAGTGAACTCCTCCGGCCTGGACAAGTCTATGTCGCCCGCCGAGGTACTCACGGCTGCCCAAGCCTTTATTACGGAAAAGCTGGACGGCAGCTACGTAGGGGTCAATAACTAATTCCTTTCTTCAATCGCAATTCTCCTTCGCCATGAATTTTTTCAAGATAATCGACCAACTTTCGGAAGTAGACCCCGACGTCCTGGACCGTTTCGATTCGCGCCGCTCGGTGTTTAGCTCCCTGGGCAGCATGGCCAAGCGCACGGCGCTGGCGGCCACGCCGCTGTTCCTGGGCACCATGTTTCAGAAAGCCTACGCCGGCACCACCTCCACGCCGGTCGATGTGCTGAACTATGCCCTGACCCTGGAGCTGCTGGAAGCCGACTTCTATCGGCAGTTCCAGGCCTCCAATACCATCACGGCGGGCACTCCGGCCGCAGCGGCCATCGCCCAGATTAAAAAGCATGAGGACGCGCACGTCGCCCTCCTCAAAACCACCATTACCAGCCTGGGCGGCACGCCGGTAGCGGGTACCGCTACTTCGGGCGTGCGCTTCAATCCGGCGGTATTCTCGTCTTCGTTCCCGGCCACTTACGCCAACTACCTGGCCGTGGCCCAGGCCCTGGAAGATGCCGGGGTGCGCGCCTACAAGGGCCGCGCCGGCGAGTTGCTCGGCACCGACCTGCTGACTGTGGCCCTGCAAATTCACTCGGTGGAAGCCCGCCACGCGGCCCATATCCGCACCATGCGCGGCCAGACCCCGTGGGTGAGCAATACCGACGACCTGGCTTCGGTACCCCTCACGGCCCCGGTGTATGGCAGCGGCAACCCCATCACTGCCACCTCCATCACGGCCGGGGGCGCTACCTACGGCATCCCGGCTTATACCGCCGCCAGCCCCGTAGAAAGCAACGTAACCCAATCGAACGTGAACCTGACCACGGGCCTGGGCACGACGTACACGGCGGCCGATGCTGCAGCAGCGTTCGACGAGTACCTGCAGGCTGCCGAAATTCTGGCTCCTTCGCGGGCTGGTGGCCTGGCCCTGCTGGCCTAACCACAACCACGGGACGGCCGCTCGGGCGGCATCCATCACTCAAAGCCGGCTCCGCAGCACGCGGGGCCGGCTTTGCTGTTGGTAGCCCGGGGCGCGCGGGCATTTTCTGTGCCGACGCTTGCAACGCGTTAGCTTTGTATCGGCATCTTCTTTCCGCGCCGGGCACGCTGGCTGTATCAGGCCGCTGGCCCGGTGGCGGAACCGCCGGGGCCGCGCCGGTGGTTGCAGCCTTCCGTACTCACTTTGCTCATTCATTTTTATTCGCTCATGTCCGATACCCTTCGGCCGGCCGGCTCCGAAAGCCCGCAGCTTGCGCAGCCGCTGTACGCGCCCATCAAGCGGCGCTCCTTCTTCATGTATGCCGGGGCCACGGCGGGCGCTACGGCCCTGGTGCTGGCCGGCTGCTCGAAATCGTCTGACCCCGTCGCGGCCAGCATCAACGTGAGCGTGGGCACCGGCGATGCCAGCGTGCTGAACTATGCCTATGCGCTGGAGCAGCTCGAAGCCGCGTTCTACGCCAAAGTAGTAACGACGGGCACCGCCACGGGCCTTTCCGCTGCCGAGCTGGCCGTGTTTACCAGCGTGGCCAAGCACGAGGCCATTCACCGCGACTTTCTGCAGGCAGCCATCAACCGGGATTTCGCCGGCAAGCTGCTCCAGACGCTCACCTTCAACCTCGACAGCATCACCTTCACCAGCCGCGCGCAGGTGCTCGCCGCCGCCAAAGCCTTCGAAGACCTCGGCGTAGCGGCTTATAACGGTGCGGGCAAGCTCTTTAAAGTGCCGGCCTACGTGGGCATTGCGGGCCAGATTGTATCGGTAGAAGCGCGCCACGCCGCTTACGTGCGCGACCTGCTCACGCCCGGCTCCTTCGCCGCCGCCGACCAGGTAGATGCCACCGGCTTCGACAAGCAGCTGGCGCCGGCCGATGTCATCAAGGAGGTAAACAAATACCTGGATGCCAACGTGGTGCAGCTCGACGTGAGCACCATTGGCCAATAATTTTCTACCGCTTCTCTCGCCCCGTCATTCGTTATGAACCTATTTAATATCATCGAGCAGCTGGCGGAAGTGGATTCCGACGTGCTCGGCCGCTTCGATTCGCGCCGGGCGGTGTTCAATTCGCTGGGCACGGTGGCTAAGCGCACGGCGCTGGCGGCCTCGCCGCTGTTTCTGGGCGCGCTGTTTCAGAAAGCCTACGCTGGCACTGCTTCCACGCCAATCGATATTCTGAACTACGCCCTCACCCTGGAACTGCTGGAAGCCGATTTCTACCGGCAGTTCATTGCCACTGGCTTCATTCCGGCGGGAGCCCCCGCAGCAGCCATCCAAACCATCAAAACGCACGAGGATGCCCACGTGGCTTATCTGAGCACGGCCATTCGGGCGGCCGGGGGCACGCCGGTGGCGGGCACTGCCACCACTGGCGTGCGCTTTCGGGGCCTGCCAGCGAGTGTTCCAAACACCTACCTCGGCTACCTGAGCGTGGCCCAGCTGCTGGAAGACACCGGCGTGCGCGCTTACAAAGGGCGCGCCGCCGAGCTTGCCGGCACCGACCTGCTGACCACGGCCCTGCAAATTCACTCTGTGGAAGCCCGCCACGCGGCCCACATCCGGGGCATGCGCAACCAGCTGCCCTGGCCCAACGCGGCCGACGACCTGGCCACTGATGCCACCTACACCAGCGGCATCACCGGCACCGCCACGCCCTCCACGGTGGTGGCGCTGGGGGGCACCACCTACAGCATTCCGGCCTACGCGCCGGCCAAGCCCAGCGCGGTCGAAACCAACATCAACCAGGGCGGCGTGGGCACGGTGGCGGCCATTCCCGTCACCACGGCATTCTCCACGGTGTACACGCCCGACGATGCCGCCGCCGCCTTCGACGAGGCCCTGCAAGCCGCCGAGGTTGTGGATGCCTCGCGGGCGGGCGGGCTGCTGGCGTAGCCTGGCATTCGGCCCGCTTTGGGCACTTCTTTTCACCGAAGCCGGTTCTGCTCGCGCGGGGCCGGCTTTGTTTCTCAGGGTCTTTGCAACCATTGGAAGGGTAGCGAGTACCTTTGTAATGGCCGCCGCCTGGCTTGTTGGGTGAGCAGGCCTGCCTGAATATTTTTCAAATGTCTGACCAAACTTCTTTGCCCGCCCGGCGGGAGCAGCCGCTGAACCGGCGTGTTTTCCTGCGGGTTTCGGCGGCTTCGGCTGCTTCCGTGGCCCTCATTGCCGCCGGCTGCACGCCTACCGGCACCACCACCGTCACGCCCGACCCGTACCAGCTGCCGCTGCCCGCCGGCGATTCCGGCCTCTATTACTACGCCTACCTGCTGAGCCTAGCCCAAACCACGCTGTACCAAAAGGTGGTGGACAGCCCGCCCACCGACCTCACCGCCGCCGAGCGGGCCGTGTTTGCCGACCTGCGCGACCACGCCGTGGTGCACGCGGAGCTGTTCCGCTACCTCATCGACAGTACGCGGGCCGTGGTGCTGTTTCCCACCGACTTCGTGTTCAACCTCGCTTCCTTCACGCTCACCAGCCGGGCGGGGGTGCTGGCAGCCGCCCAGCAGCTGGCCGACCTGGCAGCGGCCGCGTTTCCGGCCATGCTGCCGCTGTTCACCACGGCCAGCGTGGCTCAGCGGGGCATTGCGCTGAAAATTGGCTCGGTGCTGGCACGGCAGGCCGCCGCCGTGCGCGACCTGCGCACGCCCGGCTCCTTCGCGGGCACCGACGTGGTGGATGCCGCCGGGCTGCTCATCACCAAAACACCGACCGAAGTGACCACTGCGCTGGCTCCCTTCTTCGCTCCTTACGTTATTTCCGTGGCCAACCTGGCCGTTCCTGTATGAAGCTGATTTCCGTTCTCGACCATTTGGCGGCTGTTCCAACTTCTTCGGCGCCGGCCCCGCGCCGGGCGCTGCTGACGCAGCTGGGCCGGGCAGCCGTGGCAGCCCTGCCGCTGGGCCTGGGCGCAGCCCCGGCCGCTACCGCCGGCGTTCTCGATACCTCATACGATGCCGCGCTGCAGCTTCTGCTGCTCGAGCGCGTGCAGGTGGCCCTCTACTCGCAGGCTCTGGCGGCCACCGGCCTGATTCCGACGGCCCAGCGGCCCGATTTCCAGCGCATTCTGGCCCACCAGACCCAGCACGCCACGCTGCTGGTGCAGTCGCTGCAAAACGCCGGGGCCGTGGTGCCCGCCCTGCCCACGTTTGATTTTAGCGGCCGTCATAACCTGGCCAGCAATCCGGTGCTGTTCCCGAATGTGCTCACCAATTTCGACGATTTCCTGGCCCTCGCCCAGCAGATTGAGGACCTGGGGGTGCGCTTATACAACGTGCACGCGTTCGACCTCGTGTACGATGCGCCGCTCACCCGCACCATCCTGCGCACGCTGCCGGTAGAGGCCCAGCACGCTACCCACATTCGTACCCTGCGCCAGAGCCGGGGAGCCACGGTGCAGCCGTGGCCCAGCGATGAAGATGCCGCCATTGTGCGCCCCGCTGCCGCGCAGGTGCTCACCACGGCCGCCACTGGCAACGAGAACAATACGGCCCAGTACCTCTCGGCCGGCGCCACGATTCCGTTCGATAATTTCTTGCGCATCAGCTATGGCACAGCCGTGCGCGACACTTCTCTGCCTGAGGCATTTGACGAGCCCACCAGCACCATTACCGCGCAGGCGGCGCTCAATTTGTTCGTCTAGCCGAGTAGTGCAACATTCAGGCTTTTTTCAGCAAAAGAGTGGCCCTGGCCGCTCTTTTTGCGTATTGGGGCATCCGATGAGACAGCAGCGGCACTGACCGGTTGCGAAGGCTTAGTTTACTGTTGTATATTTCTATATCCCGAAGCCCGCCGCGCTTTCCACGAGCCGGGCCGCAGGTTCCAACTTCCTTATTTCACTGTCTTTCGTTCATCTCCCCACCCACATGCTAGACTACGTGAAATTGATTCTGACCAAGGTCAGCTTCAACCGCACCCTTTTCGAGAAAGAGCTCCGCAAAGCCCTCAAAATGCTGGTTCCAGCCGAAGTGCCGGATTTTCGCAGCTGGTGCTACCAACAGTTTGCCCGCATCTACCGCACGGTGCTGAAGCGGGTCTTCGGCAATTTCCAGGGCGAGTTTCCGGTGGCGGGCGTGGGCTAAGCCAGCCCGGTTCGGTGGCTTACTCGCCGGCTACAAAGCGGATGTTGCGTTTCAGGCCTTCATAGCCCGTGCGCTTCACGGCCGACTGCCGGAACAGCTCCGTAAATAATTCGTGGGTGATTTCGCGCCAGTCGCCGGGCGTCAGGTCTTTGAGGCCGGGCGCGGGGTCGAACTGCGGCTCGTTGTGCGGCTTGCTGAAGCGGTTCCAGGGGCACACGTCCTGGCAGATGTCGCAGCCAAATACCCAGTTGCCGAATTGCCCGGCCACCTCGGTCGGAATCTGGTCCTTGAGCTCGATGGTGAAATAGCTGATGCACTTGCTGCCGTCCACCACATAAGGCTCGGTGATGGCCTGCGTGGGGCAGGCATCCACACACTTGGTGCAGGTGCCGCAGTAGTCGCGGATGGGGCCGTCGGCGGGCAGCTCCACGTCCACAATCAGCTCGGCGATGAAGTAGAACGAGCCCGCGCCGGGCGTTATCAGGTTGGAGTTTTTGCCCACCCAGCCCAGGCCCGATTTCTTCGCCCAGGCCTTGTCCAGCACCGGCGCGGAGTCCACGAAGCAGCGCCCGCCGATGGCGCCGATTTCGGCTTCCATATCAGCCAGCAGCGTTTTCAGCTTGTCTTTGATGACGAAGTGGTAGTCGCGGCCGTAGGCGTATTTGCTGATTTTGAGCGTATCGTCGGCCTGCTGGTTTTCCCTGGGCGGGTAGTAATTCAGCAGCAGCGAAATCACCGATTTGGCCCCGTCCACCAGCAGGCGCGGGTCGAGGCGCTTGTCGAAGTGGTTTTCCATGTAGCCCATCTTGCCATTCATGCGGCGCGTAAGCCAGGTTTCGAGGCGCGGCGCTTCTTCCTCCAGAAATTCCGCTTTCGAAATGCCGCAGGCCATAAAGCCGAGCTCGGCCGCGCGGCGCTTGATGAAGGGAGCCCATTGGGCGGGAGGAAGCATGGGCAAACGGGGTGAACGGAGCTGCAAAGAAACAGGAAACGCGCCGCTGGGGGCGGCGCGTTCCGTTGTATCGGACGATGTAGAGACGCGACACATCGCGTCTCGGCGTTGAACGTGCTTTACAACACGGCTGAGCATACGGCGCGGACGCCGAGACGCGAAGTGTCGCGTCTCTACATCGTTCGGTCAGCTCGTTATCTCATCAAATAAGCTCGCGCCGTTGTTGCCACGCAAGTGGTTCGGCAACAGGCGGCCCAGGTGCTGATACGCCGCTTCCGTGGCCTCCCGGCCGCGCGAGGTGCGCTTGATGTAGCCTTCCTGAATGAGGAAGGGCTCGTACACTTCCTCAATGGTTTCGCCCTCTTCGCCACAAGCGGTGGCGATGGTGCTGATGCCCACCGGGCCACCCTTGAACTTGTCGATGATGGTGGTGAGGATGCGCTTGTCCATGTCGTCGAGGCCGCGGGCGTCCACGTCGAGGGCGTTCAGCGCAAACTGCGCGATTTCAACCGTGATGGTGCCGTCGCCCTTGATTTGGGCGAAGTCGCGGGTACGGCGCAGCAGGTTGTTGGCAATGCGGGGCGTGCCGCGCGAGCGGCGGGCAATTTCGAAGGCGGCATCCTCGTGAATGGGCGTGCCCAGAATCTCGGCCGAGCGCTGCACGATGGTCGTCAGCAGCTTCGAGTCGTAGTATTCCAGACGGGCGGAGATGCCGAAACGGGCCCGCAGCGGGGCCGTGAGCATGCCCGAGCGCGTGGTAGCGCCCACCAGCGTGAAGGGCGACAGCGAAATCTGCACCGAGCGGGCGTTGGGGCCCGAGTCGAGCATGATGTCGATGCGGTAGTCCTCCATGGCCGAGTAGAGGTATTCCTCAACAACCGGATTCAGGCGGTGGATTTCATCGATGAACAGCACGTCGTGCGGCTCCAGGTTGGTGAGCAGGCCGGCCAGGTCGCTGGGCTTGTCGAGCACCGGGCCGCTGGTCATCTTGATGCCCGAGCCCAGCTCGTTGGCGATGATGTGCGAGAGCGTGGTTTTGCCCAGGCCGGGGGGGCCGTGCAGCAGCACGTGGTCGAGGGCGTCGCCGCGCATTTTGGCGGCGGCCACGAAGACTTTCAGGTTCTCCAGAATCTTGTCCTGGCCCGTAAAGTCGTCGAAACTAAGCGGCCGGAGGGCTTTGTCGATGTCCTTGTCGGTGGCATCGAACCCATCGGTGCCGCCGGTGAGAAAGGCTTCGCGCATACTGATATTGCTAAAATGATTGGTCGATTTTTACTAAGCTAATGAGTAACTACTGGGCAGGCAAAAAAGCTCCTTTAGCGAGAAGAAATTTGACTGTCATGCAGAGCGCAGCGAAGCATCTTGTTACATCGGAGCGGTCTGCAGTAAGATAATCGATGCGAACGTGATAAGGTCCTTCGCAAGCTCAGGATGACAGGCGAAATTTTAATTGGCCCGCTACTCGTGCAGCAGCACCTCAATGTCGAGGTGCAGCCAGTCGGTTTCCCAGGATTTGTGATTGAGGCGGGCACTGAGGCGCTTGCCGGCATCGAGCAGGCGGGCCACGGTTTCGTTGCGGCCCTCGGGCAGGTAGCCGAGCCAGACGTTGGCGGGGTCGGCGACGGGGGCGGTGTGCACCTGCACGGCCCAGTCGTCGTAATGATTATCGGCCTCGCGGGTGAGCAGCAGGGCCTGGCCCACCGTCAGCTTCGGCTCGTACTTCTCCAGGTTGGGGCGGTGCGAGGTGCCGGCCACGAGGCATTCGAGCAGCACCAGGGGTTCGGACGCGGGAACGATTTTCATCATGGGGCCAAATTACGGCATGAGCAACTTTGAGTGGGCCGGCACCCCGGTTTCAGATGATGCGTAAACCAATATTTTCTCCCAATTTACCGCTGCCATCGTGCGTGGCATCCGCTGGCTATCTCCCATGGCAGATTTTGATGACGATGCAGACCCGGGCCTATCGCCCGAAGATGAAAACGGCGCCGAGCAGTTTGAAGCCGAGCTGGCGCGGCAATTGGCCCAGCTGCCCGCGGAGCTCTACGAAACCATGAAGCCGCTGCTGCTGCTGGGCAGCGTGGCCAACCACATGCTGCTGGGCCACCCCGACGACCCCGTGCCCCAGGCCCTGAACGAGCTGCTGGGCTACGATTTTGAAACCCTGAGCACCGTGACCAGCGCCGTCGATACGCCCACGCTGGGCCGCGTAATGGCCACCCACACCCTGGAGCTGTTCGATTTTATTGTGATTGGCCGGCTGGTGTTCGAAAGCTCCCTCGATGAGCCCCTGCGCGCCTACCTCATGCGCTACAATGCCGCCGAAGACGCATTCTCCGGCCCGCGCGAGTACCTGCTCACTTTCGGCGAGTCGCTGCTCGCCAACATTACCCAGTACCTGGCCGCCGCTAACCCCGATGCACGCGAGGAGCTGCACATGCGCCGCCTGCAAACCGAAAGCATCTTCGCCCGCCTCGACGACACGCTGCGGCCGTTTTACCCCGCCGGCCAGTCGCCCGCCGAGCTGCAGGCCGAGGCCCTCGATGCCGCCGATGAAGCCGAGGACCAGGCAGAGGCGGCCGTGCACGTTACCTTCAACGAAGGCCAGCGCGTGACGCTGGGCACGGCCCTGCGCCTGCCCTATATCCTGGCCGAGCTGGGCGAAACACCTTTCGGCCGGGCGCTGGGCAGCGTAAAATATTTTCGCAAAAAAGCGCTGGAGCGCCTGGCCAACCGCCTGGCCGTCAGCAATGCAGAAGAGCCACTTAGCCTGAGCTGGTCGGAGCTGCTGCGCCTGTATCAGGCCGCGCAGGTGTGCGCTCTCAGCGCCGTTACCGATGTGCTGGCCACCGGCAGCCTGGAGGACATGATGTACACCTCGGCGGCCGAAGAAGAGCAGACCCCGGAGGAAGCCGCCGCCTTCGCCCACCACGCCCGCGAGCTGATAACGATGGTGATGGCCGGCTTTGTGGAAGTGGTGGAAGCCAACCACCCCGACGACGAGGAGGTGGCCGAGGCCAAAGCCGAAATCTCGCGACTGGCCGAGCTGCTGGTGGAGTAGCACCAGCGGCTCAGGTCTTCGCCCTGCGCTTCTCTGAGCAGGCGGCCGGAATCGGCCCGTTCGGCGTAGTGCAGTACCTGGTCGGGGTCGGCCCGCAGCTTTTGGGCGTAGGCGGGGGTGAGCTGGCGCAGCTCGCAACTGATGCCCATGAGATGGCGGGCGAAAACAGACATAATAGAAACAGCCGCCGCTTTGAAACCAGGAGCCGCTTTCGGAGCGGTAAGGTACATTGTGGCCTCATTCCACTCATTCCTTTTTCCCGCATTTCATGAAAAAAGTAGTTCTCTCCGCTGCGCTGGCGCTGGCCGTGGCCGGTTCGTGGGCGTTTTATCCTAAACAAGCGTCACAAGATGCCTACATGCAGCTGAGTGCATCATTGGTTAATGGCAAAGGTTCACTCATCGAAACATCGCCAGATGGTCAAGTAACAGAAGTAGCCGTGAAAGAGGCTAATCTTGTAACAGCTAGAAGTAAGGTCATTATCGAACTTAACAGGCTCCGACAAAACGGCTGGCGTGTAGTACAGCTAACCTCTCGTGCACCAGTCCCAGCAGTTCTGGAAGAGACCTATTTACTAGAGAAGTAGCACAGGGGCATCAAACAAGAAAGCGGCTGCCTCATAATTGAAGCAGCCGCTTTCTTGTTTGATGCGAACTGATGAATTAGCCCCCAGTATCTCTACTTGAACGCCTGAATGCCGGTGATATCCGCTCCCGTGATGAGCAGGTGAATATCGTGCGTGCCCTCGTAGGTAATCACCGATTCGAGGTTCATCATGTGGCGCATGATGGGGTATTCGCCGGTGATGCCCATGCCGCCGTGAATCTGACGCGCCTCGCGGGCTACGTGCAGGGCCATTTCGACGGAGTTGCGCTTGGCCATGGAGATTTGAGCGCTGGTGGCTTTGCCTTCGTTTTTGAGCACGCCCAGGCGCCAGGCCATGAGCTGAGCCTTGGTGATTTCGGTAATCATCTCGGCCAGCTTCTTCTGCTGCAGCTGGAAGCCGCCGATGGGCTGCCCGAACTGCTCGCGCTGGAGCGAATATTTCAGGGCCGACTCGTAGCAGTCGATGGCCGCGCCGATGGCGCCCCAGGCAATGCCGAAGCGGGCCGAATCGAGGCAGGAGAGCGGGCCGCGCAGGCCGTCCACGTTGGGCAGGATGTTCTCTTTGGGGATTTTCACGTCCTCAAACACCAGCTCGCCGGTGCAGGAGGCGCGCAGGCTCCACTTGTTGTGGATTTCGGGCGTGCTGAAGCCTTCCATGCCGCGCTCCACAATCACGCCCTTGATGCGGCCCTGCTCGTTTTTGGCCCAGACAACGGCCACCTGGCACTCGGGCGAGTTCGAAATCCAGAGCTTGGCCCCGTTCAGCAGGTAATGGTCGCCCATGTCCTTGAGGTTGGTGGTCATACCGCCGGGGTTCGAGCCGTGGTCGGGCTCGGTGAGGCCGAAGCAGCCCAGCCACTCGCCGGAGGCCAGCTTGGGCAGGTACTTCTTGCGCTGCTCTTCCGAGCCGTAGGCGTAGATGGGAAACATCACCAGCGAGCCCTGCACCGAGGCGGTGGAGCGCATGCCCGAGTCGCCGCGTTCGATTTCCTGCATGATGAGGCCGTAGCTGATGTAGTCGAGCCCGCCGCCGCCGTACTCCTGCGGAATGGTGGGCCCGAACGCGCCCACATCGCCAAATTTCCGCACGATTTCGCTCGGGAAGTGCGCGTCCTGGGCCCATTTCTCGATGTTGGGGCTGATTTCCTTCTTCACGAAGTCGCGGATGGACTGGCGGATGAGCAGGTGCTCCTCGGTCAGCAGGCCGTCGAGGTCGAAATAATCGGTGAAGCCGTTGGCGTTGGTGCTGCCTTTCTGGGCAGTGTGGGCTTTGGCCTGGGGGGAGAGTACGTCGGTTTCCGAAGACATGGGGCGGAATTGGGGTGGGGAGGTGGGAGTTTGAGGCAAAGATAACAGGCTGGGCGAAGGGGAAGTTGAGCCTGGCCCGGCGAAACAGAAGTAGGGGCGGGGCTTGCCCCCGCCCACCGCTAAAACGACTCGCTGGAAATCGTTCAACGGCGGGCGGGGGCAAGCCCCGCCCCTACTTCTTATACCGACGCTAAAACTTCAAGCCCACCGACGCCAGGTAGTTGCGCGTGGCCTGCGGAAAAAACCAGTTGAAGGTTTCCTGGTGGCCGCTGGCCCCGATGTAGCTGTAGGTGTAGCCGTTGGCCACGTACTCGCGGTTGAGCACGTTGTTTACCAGCAGGCCCAGCTCAATTTCCTTCATGAAGCTGGGGTGCAGCGTGTAGCGCAGGCGGAAATCGAGCGTCTGGTAGGGGTCGATGCTGCGGCTGGCGTTTTCCGAGTTATCTAGGTACTGGCGGCTCACAGTTTTGAACAGCAACGCCGCGCGTAAGCCTTTCAGTGGCTGGCCTTCCAGCGTGTAGGCCGATACCACGGCGGGCGAGTAGGAAATGGCCGACGTACGAGGCGCGGCCAGCACGGGGTTGTAATCGGCGTCGTAGGTCACGTCCTGGTAGTCCAGAATACGGTTCTGGCTCAGGGTGACGCTGCCACTGAAGCTGATTTTATCGTTGGCCGACAGGGAGCCGCTCAGTTCTACGCCGCGACGGTAGCTGCGGGCCACGTTGGTGCGCAGGGCCGTGCCCACATCGTTGAGCTGTCCGGTGGCTACCAACTGGTTGCGGTAATTCATGTAGAACGCATTGGCTTCGAGGCGCAGGCTGAACAGGCCCATACGCGGGCGGTTGAGGCGGTAGCCACCTTCCCAATCTTCCAGCCGCTCGGCTTTGGCCGACTGGTCGCCCACGGGCCGGTCCGTAAAGTCAGAGCGCACGGGCTCGCGCTGGCCCACCGCGAAGCTGGCGTAGAGCTGCTGGCCGTAGCCCAGGTTGAGGGTGGCGCCGGCCTTGGGATTGAAGAACGTGTAGCTAGCGCGGGTGGTCACGTCCTGGTTGCCGGCCTCCAGCCCGTCGATGGTGTACTTGATGTGGCGCACCTGCACGTCGCCGTAGATGCCCAGCGCGGGCAGCACCTGCCAGGTGGCACGGGCATAGGCGTTGTAGTCGGTCTTGACGGCGTTATTGAAGTAGTAGCGCTGGCCCAGCTGGCTGTTGGAGGCATACTGCGCCCAGATGATTTCGCCGTAGTGGTCGTTGTCGAACCGGTTCCAGGCCCCGCCGATGGTGGCCTGCAGCTTGCCCTCGGTGGGCTGGTAGTTCAGGGCCACGGTGCCGCCGTAGAAGTTGTTATCGAGCCACTTGCGGTCCACCAGGTTGGTTTTGGCGAGGGTATCGCCGCCGATGATTACGTTCTGCAGGCCGTAGTTCACGAATTTCCGGCCGGTGCGGTAGCTCTCGTAGTAGCCGAAGCCGCGCGTGAGGTGCAGGGCCGCACCCAGGTTCCAGCGGCGGCCCAGGCCCTGCGAGAGGTGCAGCTGGTAGTGGTTCTGCTGGTAGTTGTCGGTCTGGTTGCCGTAGGTGTAGTAGCTGTAGCGGCGGCCTTCCTGCAGCACGCGGGCGGCATCGGCCTCGCTCAGCTCGCCGTTGTCGATGTAGGTCTGCAGCTGGGCGCGGTTGCCGGTGAGGGCCGGCTCTGGCACGCCGTTCCAGGCCTGGTAGGTTTTTTCGCGGCCCGAGAAGGTGATGAATTTCAGCAGCGTATTCTTGGCCTGGTAGCCGGCGGCGAAGTAGTACGACTTCAAATCCGACGCCGCCCGGTTCATGTAGCCATCGGAGGCAATGCGCGAGAGGCGGCCATCGACGGTGAAATGGCCGTTTATCAGGCCCGTACCGAACGACACGTTATTTTTCCAGGTCTGGTAAGAGCCGTAGGTGTTCTGGGTTTCGGCGTAGGCCTCGCGGCGGTTGTCGAGGGTGCTCACGTTCAGGCTGGCTCCGAAGGCCGCGCCGCCGTTCTGGCTGGTGCCCACGCCCCGCTGAATCTGGATGCTGTTGATGGACGAAGCCAGGTCCGGCAGGTTAATCAGAAACGCGCCGTGCGACTCCGGGTCGTTCAGCGGCACGCCGTTGATGGTGGTGTTGATGCCCGTGTTGCTCGTGCCCCGGATGCGGATATCGGTGTAGCCCACGCCCGCCCCGGCATCGGAGTTCACCACCACCGAAGGCGTTTGGTTGAGCAGATAGGGCAAATCCTGCCCGAAGTTCTGCTTGGCCAGGTCCTGCTTGCCGAGGTTGGTGTAGGCCGTGGCCGTGCGGTCGTTGGCGCGCGAAGCGGTGATGAGCGCCTCGCCCGTGAGCACGCCGCCGGGCATGAGCGTGGCGCTGAGCACCTGCGCGCCGGCCCGGCCCTGCACCTGGCGCACCAGCTGCTCGTAGCCCAGGAAAGTGATGCGGATTTCGTGGGTGCCGGCCGCCACGGCCGGGAGGCTAAAGCCCCCGGCGGCATCGGTTGTGCCGCTGGCGGCGCCGTCGAGGAAGAGGGTGGCGCCGGGCAGCGCGTCGCCCGTGCGGGCATCGGTGATGGTGCCGGACACGGGGCCTTGCGCCCATGCCGGCGCGGCAGCCAGCGCACACAGCGCCGCCCCCGCAAAGAGTACAGTTTTCAAAAAGATTTTGGCGTAAAAATGGAACGCGCCGTCGCCCCAGGGGTCGGAGCGGCAGCGGAAACGTCCGCGGATTGTTTGTTCCCTTCGCCGGCATTACCCGGTTCAGGTTCGATGGGTATCATCTCAGCCGGCGTCGTGCACAACGCCAGCACCCCTAAACATGCCGCAAAGGTAAGGCCCAAAAGCGCGGGACGCATTTTTTTTGTTATTCACCCCCAGGCCGCGCGGCGGTTTGCTGACTGTCAGTTAATTTAGGGACGCGGGCCGACGCAACGCCGGGCCGGGGCCATGCGTTTTAAGGCCCGCACCGTTTTAGCCTTCCTCCGCCATGCTCAGCCTTGTCTACGCCGTTGCTTTCTGCGCCTTTTTTCTGTTTGTACTGGTGATGCCCCGGCGACGGCGCGTGCTGCCCCCGCCGCCCCCGCACGACGGCGACGACGACGGCGGCGAGCCCCACGACCCCGGCCTGCCCGACCTGGACCTGCCGCCCGGTATCTCACGCCCCATCAACGACTGGGAGCCGGAGTATAACCGCCGCCGGGTGGAGCTTTAAGGGTTGAGTTTTGAGGGTGGCCGAGGAAGAATTCAGAACGTCATGCTTCGACTTGGCTCAGCATGACGTTCTTTATTTGTACAAGCTGCTTCCCCCCTTCTACAAGGCAACCCCCATGCGCACGTAGGGCACCGGGCCTTTGTAGAAGATTTCGCCCTCGGGCAACATGCCAAAGCGGGCGTAGAAACCGGCGCTGTCCTGCCGGGCATCGCACCAGATGCGCCGGGCACCCAGCCGCCGGGCTTCGGCAAAAACGTGCCGGAGCAAAGCGGTGCCCAGGCCCTGGCCCTGGCAATCGGGCCGGGCAGCGAATTTGCGGAAGCGGGCTTCCGCACCAGCCACAAACAGAGAGATGACGGCCAGCAGCTCCTCGTGCCGGAACGCCCCGAAGTGGCCGCCAGCAGCGTCGTTTTCCACCTTCACGTAATCCAGCGGCTTATCGGGCCACAGCACCTGATGGCGCAGCGGGTAAGTTGCTTCGGCCGGGATGGGGCGGATTTCGGGGAGCATTAGCGTCGATTTAGAAGGGAGGGCGCCTGTCAACTACTACCCTACCTCAATGGTGTAGGCCGCCGTGAACACCTGGCCGGGCTCCAGCGTTAGGATGCCTTCTTTTTCGCTGAGCTCGCCGGGCTGGCCGTCGGGGCTGGCCACGCCGTACCAGGGCTCCACGCACACGAAGCCCGCGCCGGGGCCTTTGGTCCAGAGGCCGAGGTAGGGAAAGCCGTCGAACTGAAAGCGCACGAAGCGCTCCGACTTGCGCGAGCGCAGCACCAGCCGGTTGAAATCGTAGTGCTTGAACACCAGCGCATCGTCGGAAAACAGGCCGTAGCTGAGCGGCAGCTCCCGCTCCTCGTTCAGCACCGGCGATGTCTGGCCCGTGAGCAGGCCGCCTTTCAGCAGGTGGCGCTCCAGCGTCACGGGGTGGTCGAACTCGAAATAATAGTCCTCAAACGCCTCGCCGGGCAGCAGGGGGCAGCGCACGGCCGGGTGCGCCCCAATGCTGAAGAGCAGCGGCTGGTCGGCGGCGGGGTTGCGCACGTCCCAGCGCACGGTGAGCTGGGTGTCGCGCAGGGTGTAGGTGATGGTGAGCTCGAAAGCGAAGGGGAATACGGCGCGGGTGGTTTCGTCGTGGTGCAGCTGGAATACCAGCTCGGTGGGGCTCTGGTGCATCACGGCAAACTCCTGGTCGCGGGCGAAGCCGTGCTGCGGCAGCTTGTAGGCGCGGCCGGCGTAGGAGTAGGCGTCTTCGGGCAGGCGGCCCACCAGGGGGAACAGCACCGGCGCGTGCCGGGCCCACACGGCGGGGTCGGCGGCCCAGATGTATTCGAGGCCGTTGGCGGGGGTGCGCAGGCTGGTGAGCTCGGCCCCGTGGGCCGAGAAGGTGGCGTGGCAGGCCGGCGTGGTGAGGGTGTAGTGCATGGGGCGGTACGAAAAGCGTTTCTCAGCAAAAACAGGCAACGAAGCGGGCCGCAGCAACTCATCGACCAGGAAGCGGGCCTGCTCGAAGCGGCGCTCGCCGGAGCCCGAAATTTCGGCAAAGTTGGCCATGCGCTCGCTCAGCTCGCGGCGGTAGAGGTCGTAGAACTGCTGGCGCAGGTGCGGGTGCTCGCGCAGCGGGTCGGGCACCCAGGGCAGGTCTACGCCCATGAGCAGCACCAGGTCGTACTGCTGCTCGTCGAGGCAGCGCAGTATCCACTCGGGGCAGGTGCCGAAGGAATGCTCAAACCAGATTTTTATCACCAGCAGGTCGCTGTCGCAGAACACCACGCGGTGGCCGGCGGCCACGGCAGCGGCTTCGGCGGCGAGCTGGCCCCGGGCTATTTCCTCCAGGTCCAGGGGCGTGTAGTGCGGGCCCGACTGGGCGAGGTACTCGCGGGCATACTCGGGGGCAAACGAGGTGCCGTAGTGCGCCGCCAGCTGGGCGGCCAACGTCGATTTGCCCGTGGATTCGGGGCCGGTGAGGGAAACGCGCAGCAACTTCGGGGTGGAGGGGAAAAGGCGAAAAGATGGGAGGGAAAGCCGCGTCGGGAGTCATTATCGGGGTGGAATAATGCGGGTGCCTCCCGGCGGGGCAGGCTCAGGCCAACTGTTTGGCCTGGGCATCTGGAAGAGCGGGTTTTGACAGCTCGCGCCGCCATTGCCAGTAGCCGTAGGCGGCCAGCGCCAGGTAGAGGAAGTACAGCAGGCTGGTTACATACAGCGCCTTGTACCAAAGCATTGGCACGTAAATCACATCAACCAGCAGCCAGAGCAGCCAGTTTTCGAGGCGCTTGCGGGTGAGCAGGTATTGGGCCACGATGCTGCCGGCCGTGGTAAAGCTGTCGATGTAGGGAAAAGCGGCATCGGTGTGGTGGCGCAGGTAGTAGCCGAAGCCCAGGGTGAACAGCGCGGCGAAGGCGGCCGAGAGCAGCCACTCGCGGCCGGTGGCGTGCGTCACGCCCAGCTCGGTTTCGCCCCGCCCGCCATACAGCCACTCGTACCAGCCGTAGCCGCTCAGGGCAATGAATAGCCATTGCAGGCCGCAGTCGGCGTAGAGCTGCGTCTGATAGTAGAGAAAAACGAAGAGCAGGCAGCTCACCATGGCCACCGGGAAGTTCCAGATGGACTCCCGCGCCGCCAGCCACACGCAGGCAAACCCCGTGACCACGGCCACCAGCTCCAGCCGGGTGGTGCTGTGCCAGTACTGCGCAAATGCCGAAGAAATATCGAGCAACAACAAAGCAAACACGCGGGCCCAGGATAAGTAGAAGCCGCAAGGTAGGGCCCCGGCGGGCTATTTTTGCTACCCCATCCCGCCAATGCCATGCAAAACCCTCCGCTCGAAATCAGCCCCGCCGACCTGCACCGCCGCCTGCAAGCCGGCGACGACCTCCAGCTGGTGGACGTGCGCGAGGAAATGGAATTCGACTACTGCCACCTGCCCGGCAGCCGCCTTGTGCCCCTGAGCGAGCTCACGCGCCGCACGGCCGAAATCCGGCCCGACGGCCCGGTGGTGCTCATCTGCCACCACGGCGTGCGCTCCCTGCAGGCCCTGGCCTACCTGCAGCAGCGCCTGGGCTACCACCACCTGCAAAGCCTGCGCGGCGGCGTGGCCGCTTGGGCCGAGCAGGTGGACCCCACGTTTCCCACGTACTGAATTACCTAACAGTGAGGAATGAGGAATGAACAATGAGCAATACCCCGGCGTACACCCAGGCATTGCTCATTGTTCATTCCCCATTCTTCATTGTCAACTGCCCCCACCCTATCGGCCCGGCTGGCCCTGCGCGAGCGGCCCGAGGGCATTCCGCTGCTGCGCCAGGACTGGAGCGAGCTGCTGTTTCTGCACTGGCCGGTGCCGGCGGCGCTGCTGCAGGCGCACCTGCCGCCCCGGCTGCAGGTCGATACCCACGAGGGCATGGCCTGGATAGCGGTGGTGCCGTTTCAGATGAGCAAGGTGCGCACCCGCGTGAGCCCGCCGGTGCGCGGCACCAGCGAATTTCTGGAGCTGAACGTGCGCACCTACGTGCACCTCGACGGCGTGCCCGGCGTCTGGTTTTTCTCGCTCGATGCCACCAGCCCGCTGGCGGTGTGGACGGCCCGCACGTTTTTCCACCTGCCCTACCTGCGCGCCACCATGCACTTGGAAAAGCCTGGCCCCGACCTGCGCCAGTTCACGGCCAGGCGTACGCACGGCGGCGCCCCGCCCGCCGCCTTCCGCGCCACCTGGAAAGTTGGCGCGCCGCTGCCGCCGGCGGAGCCGGGCTCGCTGGCGTTTTTTCTGACGGAGCGCTACTGCCTCTACGCCAGCAACAAGGCCCACACCAGGCTCTACCGGGGCCGGGTGGCGCACGCGCCGTGGCCGCTCAGCACGGCCCAGGTGCTGCATCTCGAGTCCGGCCTGCTGGAAGGCCACGGCCTGCCCACGCCCGCCGGCCCGCCGCTGGTGCACGCCGGCGGCCCCGTGAGCGTGGAGCTGTGGCCCATGCGGCGGGTGTAGCTACTTGCTTCTATTCGCGCAGCCAGCGCGTCATGCGCGGAAAATCAGCGGTGGTGGTGAGGTCCATCCAGACCAGCAGGGGCAGGCCGGGGTAGATGCCCTGGCGGTAGTTGTTGAGAATCCAGGCGCTTTGGTCGCGGTAGCCCTGGGGGTGGAACACGACTTCCGGCGCAATGTCCAGGGCCAGGGCGGCGGCGTACGACCACAGCATGGCCGCAATTTCTTCGCCATCGGTACCCTGCTGCTCGGGCTTGTTTGCCATGACGTTGCCCGACAATTGGGCACGCTCGGCGGCGGGCGTCACGGCCAGGTGGCCGGCTTCGTGCAGCACATCGCCGGGATACAGCAGGCGGGCCGGGTCGATGAGCAGCCGGCCGCCGTCGATGAGCAGGCCCGGCAGAAACGTGTTTTTCGGCAGGCGCTTTTCCTCGGTCTCCAAACCGATTTCGGCCAGAAACCGGCGCATAGCAGGCAGCGGCGAATCGGGTGCGAGGACCGGGGCACGACGGAAGAAGGGCAGGCTGAACGGCATAAGCGCAGGCAAATTAGGGGCTGAAAATACGCCACGGCTCCGCTCCCTCAACCTGCCCGCGCCTCACAGGTACAAATCGACCATGCTTTGCCAGGCGGCGGGCGTGTGCGCCTCCCCGCCCCAGATGTAGAGCTGGTGGTCGATGTGTTTTTCCTGCAGCTGCTGGCTGAGCACCAGGTTGTTTTCGAGAAACGCGTCGGCTTCGCCCACGGCCAGCGTAATGTCGAGCCGGCGCAGGTGGGCCAGGTAAAAATCCTCGTCGAGATGGGCGAGAAAGCGGTTGGGCGTGTTCAGGTACACGGCCTCGTCCACGTAGCCCTGAAACAGGTCGCGGAAGCTGGCCATGGCCTGGGTGAGGTCGTAGCGCCCGCTCAGGCCCACCACTTTGCCAAACAGGTCGGGGTGCCGGAAGGCCAGGTTTACGGCGTGGTAGGCCCCCATGCTGCAGCCGGCGGCAATCAAACACATGTTGGGATTGAGCTGCCGGGTGAGGGGCAGCACCTCTTCCAGAATGTAGCGCTCGTACTGCAAATGCCGCTGGATGCGCTCGGCAGGGTGTTTTTCGGGGCAGTACAGGCTTTCGCCGTCGATGCTGTCCACGCAGTAGAGCTGCAGCTGGCCGGCCTCGATTTTGGGCCGCAGGGCTTCTACCACGCCCCAGTTCTCGTAGTCGAAAAACCGGGCCCGGCGCGTGGGAAAGAACAATACCCGCGCGCCGGCCTCCCCAAAAACGAGGAGTTCCATTCGGCGGCTCAGGGCCTGGCTCAGCCATTCGTGGTATTCGCGGCGCATCGCAGCAGGCAGGCTTTCAGGGCGTGGGAGGATATAGCTGCGCCAGCACGGCCCCTATTTCGGCCTGCCACACGGCGTAGCCGGCCGGCGAGAGGTGCAGGCCGTCGGCCTCAAACAGCGCGGGCCGGGGCTGGCCGCGGCCGTCCACCATCTGAGGATTAATGTCGAGGTAATAATGAGGCGGGCCGGCCGCTTCGATGCGCTGACGGATGCAGGCATTGGCGAACTCCACGCCGGGCCGCAGGTACATGCGCGCCGGGCTCAGCTTGATGCCGACGAACACCACCGGCACAGCGCCCAGCGTGGCCCGGACGGATGCCAGCAGATGGTCGTAGAACAGCACCACTTCCTCCGGGTTTCGGCCGTCGCCGAGGTCGTTGTCGCCGGCGTAAACCAGCAGCGCATCGGGCTGCTGGCGGGGCACCAGCAGCTCAAAGAACCAGGCGCACGCCGCCAGCGTGGAACCGCCAAAGCCCAGGTTCACGGCCTCAATCTGCGGGAAGCACTGCGCCAGCCCAGGCCAGCGGGTGAA
Organism: Hymenobacter daeguensis; assembly: GCF_054780555.1. NCBI lineage: Bacteria > Pseudomonadati > Bacteroidota > Cytophagia > Cytophagales > Hymenobacteraceae > Hymenobacter > Hymenobacter daeguensis. Next base: position 176,494 of record NZ_BAAGWC010000011.1, read on the forward strand.
GGTGGAGCTGCCGTAGAACACCACGCGGGGCCGCGCCGGGGCCGGCGCCACGGGCAGCTGCGCCAGCCGCGCAATTTCTTCCTGGTACCACTGCATGCGTTCGGAGTAAGGGGGTTGCTATCAGCGTACGGGCAAATGAAAGCGGCGGCCCACAAAGGTCCGACCCGGACGCGGCGGCAAGCTTACCCGAACGTTACGGGCACGTCATTTTTCAATCAGTGGTGCCCCATCAGGCCGCTGGCCCCCGCCGGCTGTCCGGGCGTAATTTTGGCCGGTGAATCCTGCCTTCGTCCTGCCGCCCCTCCCCGACCTGCCCATTCGCGCGGCGCTGCCCGAGCTGCTGGCCGCCCTGGCCACCCACCCCCGCGTGGTGCTGGAAGCGCCGCCCGGTGCGGGCAAAACCACCGTGGTGCCGCTGGCCCTGCTGGCCGCCGAATGGCGCAGCCCCGCAGATAAAATCCTGGTGCTCGAACCCCGCCAGCTGGCCGTGCGCGGGGCCGCCGCCCGCCTGGCCCAGCTGCTGGGCGAGCCCGTGGGCCGCACCATCGGCTACCGCGTGCGGCTGGATAGCAAGGTGAGCAAAGAAACCCGCGTGGAAGTCATCACCGAAGGCATTCTCACGCGCATGATTCAGGACGACCCGGCGCTGGAAGGCGTGGCCGCCGTGGTGTTCGATGAGTTTCACGAGCGCAGCCTGAACGCCGACCTGGGCTTGGCCCTGGCCCTGGACGCGCAGGCCGTGTTGCGCGATGACTTGCGTATTCTCATCATGAGCGCCACGCTCGAAGCCCAGCGGCTGGGCCAGTGGCTGCCCGCGCCGGTAGTGTCATCGGCCGGCTTTCTGTTTCCGATTGACACGCACTACCTCGACCCGCGCCGCGCCGCCGCCCTGCCCAACAAACCCGCCGACCGGCTGGCCGAGCTGGTGCCCGCCCAGGTGAAAGCCGCGTTGAACACGCACGCCGAGGGCGACATTCTCGTGTTTCTGCCCGGCGTGGGCGACCTGCAGCGCAGCGCCCGCCGGCTGCAAGACTCGCTGGCCGATAACATCGACCTGCACCTGCTGCACGGCGAGCTCCCGCTCGAAGCACAGGACGCCGCCCTGCGCCCCTCGAAAGCCGGGCGGCGCAAGGTCATTCTGGCCACCAGCATTGCTGAAACCAGCCTCACCATTGAGGGCGTACGGGTGGTGATTGACGGCGGCTTTGCGCGGGTGCCGCGCTTCGTGCCGCGCACCGGCTTCACCACCCTCGAAACCGTGCCCGTAGCCCGCGCTGCCGCCGACCAGCGCCGGGGCCGCGCCGGCCGCCTTGCGCCCGGCACCTGCTACCGCCTCTGGACCGAGGCCGAGCACCACGGCCTGCCCGCCCACCGCCCGCCCGAAATCCAGACCGCCGACCTCAGCAGCCTGGCCCTGGAACTGGCCCTGTGGGGCGCGGCCGAGCCCACCGCCCTGCGCTGGCTCGATGTGCCACCGGCCGCGGCGTATGGCCAGGCGCGGGAGCTGCTGCGGCGCCTGGGAGCGGTGGACGCTTCGTTTAATGAAGAATTAAGAATGAGGAATGAGGAATTAGGGAATGGCTCAGCCGTTGGCAATTCCTCATTCCTCATTCTTAATTCTTCATTAAAATTAAAACCAACGCCCCACGGCCGCCAGCTGGCCTCCCTGGGCCTGCCGCCGCGCCTGGGCCACCTCGTGGTGCGCGGGCAGGAGCTGGGCCACGGCGCGGCGGCGGCTTCGCGGGCGGCGTTGCTGGCCGAGCGCGACCTG
>NZ_BAAGWC010000012.1:0-157290 GCF_054780555.1 Hymenobacter daeguensis
CGGCCCGGGACAAGCGGCGGGCGTGGGCGGGCCAACCGCCAGTTTGTCGAAGCCGTGCCGTGGCTGGCCCGCAACGGGGGGCGGTGGCGGGCCCTGCCGCCGGAGCGGGGCAACTGGCATGCGACGAACACGCGGTTCCAGCGCTGGGCGGCCCCGGGCGTCTGGCAACGCGTGTTCGAGGCCGTGCAGGACGAGGCCGCCCTGCACACGCTGCTGGTGGACCCGCCCCCCCGTGCGGGCGCACCAGCACGCTTCGGGAGCGCGCACAAAATACGGACCGCAGGCCCCGGGGCGCAGCCGCGGCGGGCCGACGACGAAAGTGCACGTGGCCGCCAGCCCCGCGCCAGCCCCGCGCTTGCGCGGGGCCCCGCTACGCTCAGCGCCACCCCGCCGAGCGGCTTTTTAGCCGCCTTAAACAATTTCGGCGCGTAGCCACCCGTTACGACAAGCTGGACCGGCCTTTTCTGGCGTTTATGCACTTAGCCGCAACCCTGCTTTGGTGGCGCCATTGTTAACACCCCCTAGTTGCGCGAGCGAGATGCCTAGGCTGCGCTCGGCACCACGGGCTGAGAAGTCACTGCGTTATTCGGCGAACTTCTTCACAATCAGCGTGGCCGTGTGGCCGCCGAAGCCGAAGGAATTGCTCATGGCGTACTCGATGGGCCGGTAAGCAGGCTGGCCCAGCGTGAGCTGGAGGTGGCCGGCAATGGCCGGGTCGGGGTGGGTGGTGTTGATGGTGGGCGGCACTCGGTCTTGCTGCACGGCCTGCACGCAGGCAATGGCTTCCACCGCGCCGGCGGCGCCCAGCAGGTGGCCGGTCATGCTCTTGGTGGCGCTGATGTGCAGGTGCGGCGCCGGCCCAAACACCCGCCCGACGGCCCGCAATTCGCTGGCATCGCCCAGGCCCGTGGAGGTGGCGTGGGCGTTCAGGTAGTCAATCTGGGCGGCGTGCAGGCCGGCATCGTCCAGCGCGGCCTGCATGCTTAGGTAGGCACCCTCGCCCTCGGGGTGGGTGCCGGTAAGGTGGTAGGCATCGGCGGCCATGCCGCCGCCCACCACTTCGGCCAGAATGGGGGCGCCGCGCCGCCGGGCGTGCTCGTATTCTTCCAGAATCAGGGCGCCCGCGCCTTCGCCCACCACAAAGCCATCGCGGGCTACATCGAAGGGCCGGGAAGCAGTGGCCGGGGCGTCGTTGCGGGTCGAAAGTGCCCGCAACGCGTTGTAGCTGCCGATGCCGGTTTCATTGATGGCCGCTTCGGAGCCGCCCGAAATCAGCACGTCGGCCTTGCCCCAGCGGATGTAGTTGAAGGCGTCAATCAGGGCCGTGGTGGAAGTAGCGCAGGCCGAAACCGTGGCGAAATTCAGCCCCCGCAGCCCGTGCTTGATGGAAATAAGCCCGGCCGCGATGTCGATTATCATCTTCGCGCCCAGGAAGGGGTTGAAGCGCGGCGTGCCGTCGCCGTGGGCAAACTCCGAAATCTGCTCCTGCAAGGTGCCCAGCCCGCCCACCCCCGAGCCCCAGATAACGCCAATGCGGTTGCGGTTCAGCTGGTCGAAATCCAGCTCCGCGTGGCGAATGGCCTCTTCAGCCGCCACCAGCGCATACTGCGTGAACAGGTCGTACTTGCGCACCTCCTGGCGGTCGAGGAAGTTGAGCGGGTCGAAGTTCTTCAGCTCGCAGGCAAAGCGGGTTTTGAATTTCGACGCATCGAAATGGGTGATGGGCGCGGCCCCACTCACGCCCGCCAGCAGCGCCCGCCCAAAGCTGCTGGCATCATTGCCAATAGGCGTAAGGGCACCCACGCCCGTAATAACCACCCGTTTGTAATCAGGCATAACGTTAGAAACAATGAGTAAAAAATGTAGGGTGCGGGGCTTGCCCCCGCCCGTCGTTGCACAGAACCGTTGAGGCGGGATTGACTCAAATGGCAGGCGGGGCTTGCCCCCGCCCTTTAGTGGTCCGACAAACTCACCTTCACGGGTCCGCCCGGCTGCCGCTTCACCACCAGCAGCAGCAGCGGCATGGCGGCCAGGAAAAAGCAGCCCACCAGCAGAAAAGCGTCGTTGTAGCTCATGATGCCGGCCTGCTGGTTCACGGCCGCGTCAAGCAGGCCATAGGCGCGGCGCTGGGCTTCCAGCATGGGCTGGCCCAGGCGCACCGCTACCAGCCGCGCCCCGGCGGCCAGGCGCTCGGCCACGCCGAGGTCGCCGGCCGTGAGGTGCGTCACCAGCGCCTGCCGGTGCACCGCAAACTGCGTGGCCAGAAACGTGTTGACGATGGCAATGCCAAAGGAGCCGCCCAGCTGGCGCATCATGTTGTTGAGGGCCGCGCCCTGGGCAATATCCCTGAGCGGCAGGCCCGACACCGCCAGCGCCGTGAGCGGCACCGTGAGCAGGGCCAGCCCCGCCCCGCGCAGAATCAGCGGCAGGTAGAAGTCGCCCTTGCCCGCCGTGCCATTCAGCAACGCCATGCGCCAGCTGAAGGCGAAAAACAGCAGAAACCCCAGCGCCACCACCACCGGAATCGGGACGCCGCTTTGCAGGGCGCGGGCGGTGAGTATCAGGCAGAAAATGGCCAGCACCGCCCCCGGCAGCAGCAGCAGGCCGGTATCGAGCACCGGAAAATGGAGCAGGCGCTGGGCAAAAACCGGCGTGAGATACACCGACGTAAACAGCCCCATGCCCGTGACGAACGTGAGGATGGCCGCCACTGCCAGCGAGCGGCTTTTCAGCACGCGCAGGTTCACGATGGGGAATTCGGTGGTCAGCTCCCACCAGATGAAGGCCCCGATGCCCACCGCCGCCGCCACGCTCAGCTGCGTGATGTAAGCGGTTTCAAACCAGTCTTCTTCCTGCCCGCGCTCCAGCACCACCTGCAGCGCGCCCACGCCCACTATCAGCAGAAACAGGCCCACCCAGTCCATGCGCAGCGTGTTGCGCGCCACCTGCACGGCCGGCTCCTTCACCAGAAAAAACGACGCCAGGGTGACCGCCACGCCGATGGGCACGTTCACCAGGAATATCCAGTGCCAGGTGCTCACGTCCAGAATGTAGCCCCCCAGCGTGGGCCCAATCGTGGGCCCGGTAAACACGCCGATGCCGAACAAGGCACTCGCCACCCCGCGCTTCGCCGGCGGAAAGGCTTCGAATACAATGGTCTGCGAAGTCGAAAGCAACGCCCCGCCGCCCAGCCCCTGCACGAAGCGGAAGACCACCAGCGTCCAGATGTTGCCCGCCGTGCCGCACATCACCGATGCCAGCGTGAAGAGAATTATCGACCCAATGAAGTAGCGCCGCCGCCCAAACCGCGCCGCTAAAAAACTGGTAATCGGGATGATAATGATGTTGGCAATGGCGTAGGACGTGATAACCCACGAGGTATCGGCCAGCGTGGCGCCCAGGTTGCCGCTCATGTGCGACAGCGCCACGTTCACGATGCTGGTATCAATCAGCTCCATTACGGCGGCGGCAATGACGGTGGCGCAGAGTAGGAAAAGGCGCAGAGGGCTCATTAGATAATGAATTTTATACCAATCGGTATAATTTTGAACAAAAAAATATCAGGCCACCAGCTCGGTTTCAATCAGGTGCTCGATGTGGTCGAGGCTGATGAAAAGGGCCGTGGAGCTGCCGGTGGCTTTCGAAACCAGAATGCCGCCTTCGGTGAGGGCGATGAAGAGGGTGGCGTAGCGGCTGGCGTCGGCGGCGGGCTTGATTTCGCCGGTTTGCTGGCCTTTTTCGATGAGGCGCACCACGTTGCGGTGCCAGCGAGCGAAGCTGTCCTGCACGCGCTGGAGCAGGGCGCTGGGCGGCGCATCGTCGGTTTCGACGGCGGCGTTGAGGATGGGGCAGCCGCCGTTTTGCCGGAGCAGCGGGTAGCGCTGGCGGTAGAATTGGGGCATGGCCAGCAGCTGCTCGCGCACCGGGGCGCTGCTGTTGGTGCCGGCGCGCAGGCCTTCCAGCACCAGCCCGAGGTTGTAGTCGAAGGCGGCCAGGGCCACTTCTTCCTTGTTCTCGAAGTTGCCGTAGATGGCGCCTTTGGTGAGGCCGGTGGCGGCCGTGAGGTCGTTCAGGGACGTGCCGGCGTAGCCCTGCTTGTTGAAAACAGGGGCCGTTTGCTCGATGATGAACTGGCGGGTGCGCTCGGCTTTGGACATGACGACGGTGCAAATATACCGTTTGGTATTTAAACTGCGGGGGAGCGGAAAAAGTTTTGGTTGGGCTGAAATTTTGCTTTGCCAGAACGATGTAGAGACGCGACGCTTCGCGTCTCGTCGTCTGCGCCATTAGAATCGCCTGCTTTGCATCGTTCAACGAGGAGACGCGAAGTGTCGCGTCTCTACATTCCTTTCAGCTTTTGCAGCCGCACAAACGTCGGTTTGTCGCGGTCGCAAGTCAGCTTTCCATTGTTGAATTCCAGCTCGGCTACCTGAATAACGCTGCGCCTGGCGGCGATGGAATTGGTAGGGGCGGGGTTGATTTTGGCGCGGCCGGGGTGGGTGAAGTAGAACACGTAGGCGCGGCCGTTGCTCACCACCACGTCGCAATGGCCGCCGATGGCCTGGTCGTCGCGGCCCTGGCCGGGCTGCTCAAGGAGGCGCTCGGGCTGGGGCTGCCAGTGCAGCAGGTCGGGGGAGTGGTACACGGCCATGCCTTTCCACTGGTCGATAATCATCCAGTACTGCTCGTGCCAGCGGAATACTTTGGGGCCTTCGCCGCGCTCGTTCAGGGCCTGGCCGTGGTCGGTCCAGTGGCGCAGGTCGGGGCTGTCGGCGTAGTAGATGGATTTGTGGTCCCGCTCGTTGTTGTACCACAGCCGCCAGGTGCCGTCGGGCAGTTTGAACACGCTGGCATCGATGACTTTATCAGTGACGAGCGGCAGGGTTTGCACGTACTGCCAGTTCAGCAAGTCGCGGCTGGTGAGCTGGATGATGACGCGCGAGTGGTTCCAGTCAGTGAAGGTGCCGGGCACGTAGGTCAGGAACATGTGGTACAGGCCCTTGTCCTCCACAATATCGGGCGCCCAGTGGGTGTAGCCTCTATCGGGCCGATAGTTGATGTTGGCCGTGTCGCGGTAGGTCCAGGTGGTGCCGCCGTCGCCGGATTCGGCAATGCCGATGCGGGTGCCGTGCACCCAGGTCACGCCGTGGGCGGTGGTGTCGGTGGCGCGGCGGTTGGTGTAGAACATCCACCACTTCTGCCGCTGCCTGTTCCAGACGAGCACGGGGTCGGCCGCGCCGTCGTAAACGGGGTCGCTGTAGAGGGGTTTGGGGGCGGGCTTGGCGGTTGCCTTAGGTGCTGAAGCCGCTTTTGAGACGTTGGCGCCGTTTTTCTGCTGCGCGAAAGCAGCGGATGCTCCGAAAAACAACAGGTAAAGCAGGAGTAGTTTATTCATGGCTCGCGGGCGTTTTCAATATGGCCGGCCAGGCGCTGCACGGCTATTCTAATACACAATGTCCGCGCTATCAGCAGCTGCATAATCGGGCTTTGCGCCAGTTGCCGATTTCACGTCCGTGAATTTCACGCGCTCGGCATCGTTGATGACCACCCTGGCGCGCTCGGGCATGAGGATGTTGCTGAATGCGACATTGCGCAGCCGGTGGGCCGGGTCTTTGAAGCCGTTGATGTTGATGGCCGGCTCAGCGGCCGAGGCTTCGGACAGGTCAATGTTCTGGAAGACGAAGTTCTCGAAGGTGGGCACTTCCGGGGCGGGCGCGCCGTCGTTGTTGTAGTTGACGGCCGAGAAAATGGTGATTTGGCGCAGCTGGCAATCCGTCACGGTGACGTTGCGCACGTAGCCGCCCCGGTCTTTGGTGCCCTTTATCTGCATGCCGTGCAGCAGGGGGCCGGCCTTGCAGTCCTGCACCAGCACGTCGCTCACGCCGCCGCTCATTTCGCTGCCGATGGAAATGCCGTGGCCGCGCCGGAAGTCGCAATCCGTAATCCGCACGTTGCGCGTGGGCTTGCCAATGGCGAAGCCTTCGGGGTTTTTGCCCGATTTGATGGCGATACAGTCGTCGCCGGTGTCGAAGCTGCAGTTGAAGATGTAGGAGTCGAGGGACGAATCGGGGTCGATGCCGTCGCCGTTGTGGATGCCTTTGGTGATGATGCTCAGGTCGTGGCAGCTGATGTTGCGGCTGTAGATGTAGTGGATGGTCCAGCAGGGCGGCTCCGTCACGGTGAGGCGCGAAATGCTTACGTCCTGGCAGCTCAGCAGGCAGATGAGGCGGCCCCGGCTGCGCAGGCCGTGGGCTTTGGTCATGGCATCGCCCAGCCGCCGCCCGCCGCCCGAGATGGTGCCGCCGCCCGTGATGCGCAGGTTGCTGACCGTGTAGCCGTTGCGGTCGAGCGTGCCGGCATTGAGCAGGCTGGCGTAGGTTTTCAATTCCCAGCCTTCGAAGCGGTTCAATATCATCGGCAGGTAGTCGTCCGGCGCGGTGGAGCCTTTCAGCACGCCTTCGATGCGCAGCGTCATGTTGCTTTTCAGAAAAAGCGCGCCCGATACGAAGGTACCTTGGGGAATCAGCACCGTGCCGCCCGCCGCGCAGGCATTTATGGCCGCCTGAATGGCTTTGGTATTGACAATGGCCGTGTCGCTTTTCGCGCCGTAGTCGAGCACGCTGTACACTTTGCTTCGGGCAGCGGTTTTGAAAGTGAGCAGCTTGCCGGCGTTGGCCGCATTGCCGGACGCCTGCTTCACGCGGAGCTGCAGGGCATACTGCGTACCGGGCGTCAGATGCGACAGGGTGTAATTCGTCTTGCTGGTAGACGCCAGGGCTTTGCCATTCAGCATGATTTCGTAAACTACTTTGGCCCCCACCTGCTTGTCCCACACGACGGTCACGGACTCGTCGGTGAGCGTGCCGGGCGCAATCAGCAGGTGCAAGCTGCCGACTGGCGCGGCCGTTGCCTGAGTTGCAAAAGCCACGAAGAAACTTAGCCAAAGCAGGCGGAAAATTGGGCTTGGAGAGGGTTTGCCAGTCATTTCAGGTGGATTTGTGTTATCGTAAGTCAAGTACGCCGAGCATCTCGCTCGCGCCGCCTGACGCCGAAACCTCCCCCCGGCCCCTCTCCCGCGGAGAGGGGAGCCGGACGATTTTTTAATGGGCATTGCCGGGGCCCCTCTTTTCTGGAAATGCGCTTCAAGCATTTTTCGGGGGCGGGGGTGAGGTTTTCGCAGGGCGACGTTTGCTAATTCCCGTCGGGCTTGGTGACGGCGCTGCGGGGGCTGTCGGGCCACACCCAGGCGGCCAGCGCATCCGGCCGGGCGGGGTCGAAGGCGGGCGTGTCGTTTTTCAGGAATTTCACCAGGCCCAGCTTGTTGGCTTTGATGCCTTCGACCACGCATTTGGCCAGCTCGTAGGCGCCGTAGGGGTTGAAGTGGGTGTTGTCGGCCAGCGGCTCGGGCTGGTTGGGGTAGGTGTTGGCGGGGTAGTGCACGAGGGCTTTTTTCGAGCCTTCCACGCCGAGGGCTTCGTAAAACTTCGCCGACATGGCGTTGAGGTCGATGAGGGCCACTTTCTCGTCGGCGGCGGCTTTGCAGGCGGCGGCGGGGAAGTCGCCGAGGCTGTTTTCAATCTTGCCGTCGGCCCCGAAGGTGCGGCGGCTGGTGGAGGTGACGATGACCGGGATGCCGCCCTTTTTGCGGGCCTCCTGCACGAAGAGGTGCAGCCGCTCGGTGTAGGCTTTCCAGGCGCCGTCGTTTTCGCCCTTGTCCTTCTGGTCGTTGTGGCCGAACTCGATGAACAGGTAGTCGCCCGGCTTCATCACGCTCAGCACTTTGGCCAGGCGCTTGGAGCTGAGGAAGCTGCCCAGCGTGAGGCCCGATTCGGCGTGGTTGGCCACGGCCACGCCGGGCCCCAGGAAGCGCGGCAGCATCTGGCCCCAGGCGGCCCAGGGCTCGTCGTCCTGGTTCACCACGGTGGAGTTGCCGGCCAGAAAAACCGTGGTGGCCTGCGGCGCGGGCGTGATTTCCAGCGCCGCCAGGCAGGGGTTGGTGCCGTCGAATTCGAGAGTGAGGCGGTCGTCCCAGTCCAGCTTGTGCAGCTCGCGGGGCTTGAGGGCCACGGTTTCGGTGTCGTTGATGCGGCGGCTCTTCACGTTGAGCGTGAAGGTTTGGGTGGTGAACTGGCCGGGCCTGGTGGCGGTGGTTTCGAGCAGCAGCCGGCGCGATTCGGCCTTCAGAAAGGTGCTGCTGGGGCCTTTCAGGTCGCCCAGCGTCACGGTCACGTTGTAGTTGCCTTCGGGCAGCTTCACCGAAAAGTAAAACGGCTGTTTGCTGGTCACGAAGTCGCTGCGTAGCGCATCCTTGCCGCCGCGGTCCACGCCCTCGACGGTGGTGCCGAAATCGAAGCCGTAGCCGGTGGCGTCGGAATAAGCTGCCGTGGGCAGCACCGGCTGGTAGCCGGCGGCCGTTTTGCCGGGCCCGAAGTCGAATTTGAACGTGGTGCGGGGCGTTTGGGCGGCTGCGGAGGCAGCCAGCAGCAGGCTGGCCCCGATGGTGAGGAAGGGAATTGTCATGGGGTGGGAAGTAACGACCGAGCTAAAAGTACCGGCCGCTTCTGCGGGGGCTTACCTGCACTGTCATGTTGCGGCAGAGTGCAGGAGAGTGCGGGGGGCACCAGGGGCTTTCTTGCTTCGTTTCCGGCTCATTCTCCCCACTCCCACCCTCGCTCATGCTGGCTCGCCGCACGTTTCTGACTGGTTTATTGCTGGCCCCGCTCACGCGCGCGCTGGCCGGTTTCGCGGGCCGGCTGATTGATTACCCCAAGGCCGATTTCTCGAAATTCAGCAAGCACCTGCGGCCCGTGGGCCGGGCCCTGGAGCTGCCCGACTACTACGTGTGGTGCAACTCGCCCATCTACGGCCCCGATGGCAAGGTGCACGTATTCTTCTCGCGCTGGGATGCCAGCAAGGGCATGGGCGGCTGGCTGAACGGCTCCGAAATAGCCCACGCCGTGGCCGAAAAGCCCGAAGGCCCCTATCAGGTGCTCGAAACCGTGCTGGCCCCGCGCGGCCCCGGCTATTGGGACGCCACCACCTGCCACAACCCCAGCATTCAGTTCGTGGACGGCAAATACTGCCTGTTTTTCATGGGCAACTCCAACGGCAAAACCGACACCAAGCGCATTGGCCTGGCCACCGCGCCCACCCTCAACGGCCCCTGGACGCGGCCCGACGCGCCGCTGCTGCTGCCCGGCCCCGCCGGCGCCTGGGACGACCATTGCACCACCAATCCGGCCTTCATCAAGCACCCCAACGGCCAGTACTGGCTCTATTATAAGTCGTGGAATACCAGGGAGTACGAAGAAGCCAAGGGCCGGGAAATTCGCGGCAACCGCAAGTATGGCCTCGCCATCTCGGATAAGCTGGAAGGCCCCTACCAGAAATTCGACGGCAACCCGGTCATCGACTTCTCGAAGCAGGGCAACAACAAGCAGTTCGAGGACGCCTTTGTGTGGCGGCAGCACGGCAGGTTTCAGCTGCTGGCCCGCGACATGGGCGTGTACAGCCAGGAAGTGGGGCTGTTTCTGGAATCGGAAGACGGCAAAACCTGGACCTTCCCCAAAATCGCCTTCCTGCCCCTGCGCGACTACGGCGTGACGGAGCCGCCCGCCCCGCCCAAGCTCAAGCGCTACGGGCGCCTCGAACGGCCGCAGCTGCTGCTGCGCGACGGCCGGCCGGAATACCTGTTCTGCGCCTCGCAGGGCGGCAAAAGCATGACGGCTTCGTCGTTTATTCTGAAAGTGGGGTAGTGGGGCGGCAGCGCGGCGGCGGCCTGCCGGGAGCACAGCGCTTCAGCAGAAAACCACCGGGACCGGACCGGGCGGGGCCTACTCAGTGACTGGCGGGGTGCCGGCCCCGCCCTTTCGCACCAGCCATTGGTGGGCACTCACTCAGAGAAAAGGTTGATTTGGAAGCGCCTGGGCCGTGAGCAGGAGGGTGCGGGAAGGCTACGCAATTGAGAAAGAGCAGCTTTGTGCAGCATTGGAAATTTGAGAGATGCCCCTCTCCGGCACTCAATGAAGCAGCCACTCACCGGCGGCTCTCCCCTGCACCTGCCTGCCTGTGACCGGGGGCTCACCGAAATCGGGCCGCCAAGCGGGCCTTTTGGGGGCCGATACCCGCCGCCCGGCTCCCGGCCCGGCTGCTTCCATGCTGGAACATACCTGCTAAGAAGCTACAAAAATTCCCCAAGATTTCATCTAAATGCCCCTGAGCAGTACGCTACAGGAGAGTAGGGGTAAAACAGGCCTCTAATATTGGCCTCAGTTCCGCCTCCCACGCGCTGCTTTTTTTCTTTTAAAAATCTCACCCACTCATTTCCCACATGACTAAATTTTACACCTGGCAACGTTTGCGGACTGCGGCGTGCCTGCCCATGCTTTTGGTAGCGGTGCCGCCTGTGGTGGCCACGGCCGCTGCCCACCCGGTTCGGCATGTAGCGGCTGAGTGGCCACTCACCGGCAAAGTAACCTCGCCCAACGGCGAAGGCCTGCCCGGGGTAACGGTGGTGGTGAAAGGAACCACGCTGGGCACTACCAGCAATGCCGACGGCTCGTTCAGCATTTCGGTGCCCGACAAGGCCGGCACGCTGGTGTTCAGTTTCATTGGCTACCAGACGCAGGAAAAATCGTACGCCGGCCCCGGCAACTACAGCATTAAAATGGCCGACGACACCAAGAGCCTCGACGAGGTGGTGGTGGTGGGCTACGGCACGCAGAAGCGCGCCGACGTGACCAGCGCCATTGCCACGATGGATGCCCGCAAGCTGGAAGAGCGGCCCATTGCCCGCGTCGACCAGGCGCTGGTGGGCCAGCTGGCCGGCGTGGTGGTGAAGCAGACCTCGGGCGTGCCCGGCCGGCCCTTCAGCATTCAGGTGCGGGGCGCGGGCTCTATCTCGGCCGGCAGCGAGCCGCTGTATGTGATTGACGGCTTCCCGCTCGAAACCGTGGGGGCCAGCGCCAACGGCCGCTTCGGCAGCGGCAACCCGCTCGACAACATCAACCCCAACGACATTGAGAAGATTGAGGTGCTGAAGGATGCGGCGGCGGCTGCCATCTACGGCTCGCGGGCAGCCAACGGCGTGGTGCTCATCACCACCAAGCGCGGCCGCACGGGCAAGCCCCAAATCAGCGTGAACTCCTACGTGGGCGGCTCGCGGGCGGCCAAAAAGCTGGACCTGCTGAGCGGCGAGGAATGGGCTTCGCGCGCCACCGAAATCATCAACAACAACTGGGTGAAATCGGGCGCGGGCCGCACCGCCGACCAAACCACGGCGCAGCGCCGCACCATTCTGGGCCTCACCGGCAACAACGTGAACCCCGACCTGATGCTGGACGACCGCTGGGCCATCCCGGGCCACCCCGGCCTGCAGTACATCGACTGGCAGGACCAGCTCTACCGCACGGGCATCAGCCAGAACTACCAGGTGAGCGCCTCCGGCGCAACCGACAACGTGAACTACTTCGTGTCGGGCAACTACAACGACCAGCAGGGCTTTGCCCTGGGCCTGGACTACAAGCGCTACACCATTCGGGCCAACGTGGAAGTGAAGGCCAGCGAAAAGCTGAAGTTCGGCGCCACCATCAACCCCAGCTACTCCGTTTCGACCGACCCCGGCATTGAGGGCAAGGACAACCGCTTTCACCAGCTGCTGTCGGAAACGCCGATTGTGGAAGACACGGCCGGCATCAACACCGCCTACGGCAAGAACGAGGCCTACCGCTGGGGCGTGAGCACGGCCAGCCCCATTGCCGTCATCAACAACTACTCGGGCGACACGCGCAACTACCGCACGCTGGGCACCCTGTTTGCCGAGCTGCAGCCCATCAGCGGCCTGCGCCTGCGCTCCACGCTGAACTTCGACAACAACGAGTCGACGTCGAAATCCTACCAGCCGCCCACCCGCAACCTGAGCACCTCGCTGGCCAGCGGCTCCTACAGCACTTACCGCCGCCAGACGTTTGTGAACGAAAACACGGCGACCTACAACAAAACCCTGGGCAAGAACGACTTCTCGGTGCTGGGTGGCTTCTCCTACAACTTCACCAAGCTGGACAACAACAGCCAGTCGTCGTCGGGCGGCTTCATCAACAGCACGGTGCAGACCCTGAACGGGGCCGTGCTCGTGAACAGCCCCGGCCCCACCGAGTCGCAGAGCGTGCTGATTTCGTACTTCGGCCGCCTGCAGTATTCCTATGATGGCAAGTACCTGCTCTCGGCCAGCGTGCGGCGCGATGCTTCGTCGCGCTTCGGCTTCGAAGACCGGGCCGGCGTGTTCCCGGCCGTATCGGCGGGCTGGCGCATTTCGCAGGAGCCCTTCCTGCAGCCCGTGACCGCGCTAAGCGACCTGAAGCTGCGCGCCAGCCTGGGCTACTCCGGCAACAACACCATTGGCGACTACAGCAGCATTGCCACGCTGGGCGCCTACAACTATACCTTCGGCGGCCTCATTGCCCCCGGCCAGGCCCCCAACAAGGTGGGCAACTCGCAGCTGAAGTGGGAGCGCAACCGCACCGTGGACTTCGGGGTTGATTTCGGCGTGCTGAAAAACCGCATCACGGCGTCGTTTGACTACTACACCAAAAACAGCCAGGACCTGCTCCTGAACGTGCCCGTGCCCACGGCCTCGGGCTTCGGCACCAACCTGCAGAACATTGGCGAGGTGCGCAACACCGGCTGGGAAGTGGAGCTGAACACCCGCAACCTGGAAGGCGCCCTGACCTGGACGACCTCGTTCAACGTGAGCCACAACGAGAACAAGGTGGTGCACCTGGGCCCCGGCGATGCCCGCATCGAAGTGCCCAACGGCCTCGATACGCCCAGCAACATCCTGCAGGTGGGCCTGCCCATCTACAGCATTTTCGTGGTGAAGCAAACCGGCATTCTCAGCCAGGCCGACATCGACAACGGGGCGGCCAAGTTTGGCAACGAAACCGCCGGCGACCCCAAGTATGAAGACTACAACGGCGACGGCAAAATTGACGTGAACGACCGCCAGGTGGTGGGCAACCCCAACCCCACCTACACCTACGGCATGACCAACACGCTGCGCTACAAGGGCTTCGACCTGAGCTTCCTGGTGCAGGGCCAGTACGGCGGCTCCATCTACTCGACGCTGGGCCGCGCCATCGACCGCACCAGCGTGGGCTACAAGGAAAACGCCTTGGGCCGCGTGCGCGACCGGTGGTTCTCGGCCGAAAACCCCGGCGACGGCATCAAGGGCAAAGCCACGGGCAGCTTCGGCTTCATCCGCAACACCGACTGGCTGTACTCGTCGAACTACTACCGCGTGCGTACCATCACGCTGGGCTACGACCTGGGCCTGCTCATCAACAAGCGCATTGCGCAGGGAGCCCGCGTGTATGTGACGGCTGAAAACTGGTTTGGCCACGACAGCTACTACGGCGGCCTCAACCCCGACGCCCTGAACACGGGCAACACGGGCACCTTCGTATCGGGCTCGGACTACGGCGGCCTGCCCCTGGCCAAAACCCTGGTGCTCGGCCTCAACCTCACCTTCTAATTAAATGTGGATGGGCTAAGAAAACGGTCCTGCTGAGCTTGCCGAAGCAGGACCGTTCTGCAACTCGCCTTTCTTACTCGAAAAATTCCCCATGAAAAAGATATTCCTCAGCTTGTCTCTGGCCTGCGCCCTCGTCACCCTGGGCGGCTGCGAAAAAGACCTGGACCAAACGCCCATCTCGAACGGCTCGGTGCCGGACTTCTACAAAACGGCGGCTGACTTCGACCAGGCCATGTCGTCGGTGTACAGCTCGCTGCGCGGCTTCCCTGACCGGGAGGTCATTCTTTCGGAACTGCGGTCCGACAACATGTTTGCCGTGAGCTCCATCGGCTCGCGCGACTGGGACCCCGTCAACAACTTCTCGGCGGCCCTGCTCACCATCAACCCCTACGTGGCCGATGCCTGGGCGTCGGACTACAGCACCATCTTCCGGGCCAACACCATGCTCGACCAGCTGGCCCAGAACGGGGCCGTGACGGGTTCGCTGCGCACCCGCTACGAAGGCGAAACCAAGTTTCTGCGGGCCTTTGCCTACCTGGATTTGGTGCGCAAGTTTGGCAAAGTGCCGGTGATTGACAAGCCGCTGATTCCGCAGGAAGTAGCCAAAATTTCGCGCAGCGAGGTAGCCGCCGTGTACGCCCTGATTGAGTCGGACCTGCGCACGGCCATTGCCAGCCTGCCCACGGCCTACACCAGCAACGGCGTGGGCTCGACCCTGGGCGTGGGCCGCGTGACGGCGGGTGCCGCCAAGGGCCTGCTGGCGCTGATGTACCTCACCAAATCGGGCCCCACCTACGGCATCAACGGCCCCGGCCTGGCCAGCAACGAGTACGACAAGGCTAATGTGCTGCTCGATGAGATTATCAGCGCCACCGGCACGGCCCGCTACGCCACGCAGGCCTCCTACGCCAACATTTTCTCGCCCACCAACGAAAACAACTCGGAGGTAATCTTCGACTTCCAGTACATCTCCAACGGCCTGGGCACGCTGGGCTCGTCGTTCATGAACGTGGTGGTGCCCGATACCTACTACACCGGCACCGTCGCCAACGGCAACCTGGGCCTGACTTTTTCGGCTGGCTCAGTCGAAATCAAGCCCGTTTCCAACGACCTGAACAACGTATCGTACGCCCTCACCGACACCCGCCGGGCCGTCAACATCCAGCAGGGCTACACCAATGCCGGCACCACCGATACCCGGCCGTTCTTCAAAAAATACGTGAACGTGGCCGGCAAAGGCACCAGCCGCACCGACTGGGCCACCAACTACATTGTGATGCGCTACGCCGACATTCTGATGATGAAGGCGGAATGCGAAGTGCGCGGCATCGGCGGCACGCCGGCCAGCGCGGCGGCCCGGCTCACGCCCCTGCGCACCCGCGCCGGCCTGCCGGCCCTCACCACCCTCACCCTGGAAACCCTGATGGAGGAGCGCCGCCGCGAGTTTGCCGGCGAAAACCTGCGCTGGAACGACCTCATGCGCTCGGGCCTGGCCCTGACCGTTATGAACGCCTGGGCGGTGCGCGAAGACGCGGCGCCACCGAACAATAAAATCGTGCGCCCCATCACGGCCAACCTGCTGCTGCTGCCCGTGCCGCAGGTGGAGCTGAGCTCGGCCCCCGGCCTTTACGACCAGAACCCCGGCTACTAAGCGCATTGAGTAGCCGAGGCGCTGCGCCCGGTTTTGGCTTCTGTCGGCAACCTGCCGGCAAAGCCAAAACCGGGCGCAGTTGCGTTTGGGCGGTGGCGGGCCGGCGCTACCGCACAGTACAGGAGGGTGCGCCCCGGAGCAGCCGCTTCTTTTGTTTCCTCCCCTATTCCCACTCAATGCTGAATCGCTCTTCTCGTTTGCTTGCGAAAGCAGGGCTGGCCGACTGGCTGACGCTGGCGCTGCTGTGCAGCCTGAGCGTGCGCGCGTGCGCCGCCCCGCCCGCCGCCGCGCGCCGGCAGTACAGCTTCAACCCCGGCTGGCAGGTGCGGGTGGGCGACGCGCCCGGCGCGGAGGCTGTCACATTTGACGACGCGCAGTGGAAAAAGGTGACCCTGCCCTACGCCTGGAACGAGGACGAAGCCTTTAGCAAGGACATCAAGGATTTGAGCACGGGCGTGGCTTGGTACCGCAAGCATTTCCGGCTGCCGGCCGGGGCGGCGGGGCAGCGGGTGTTCGTGGAGTTTGAGGGCGTGCGGCTGGCCGGCGAGTGCTGGCTGAACGGCCAGCGCCTGGGCCTGTCCGAAAACGGCGTGATGGCCGTGGGCTTCGACCTGACGCCCTACCTGAAGCCCGCGCCGGCCGACAACGTGCTGGCCGTGCGGACGGATAACGACTGGGATTACAAGGAGCGCGCCACCGGCCAGCTGTTTCAGTGGAGCAACCGCAACTTCAACGCCAACTACGGCGGCATTCCGAAGAACGTGTTTCTGCACGTCACGAGCCCGCTGCACCAGACGCTGCCGCTGTTTTCGATGCTGGGCACCACCGGCGTGTATGTGTATGCGCAGGATTTTGACGTGGCCGGCGGCCGGGCCACGGTGGTGGCCGAGGCGCAGGTGAAAAACGAGTTTCCCACGGCCCGCACCTTCACGTTCGAAACCTCGGTGGCCGATGGCGCGGGCAAAACGGTAGCGACTTTCAGCGGCGGCGAAACGACGTTGCAGCCGAGCGAAATGAAAACGGTGCGGGCGCAGCAGGCGCTTGCGGGGCTGCACTTCTGGAGCTGGGGCTACGGCTACCTGTACACGGTTTCGACGCGGTTAGTCGTCGATAAGCAGGTGGTCGACGAGGTGAAAACCCGCACCGGCTTCCGCAAAACGGAATTTGCCCACGGCCTCATCAAGCTCAATGACCGCGCTATAATGGTGCACGGCTACGCCCAGCGCACCAGCAACGAGTGGCCCGCCGTGGGCCTGGGCGTGCCCGCCTGGCTCTCCGACTACAGCAACGGCCTGATGGTGGCCGGCAACGCCAACCTGGTGCGCTGGATGCACGTCACGCCCTGGAAACAGGATATCGAAAGCTGCGACCGGGTGGGCCTGCCCCAGGCTATGCCCGCCGGCGACGCCGAAAAAGACGTATCCGACCGCCGCTGGGACCAGCGCCGCGAATTGATGCGCGACGCCATCATCTACAACCGCAACAACCCCAGCATCCTGTTTTACGAGGGCGGCAACGAGAGCATCAGCGCCGCCCACATGCAGGAACTGAAGGACATTCGGAACCAGTATGACCCGCACGGCGGCCGGGCCATCGGCTCGCGCGAGATGCTGGACATTCCGCAGGCCGAGTACGGCGGCGAGATGCTCTACATCAACAAAAGCGCCACCAAGCCCCTCTGGGCCATGGAATACTCGCGCGACGAGGCTCTGCGCAAGTATTGGGACGAGCTCACGCCGCCGTTTCACAAAGACGGCGCCGGCCCGCTCTACAGGGGCGCGAATGCCGCCGACTACAACCGCAACCAGGATTCCCAGGCCCGCGAGGACGTGATGCGCTGGTACGACTACTGGCACGAGCGGCCTGGCACCGGCACCCGCGTGAGCGCCGGCGGCGTCAACATCGTGTTTTCCGACACCAACACCCACTACCGCGGCGAGGAAAACTACCGCCGCAGCGGCGAGGTCGATGCCCTGCGCATTGCCAAGGACGGCTACTTCGCCCACCAGGTCATGTGGGATGGCTGGGTGGAGCCGGAGCACGCCCGCACGCATCTCATCGGCCACTGGAACTACCCGGCCGGCACCGTGAAAAACGTGGACGTGGTGTCGAACGGCGAAAAAGTGGAGCTGTTGCTCAACGGCAAGTCGCTGGGCTTCGGGCAGCAGCGCTACCGCTTCCTGTTTACCTTTCCGAACGTGGCCTGGCAGCCCGGCACCCTCCGCGCCGTGAGCTACGACGCCGCCGGCAAAAAAGTGAGCGAAGCCGAGCACCAGACCACCGGCCCGGCCGTGGCCCTGCGCCTCACCAACATTGCCAGCCCCACCGGCCTGCACGCCGACGGCGCCGACCTGGCCCTGCTGCAGGTCGAAGCCGTGGACGCGCAGGGCCGCCGCTGCCCCACGGCGCTGAACCTGGTGCATTTTACCCTCAGCGGGCCGGCCGAGTGGCGCGGCGGCCTGGCGCAAGGCCCCGGCAACTACATTCTGGCCCAAAGCCTGCCCGTGGAAGGCGGTGTGAACCGGGTGCTCGTGCGCAGCACCACCCAGGCCGGCACCATTAAAATCAGAGCGACTGTCGAGGGCTTGAAGCCGGCCACCGTCAGCCTGAAATCGCAGCCGGTGCGGGTGGAAAACGGCCTGAGCACGCAGCTGCCCGGCGCCGACCTGCCGGTGCGCCTGGGGCGCGGGCCCACGCCGGCCGGGCCGTCGTTCGCGGTGTCGCGGGTGGCGGTGCCCATCACCGCCGCCACGGCCAGCTCCAACGCCGCCAATGCCGCCTACAGCTTCGACGACAACGAGTTATCGGAGTGGATTTCGGCCCGCCAGGAGGCCCGGCCGTGGATTGAGTACACGCTGGCCCGGCCCGCCGCCATCAGCCAGGTAGCCATGAAGCTCACCGGCTGGCGCACCAGCACCTACCCCATCCGCATTCTGGTGGACGGGCAGGAGGTGTTCGGTGGCAAAACCGAGCGCAGCCTGGGCTACTTCACGGCCGTCTTTGCGCCCCGCACCGGCCAGCAAGTTCGCATCGAGCTGACCGGCCAGACCCAGGCCAAAGACGCCTTCAACATCACGGAGCTGGAAACGCCCAAAGTCCCCACCGCCGCCACCGACCAGGCCGGCCCGCCCGGCACGCTGGGCCTGGTAGAGGTGGAAGTATATGAAAAAGCGGCCGGCACGCCTGCTCCTTAAATTTGAACGTCATGCAGAGCGCAGCGAAGCATCTTGCCAGAGACATTACTGCACATTTCAACCGGCGCGGCTGGGTCACTTTCGGTCAATTAGTATTGGCCCTGTTTCTCATCTGCCCTCCCGCTTCCTACGCGCAAGGCCCCCTAACGGCTCCGCTGACAGCAGCATATTCTGCCACAGCTTTCCCGCTGGTGCACGCCCACCAGACGGCCCCGCTCTGCTTCGATGCCCGGGATGCCGCCGTGGTGCGCGTGGCGGCCGAGGCCTTTGCCGGCGACGTAGCGCGGGTAACGGGCCTGAAACCCCAGCTGCAAACCACTGGCAAAAGCCCCACCGGCCCGGCCGTCGTCATCGGCACGCTGGGCCAGTCGTCGCTCATCGATAAGCTCGTGGCCAGCGGCAAACTCCAGGCCGACAAATGGCAAGGGCAGTGGGAAAGCTACTGCATCGGCGTGGTCGAAAAGCCGTTTCCGGGCGTGGCGCGCGCCCTGGTCATTGCCGGGAGCGACCGGCGGGGCACGGCGTTTGGCGTGTTTGAAGTGGCGCGGCGCATGGGCGTGTCGCCGTGGGTGTGGTGGGCCGATGTGACGCCCGCCCACCACGACGCCCTCTATGTGCAGCCCGGCCAGGTGGTGCAGGGGCCGCCGGCGGTGCAGTACCGGGGCATTTTCCTGAACGACGAGGACTGGGGCCTGCGTCCCTGGGCCGCCCGCTCGCTCGATAAGGACGTGCAGGACATCGGTCCCAATACCTACGCCCATATCTTCGAACTGCTGCTGCGGCTGAAGGCCAACTACCTCTGGCCGGCCATGCACCCCGGCACCAGGGCCTTCTACCACTACCCGGCCGACCCCGTGCTGGCCGACCGCTACGCCATAGTGGTGGGCAGCAGCCACTGCGAGCCCATGCTGCGCAACAACGTGTTTGAGTGGAGCGAAAACTACGCGCATGAGTACGGCCAGAAGCCCGGCGAGTGGCGCTACGACCTCAACGGCCCGCAGATGTACCACTACTGGGAAGACCGGCTGAAGCAGTCGGCCAGGTACGAGTCCGTGTATACCGTGGGCATGCGCGGCATCCACGACGGCAGCATGCCCGGCCCGCCCGACCGCGCCGCCAAGGTGCGCCTGCTCGATACCGTCATCACCGACCAGCGCCGCCTGCTGAGCCAATACGTGAAGCCCATTGGCGGCCGCACCGTGCCCCAGATTTTCTGCCCCTACAAAGAGGTGCTGACGCTGTACCAGACCGGCCTGCAGCTGCCCGATGACGTGACCATTGTGTGGGCCGACGACAACCACGGCTACATCCGGCAGCTGTCGGACAAGGCCGAGCAGCGGCGCAGCGGCGGTAGCGGCGTCTACTACCACCTCTCGTACTGGGGCGCCCCGCAGGACTACCTGTGGCTGTCGAGCATTTCGCCGTCGCTGGTGAGCTATGAGCTGAGCAAAGCCTACGCGCTGGGCGCAAAACGGCTGTGGGTGGTGAACGTGGGCGACATCAAGCCCGCCGAGCTGGAAACCGAGTTTGCCCTGGACCTGGCCTGGAACGTGGACCGCTGGACGCCCGCCACGGCTGATGCCTACGCCGCGCACTGGGCCACCGAAACCTTCGGCCCCCGGCTGGCGCCCGCCATTGCCCGCCTCAAGCAGCAGTATTACCGCCTGGGCCACGCCGCCAAGCCGGAGCACCTCAGCGGGGTGCGCTTTAGCGCCGCCGAACAGGACCAGCGCCTGGCCGACTATCAGAAAATTGCGGCCGAGGCCGAAGCCTTGCAAAAGCAGGTTCCGGCCAGCTTGCGGGATGCTTATTTCGAGCTCGTCCTCTATCCGGTGCAGGGAGCGCGGCTGATGAACGAGAAGGTGTTTTACGCCGCCCGCAGCCTGGACCTGGCCCGGCAGGGCAACGACCAGGCCCTGGCATTTGCCCAAAAAGCCCAGGCCGCCTACGACCAGATTCAGGCCCTGACCCGCCGCTACAACGACGAAACCGCCGGCGGCAAATGGGCCGGCATGATGAGCGCCCACCCCCGCGACCAGAAGATTTTCGAGATGCCGCCCGTGGCCACCGCCGCGCTGGTAGCGGAAGGAAAAGCCGCCGCGAAAGCAGCTGGATTGGCCGCCACGGCCGCCGCTCCCGCCTCGGAAGCCGCGCCGGCCACCGCGCCGCTGCTGCTGCCCGCCACGGCCTTTAGCAGCAAGAAAGCCGCCCCGAATGAAACCCTCACGCCGCTGGCGGGCCTCGGTCTGGAAGGCACGGGCCTGACGCGGATGCCGTACGACGTGCCCGCGTTTGCGGCCGACGCGACCAACGCGCCGTATCTGGAATACCGCGCCAACCTCCCGGCCGGGCCGCACACCGTGGCCGTGCGCTGCCTGCCCACGTTTGGCCTGTATGCCGGCCGGGGCCTGCGCTACGCGGTTTCCATCAATGGCAGCCCGCCCCAAACCGTGGACGTGAACGTGCCCGCCGACTCGAAGCAGTGGAAGGAAAACGTACTGCGCGGCTTCTCGCAGGGCCAGACCACGCACGACGTGGCCACGGCCGGCCCGGCCACCATCCGGCTGTATCTGCTGGATGCGGGGCTGGTGGTTAATCAGATTCAGATTCAATGAGTGACGACCTGACAACACCTCACCCCCTGACCCCCTCTCCCAAAAAGAGGGGGCACCGGTTCGTGAGGGAGATTCTTGTAGCACACGCTTTAGCTTGTGCCAGTGAGGGATTTTGCTCAACCGCACAAGCTAAAGCGTGTGCTACAAGCACCTACCGCGCAAAGCCGGTGCCCCCTCTTTTTGGGAGAGGGGGTCAGGGGGTGAGGTTGACGTTAGCGACATTGCTATTCCTCCTCACCCTCCCCACCTACGCCCAAACGCCGCTCTGGCACAACCAGCCGCGCACGCTCCGCTACCGCCCCGAGGGCCAGGATTTCGTCATCGCCAACGGTACGCACCGCTTCACCCGCGCCCTGTACGGCACCAACACCGCCTTCCGCGTGGAAGCCGGCGACCTGCCCGAGTTTGCCCTCTACCTGCCCGGCATGGGCGGCAACCTGAAATTCGGCCTGCTGGCCAACGGCCAGAGCAAGTGGCTGATTAAGGCCGACAACATCGTGGCCCGCTACCGGCCGGGCATGATGCGCTACGACATCACCGACCCGCTGCTGGGCCCCGGCCGGCTACACCTCGAAGTGCTGGCCATGGCCGATGCCGAAGGCCTGCTGGTGAAGGCCCGTTTCGAGAACGTGCCCGCCGGAAAGGTGCAGCTGCTGTGGGCGTTCGGCGGAGCCACGGGCCGGAAGTTCAGCCGCGACGGCGACATCGGGGCCGACCCGGAATCCAGCTTTTACCTGAAGCCGGAATACTGCCAGGGCAATACGTTTGAGCTGAAAAAGAACGGCTTCGCGCTCAGCTACCGCGTGGCGGCCAAGGCCGGGGCGGCCCCGGAGCCGCCCCGCATGCTGCTGGGCCTGGCCCCGCCCACGTCCGCAACACGCCTTGCCGATGCCGCGCAGCAGCAGTCGCCGCAGCAGCTTTTGGCCTCGTCGGCCACGGCTGCGCCGGTGGTGGCGGGCCAGGTCGGCACCGGGGCGGGCCAGGACCTGTACTTCGCGGTGCAGAAAGCCGAAACGGCGGTACCGCTGAGCTACGCCGGCCTGCCGGCCGCTTTCGAACGGGCCGAAGCCGCCCGGGCCGCGCTGGCCGGCCGCGTCAGCGTCAGCACGCCCGACTCCTACATCAACACGCTGGGCGGGGCGCTGGCCGTGGCCGCCGATGCCATCTGGGAAGCGCCCTCCTACATGCACGGGGCCGTGGCCTGGCGCATGCGCCTCAACGGCTGGCGCGGCCCCTACGCCGCCGACCCGCTGGGCTGGCACGACCGCGCCGCCACCCACTTCCGCGCCTACGCCAAGTCGCAGCTGCTCAGTCCGCCCAGCGGCCCGGTGGTGCCCGATACGGCCCTGCACCTGGCCCGGCAGCTCGAAAAGCTGGGCACCACGGTGTTTAGCGAGGGCTACATCAGCCGCAACCCCGGCGGCGATTTCCGGCCGCACCACTACGACATGAACCTCGTGTTCATCGACGAGCTGCTGCGCCATTTCAACTGGACCGGCGACCTGGCGCTGGCGCGTGAGATGTGGCCCGTGCTCCAGCGCCACCTGGCCTGGGAGAAGCGCAACTTCGACCCCGACAACGATGGCCTGTACGATGCCTACGCTGCCATCTGGGCCTCCGATGCCCTGCAGTACAGTGGCGGCGGCGTCGCCCACAGTTCGGCCTACAACTACTTCGCCCACCAGAAAGCCGCCGAGCTGGCCCGGCTGCTGGGCCAGAACCCGACGCCTTACCGCGAAGAAGCCGCCCGCATTCGCCAGGCCATGCAAAGCCGGCTGTGGCTGAGCGCGCAGGGCTGGTACGCGGAGTATCAGGATGCGCTGGGGCTCAAAAGCCTGCACCCGGCCGCCGGGCTCTGGACCATCTACCACGCCCTCGATTCGGAGGTGCCCACCTTCCTCGAAGCCTACCAGGCCACGCGCTACGTCGATGCCGAGCTGCCGCACATTCCGGTGCGCGCCGCCGGCCTGCCCGATGCCGGCTACTACCTGCTCTCCACCACCAGCTGGCAGCCCTACGACTGGTCCTTGAACAACGTGGTGCTGGCCGAAAACCTGCACGCCAGCCTCGCCTACTGGCAGGCCGGCCGCCGCGACGACGCCTTCCTGCTCTGGAAAAGCGCCCTGCTCGAAAGCATGTACCTGGGCAGCAGCCCCGGCAACTTTCAGCAAATCAGCTTCTACGACAACTACCGGGGCGAGCTCTACCGCGACTTTGCCGACCCCATCGGCATGGCGTCCCGCTCGCTGGTGGAGGGCCTGTTCGGCATCCGGCCCGATGCCCTGCACGACACGCTGCTGGTGCGCCCCGGCCTGCCCGCCGCCTGGGATTCGGCCAGCCTCACGGTGCCCGACGTGGCGTTCCGCTTCCGGCGCCAGGGCCGGCGCGAAACCTACACCATTGCCCAGCAGCTACCGAAACAGCTGGCGCTGAAGCTGCAGGTGCCCGCCCTGGCCGACCATATTGCCTCGGTGAAAGTGAACGGCCGGCCGGCGGCCTGGCGCAATGTGGCCGCCGCCGTGGGCCGGCCCGCCATCGAAATCAGCTGCCCGCCCGCCGCCCGCTACGCGGTGGCAATCGAGTGGCAGGGCGAGGCCCCGGATACCGCCGCGCCACAGGCATCTGCGCCAGCGGGCGAAATCTTCGCCGTTGCCTTCCCCCACGCTGCAATCGCAGAAAATGCCGACCCGCAACAAGTGCTTCTGAAGCCCCAGGTCAGCGGCTCGAAGCTCACGGCGCAGGTAAGCGGCCAGCCGGGCGCGCGCACGGCCTTCGTCCGGCTGCGCCAGGGCGACCTGGACTGGTGGGAGCCGCTGCGGCTTGCCACGGCCCGGCCGGCAGCCCCACCGGCGGCGGCCAGCGCCCCCACCCACTGGCAAACCGTGGACCTCAGCCCCCACTTCAACGACCGGGTGACGCAGATTTTCCAAAATAAATACCTCACGCCCCGCGCCGCCACGGCCACGCTGGCGCTGCCCACGCAGGGCATCGGCAACTGGTGCTACCCGCTCACGCAGGCCACAATCGACGACAGCGGCCTGCGCCGGCTGGCGGGGGAAAAAGGCGAAGTGCGGCTGCCCAGCGGCGTGCCGCTGCGCACGCCTAGCGCGGCCGGCGCGAAAAACATCCTGTTTGTGTCGCAGTGGGACAACTATCCTGACCAGGCCACCGTGCCGCTTCGGGGCCGCGCCGCCCGCGCCACGCTGCTGCTGGCCGGCAGCACCAACCCCATGCAAAGCCAGCTGACCAACGGCGAAGTCACCATCACCTACGCCGACAACACCACCGCCACCCTGCCCCTGCGCAACCCCGACAACTGGTGGCCCATCGAGCAGGACCTGCTGGACGACGGCTTCGCCTTCCGGACCGGGGCGCCCCCGCCCCTGCGCATCCACCTCAAAACCGGCCTTATGCTTCACGATTTCAGCCAGTTCACCAGCATCAAGGGCTTCAGCACCCGCGCCATTGACGGCGGGGCCGCTACCGTGCTGGAGCTGCCGCTCGACCCGCAGAAAACCCTCAAAAGCCTCACCGTGAAAGCCCTGGCCAATGATGTAGTGATTGGGCTGATGGGCGTGACGCTGGTGCGTTGACCGGCACCTCACCCCCGACCCCTCTCCGGTGGAGAGGGGAGCCAGACGATTTAAAACAGCAGAATTCCCTTCCAATGAAAAGAACAAACCACCAAAATTCGTTAGGCTCCCCTCTCCGCGGGAGAGGGGCCGGGGGTGAGGTAACCCGCCTGGCAACGTTGCTCCTACTCCCGCTGCTATCCCACGCCCAGCCCATCAACCGCCAGGCCGTGGTGGAGCGCCACAAGGTCCACGTCAGCAACACCGACTCGCTCAATTCGCTCTCTGTGGGCAACGGCCGCTTCGCCTTCACCGTCGATGTGACCGGCCTGCAGACGTTCCCGCTGCACTACGAAAAGGGCCTGCCGCTGGGCACCGAATCGGAATGGGGCTGGCACCGCTTTCCCAATAAGGAGGGCTACAAATTCGACCAAAGCCTGCGCACCTACACCTTCAACGGACGCCCGGTGAGCTACGCGGTGCAGGTGAAAACGCCCGGCAACAAAGAAGCGGTGGACTACCTGCGAGCCAACCCGCACCGCCTGCAGCTGGGTAATCTGGGATTCCTCATTCTGAAAAAAGACGGTCAGCCGGCCGGCATTCGGGACCTCAAAAACATCCGCCAGGAGCTGAACCCGTGGACCGGCGAAATCCAGAGCCATTTCACGGTGGAAGGCACGGCGGTGGACGTGGTCACCGTTGGCCACCAGATGCAGGACGCCGTGGCGGCCAAAGTCACGTCGGAGTTGCTGAAAGCCGGCCGGCTGAAAGTGGCCCTGCGCTTCCCGTTCCCCACCGCCGGCTGGGCCGACATGGCCGTGGACTACACCCACGAGGCCGGCCACAAGTCGGCCATTGTGGAGCACGCCCCCGGCCGCGCCCTGCTCACCCACCAGCTCGATACCACGAAGTATTTTGTGGCCCTCGGCTGGACCGGCGCCGGCACGCTGGCCGTCGGCCGGCCCCACGAATTCATTCTCGCTCCCGACCGCAAAAGTGCCGTTCTGGACCTGAGCTGCCAGTTTTCGCCGCGTAAAATCGTCGCGGCGCCCGGCTTTGCCGCCACATCAGCCAACAGCCGCCAGCAGTGGCAGGCCTTCTGGCGCAGCGGCGGGGCCGTCGATTTCGGCGGCACCGCCGACCCGCGCGCCCAGGAGTTGGAGCGCTGCGTGGTGCTCTCGCAATACCTCACGCGCCTGCACAACGCCGGCTCGCAGCCGCCCCAGGAAACCGGCCTGCTGCTCAACAGCTGGTACGGCCGGCCGCACCTCGAAATGCACTGGTGGCACGCGGCCCACTTCGCCCTCTGGGGCCGGCCCGAAATCCTGGAAAAAAGCCTGACGTGGTATGCCCGGCCCGACGTGCAGGCCGTGGCCCGGGGCATTGCCCAGCGCCAGGGCTACGCCGGCTGGCGCTGGCAGAAAATGACCGACCCCTGGGGCGAGGAAGGCCCGTCGTCCGTCGGCGCGTTTCTGCTCTGGCAGCAGCCCCACACCATCTATTTTGCCGAAGAAGCCTACCGCGCCCACCCCAATGCCGCCACGCTGAAGCTGTATGGCGAACGGGTGCAGCAAACGGCCGAATTCATTGCCTCTTATCCGTTTTTTGAGAAAGACAAAGGCCGCTACATCCTCGGCAAAGGCGTGATTCCGGCCCAGGAGCGGTTCAAGGCCGAAGACACCTTCAACCCGACGTTCGAGTTGGTGTACTGGCACTGGGCGCTCGACATTGCCCAGAAATGGCGCGAGCGCCAGGGCCAGCCGCGCAACCCGCAGTGGGACGACGTGCTGGCCAAACTGTCGAAATTACCCGAGGCCAACGGCGTGTACCTGGCCGCCGAAAGCGCCCCCGATTCCTACACCAACCCCGAATACAAGACCGACCACCCCTCCGTGCTGGCGGCGCTGGGCGTGATGCCCGCCACCGGCCAGCAGGACGCCGCCACCATGCGCCGCACCTTCGACCTCATCTGGCGCGACTGGAGCTGGAACGACACCTGGGGCTGGGACTTCCCCATGACTTCCATGACGGCCACCCGCCTCGGCCTGCCCGAAAAAGCCGTGGATGCCCTGCTCATGAAGGTGCAGAAAAACACCTACCTCCCCAACGGCCACAACTACCAGGAAGGCCGCCTGCCCCTCTACCTGCCCGGCAACGGTGGCCTGCTGGCCGCCGTGGCCCTCATGTGCGCCGGCTACGACGGCTGCCCGGAAGCCAACCCCGGCATTCCCAAAAACTGGAAAGTGAAGTGGGAAGGGCTGCAGAAGATGCCATAGCGCGCCTCTTGCAGGTCCGTCATACAGCGCCCGTACAACTTCGCCATGGGCCGGGGCGAGTGCTTTGTGCACGCCCCGGCACTTGCCCGTTTTCCAGGGCCAGCCCTGGTGCTGCAAGCTTCCCGGCAAGCCCCAGGCACCGCTTCTTGGCCAGGGTGCCCTTTCCCACCAGACCGCCGCAAAAAAAACAGCCACCCGGTATCAAAACCGGGTGGCTGTTTTTGTGTGGGAAGTAAAGGATTCGAACCTTCGACCTCTTGCGTGTGAAGCAAGCGCTCTAAACCAACTGAGCTAACCTCCCAAAAAACACAGGCGTGGCCTGTGGCAATAATGCCCGAATCAAAAAGAAAACAGCCACTCAGCTTTGGGCCTAAGTGGCTGTTTCTCAATGTGGGGGATGTAGGGTTCGAACCTACGACCCTCTGCTTGTAAGGCAGATGCTCTGAACCAGCTGAGCTAATCCCCCGTGGGGTTGTTCCCGTTTGGGATTGCAAAGATGGGAGGAGTTTTCGAAAATGCCAAACACTCCCCTGCTTTAAAACACGGTTTTTTTCCTCCGAGAAGCTGTTTTTGGCACCAACAAATTCATTTTCAGGGCAAGAAAATTTTCCTGCAGACTCAAAAAAAGCTGAAATTTCTTTCTCGCCGGGCCAAGCAACGTATTCGGGGCCGGCCCGTTAAGGAGTCCGACCTGTTACTTTAAACACCTTAAATACCCCACCCCATGGACACGCAACTCCTTCAGAACTATTCCGAGCCGGAAAAAACGGCCTATCTGAGCGCCATTGCCAGCCTGGCCACTGCCGACCGGCAGGCCTCGGGGGCCGAAACGCAGTTTTTGCAGGCCCTGGCCCAGCAGGCGGGCCTATCGGGCGGAGCCACGCAGCAGGTGCTGGCTGCCGCGCAGGATGCCACCAACGAAAGCATTCAGCAGAACCTGGACGCGCTGAAAGGCAGCGACCTGCGCTTTTCGCTCATCACCGACCTCATCAGCTTTGCGCGGGCCGACGGGGCGTACGCCAACGACGAAGAAGCCATGATTGGCAAGATGTCGCAATACCTGGGCATCAACCCCGAGCAAAAACAAACCCTGGAAACGGTGGTGGACCAGGCAGCTACTGTGCCCCACGACCCGCAGGACCCGGCCAAGGAAGGATTTTTCAGTCGCATGGGCGACAAGCTTTCCAGCGTGGGCATTCCCAAAAGCGCCCTGATGACGGGCCTGCTGGGCGTGCTGGCCCCGGTGGTTATCTCCAAAGTGATGAGCAGCGGCCAAAGCTCCAGCGGCTACGGCGGCCAGAGCAGCGGCGGCGGCCTGCTGGGCGGTGGCCTGGGTGGCCTGCTGGGCGGCGCGGCCCAAAGCGGCATGGGTGGCCTGTTGGGCGGCTTGCTGGGCGGTGGCATGCTGGGCGGCCTGCTCGGCGGCAATTCTGATGCCACGGCCAACCTGCCGCAGCAGGGCTCAGCCATCGGCAGCGGCGGCCTGGGCTCGATGATGTCGATTCTGGGCGGCCTGGGTGGCCAGCCCAACTCGCAGCCGCGCAGCGCCGGGGGCGGTGGCCTGGGCGGCCTGCTCAATGGCGGCCTCGGTGGCATGCTGGGCGGGCTGCTGGGCGGGCGCTAGCCGGTGGGCATACTTAAGCACTGCAGCAGAAAGGCCCGCTCCTGTCCAGGAGCGGGCCTTTCTGCTTTTGCTGGGCAGGAATTCAGGCTTGAAAAGCTATGCCTTGGGGGCGGCAACTACTTGCGCGGGCGCGCCGGCAAACAGCCCGCCGTGCTGCTCCACCACTTCCACGATGCGGTAGTTGAGGTCTTCCTTCACGTCGAGGTATTCATCGTAGCTGGTGGTTTCGACGAAGTACTGCACGCTGACTTCCTTGCCGGCCGGCGTGAGGGCGTTGAATTTCATCTGCACATCCTGGGTCACCAGCTGATGCTGCTGCATGGCCGCGATGGCATCGGCAATGATGGCGTGGAGCTGGGCGCTGGTGGTTTTCTGGTCGAAGGTGAGGGTGAAGCCCACCCGGCGCGAGGTGCGCAGCGAGAGGTTGTCGAGGGGCTTATCAATCATGCTTTTGTTGGGCACGGTGACGTAGCTTTTCTCGGCGGTGCGAAGGCGGGTGCTGCGGAAGCCGATTTTTTCGACGGTGCCGCTCACGTCGCCGGCCGTCACGAGGTCGCCCACGCCGAAGGGCTGGTCGAGGAAGATGGTGAACGAGGCGATGAGGTTTTCGAGGCTCTCCTTGGCGGCAAAAGCCACGGCCAGGCCGCCGATGCCCAGGCCGCCAATCAGGGCCGTCACGTTCACGCCAAACACTTCGCCCAGTATCACCATGAAGCCGATAATGATGACCAGCACCTTAAGCAAATCCTTGGCGAAGGGCAGGAACTGACTATCGAGCCGGTTGCCGCCGGGCGTCACACGCAGCTCGTTGCGGCGGCGCACCACCAGCAGCGCAAAATCGACCAGGCGCAGCACCACCCACGTCACGGTGCCGATGAAGCCCAGCAGAAACACCCGCAGCAGCGCCACTTTGGGCCAGGGCTCTATACCAGGCACGACATTGGGCGGCATGGGGTAGCGCAACACCCCAAACGCCAGGTAGATGGTGACCAGAAACAGCAGCACCGACAGCGGCTGAATCAGCAAATCGTGCAGCTCGGGCTCGCTCACGCCGGCCGTGTAGCGCTTGGTGAGGCGAAACAGCACCTTGCTCAGCAGCCGCGACAGCAGCTGGCGCAGGGCCGCGCCCACCAGCAAAATCAGCACGGCCAGCGCGTATTGGCCCACCGTGTTGCCCAGCAGCTCGTAGTTGAAAAAAGGAGGTAGCGTCATGCAGAAGTTGTAGCGCGAACGGTGCAGTTCGCGTCCCGGAACGGTTTGAAAGGCGCAAGGGCGCGAGCTGCAAAGTTCGCGCTGCACCGCTACTTCGACCGGATGGCAATCACCGGGTCCAGGTTGGAGGCCAGCACGGCGGGCACAATGCCGGCAATGATGCCAATGCCCACCGAAATGAGCAGGCCCAGCGTGACGCGGGCGGCCGTCATGGTAAGCGGCAGGGCATCCTGCGGAATAAGTGTCAGAAGCCAGACCAGCGCAATGCCCGCCCCGCCGCCAATCAGGCACAGGAAAATGGCTTCGAACAGGAACTGAAACAGGATAAAGAAATTCTTGGCACCCAGCGACTTCTGAATGCCGATGATGTTGGTGCGCTCGCGCACCGACACAAACATGATGTTGGCAATGCCGAAGCCGCCCACCAGAATGGCAAACGAGCCGATGATGCCGCCCACCAGGCCAATCACGCCAAACAGCTTGCCCACGGCCGAGGCAATCATCTCGGGGCGGTTCAGGGCGAAGTTGTCTTCCTCGCGGGGCTTGAGGCCGCGAATGTTGCGCATCACGCCCCGCATCTCGTATTCCAAATCGAGCAGGCCAGGGTCTTCGTCGCGGCCCTTCACGGCAATGGTAGCACTGGGCCCGCCCCCGAAACCACTGGTGCTCAGCGCAAACATCTTGGTGAACATATTGAACGGGATGATGCAGTTGGCGTCGTTGCTGGAAATGGTGATGAGCTTTTTGCCTTCCTTCTGCATCACGCCAATCACGGTCAGGGTCTGGCCCCGGGCCTTGAACTGACTGCCCAGCGCGTTGCCGTTCGGAAACAGGTTTTCGGCAATGGTGGCCCCAATGATGGCCACGGGGCGGGCCGCATCCATCTCCTGCACCGTGAAATAGCGGCCCTCCTTAATGGGGACGTTGCTCACCACGCGGAAATCGTAGCTCACGCCCTGCAGCACGCAGTCGGCCACCGAGTTGGAGCCGGCTTTGAAGGTGTTGCCGTTGTTGGCGGCGAAGATGGCAATGCCTTTGTTGTTGGGGCCGAGCTGCTTGCGGAGCTGCTGGTACTCGCGCGGGGTGGGCACGGGCCGCTTGAAATACTTCCACCACGGAAAGTCCGACTCGAAGGCAAAGGGCCACTTCGAGACGTAGATGATTTTGTCGCCCACAAAGTCGAGGCTGCTGCGAATGTTGGCTTCGAGCGAATCGACGATGGTGAAAACGGCGATGATGGCAAAAATGCCCACCGTGACGCCCAGCAGCGACAGGATGGTGCGCAGCAGATTGGATTTGAGGGCATCCCAGGCAAAACGGAAGCTTTCGAGGGTGAGGCGCAGGGTCAGCATAGAAGGAAGATGCTCGGATAAGCCGGCTTCAGCGCCTAAAGGACGGAAACCGGCGGGGAAGTTGCGGCATCGGCGCCCGGGCGAAGCGGCCCGCGCCCCCGTGGCCGGCAAAAGAACATATCGCGCCCGCGCTAGTTGAATTACGACAAGTCATCCAAGCGCGTGAAGACGTTTCGCTGTGCTCAGGATGACAAAGAGTTAAGTACGGCCGGTATTTTCCGGAAAAATTAAAGTTTCGGGAAAAAGCCGTACTTTTGCCTCCCCAAAATTCCGTATATTCCCCCAAATACTGCCCTATGGCGATGAAATTGCACGAGTTCAAATTTGAACTCCCTGAGGAGCTGGTGGCCATGCACCCCGCCCGCAACCGTGACGAGAGCCGTTTGATGGTGGTACACCGCGCTACCGGCCAGATTGAGCACCGCAACTTTAAGGATATTCTCGATTATTTTGATGAGGGCGACGTGTTGGTGTTCAACGACACCAAAGTATTCCCGGCCCGCCTCTACGGCAACAAAGAAAAAACTGGCGCGAAGATTGAAGTTTTCCTGCTGCGCGAGCTGAACAAGGAGCTGCGCCTGTGGGACGTGCTGGTGGACCCCGCCCGCAAAATCCGCGTCGGCAACAAGCTCTATTTCGGCGAGTCGGACATGGTGGCCGAGGTGATTGACAACACGACTTCGCGCGGCCGCACCATCAAATTCCTGTTCGATGGCACCGACGAGGAGTTCCGCAAGGCCCTGTACGAGCTGGGCGAAACCCCGATTCCGAAAGAAGTTATCAACCGCGAAACCGAGCCCGCCGACAAGGAGCGGTACCAGACCATCTACGCCGAGCACATTGGCGCGGTGGCGGCCCCCTCGGCCGGCCTGCACTTCACCCGCGAGGTGATGAAGCGCATGGAAATCAAGGGCGTGGAGCCAGCGTTTGTGACGCTGCACGTGGGCCTGGGCACCTTCCGCACGGTGGATGTGGAAGACCTGACCAAGCACAAGATGGACTCGGAGAACTTCATCGTGACGGCCCCGGCCTGCGAAGTGGTAAACAAAGCCCTCGATGCCAAGAAGAAAGTATGCGCCGTGGGCACCACCACCATTCGCGCCATGGAGGCGTCGGTGTCGGCCAATGCCCGCATGAAGCCCACGCAGGGCTGGATTGACCGGTTCATCTTCCCGCCCCACGACTTCAAAATTGCCAACTGCATGCTCACCAACTTCCACATGCCGGAGAGCACGCTCATCATGCTGGCGGCGGCCTTCACCGGCTACCCGCTGCTGATGGAAGCCTACAAGGAGGCCATCAAGGAGAAATATAAGTTCTTCAGCTACGGCGACGCGATGCTGATTCTGTAGTCCGGCGAGTGAATTTTTGACTGTTTTGAGTGAAGGCCCGGCTGTATTTGCAGCCGGGCCTTTTGCTTTGTCTAAATTTTCTCAGCATATCCCCCGCTGCACATGGCTCCCCCCTCCTCCCCTTTTTCCCACTCAAGCGTCGCCCCGGCGCGCTTTGCCATTCTGGTGGCGGGCGGCAGCGGCACCCGCATGGGGGCCGACCGGCCCAAGCAGTTTCTGCTGCTGCACGGCGAGCCGGTGCTGCTGCACACGCTGCGGCGCTTTGCCGAGCCGGCCTTGGGCGTGCACGAAATTGTGGTGGTGCTGCCCGCCGACCAGCTCGACACCTGGCGCGCGCTGTGCGCGCAGTTCAACGTCACGATTCCGCACCGGCTGGTAACGGGCGGGGCCACGCGCTGGGCTTCGGTGAAAGCCGGGCTGGCGGCCTTGTCGGCCCACACCGAGGGCTTGGTGGCCGTGCACGACGGGGTGCGCCCGCTGGTGCCGCGCCTAGTGGTGGAGCGCACCTACGCCGCCGCCGCCACCCACGCCGCCGCCGCCGCCGCCGTGATGCCCAAAGACTCGGTGCGGCTGGTGTCGCAGCACGGCTCGGCGGCCCAGAACCGCAGCCGCCTGCGCCTGATGCAAACGCCCCAGACCTTCGAGCTTGACCTGCTGCGCCGTGCCTACGCCATGCCGGAGCTGGCCACTTTCACCGACGACGCGACGGTGGTGGACGACCTGTGCCGCGTGCAGCTGACGGATGGCGACTACCGCAACCTGAAAATCACCACGCCCGAAGACCTGGTGATTGCCGAAGCGCTGATGGCGGCCGGCTTATAAAAACCAAAAAGCCGCCCCGGTCAGGGGGCGGCTTTTTTTATTGGCTTGCGGAGCTGCCGCTTTTTAGCGCAGGGTGATGGTGCGGGTGCGGCCGTTCACCGATACGGTGGCGGTGTTGTCGCAGGCGCCATTGCCGTAGTCCAGCGTCATCGTTTTGTTGTTGGAGTTGGTGATGCTAATCACGCCCGACACGTAGTATTTGAAGCAGTCGCCGCGCTTCACCAGAGGAGTTTGCACGGTGGTGGTGTAGCTCACGTTCCGGCGGTTGGTGCCGCTTGCCGAGCCGGTTACGCTGTACACGTCATCGGATACGGCGGGAGTGTTGTAGCCGGCGGTGCGGGTGAAGGTCCAGTTGGCGGTCCAGGAGTGGGTGCCGCCGTTGTTGGCCCGGATGATGCTGGCGTTGGTAACGTCAACCGTGAAGGACCCGGCCCCGGTGTCGGTGAAAGTGCGGGTGGCGGTGTGCTGGTTGTCGTTCACGAAGTAGTTCTGGCGGGTGACCACTGCCCCGGCACGGCGGTTGAGCACATCGGTGGTGAACACCACGACGATTTGGCCCCGGCGGTAGCGGCCATCGGGGCACAGGCAGTTGGTGGGCCCGAAGTCGATGGTCAGGGTTTTGGTGGTGGCGTTGTAGGTGCGGGTAGCGCAGGCCCCGAAGCGGGCATGAAATTCGGCTTCGGTGGTGAGGTTGGGCGAGTTGGCCACCGTGGGGTCGGTGGGGCCGGCCTGCATGGCTTCGGAGCTGATGGCCGTTTCGATGTTGTCCTCGCTGCGGTCCTCGGCCGTGGTGATGTCGTCGGTGGGGGTCGCGTCATCTTTGCGGTTGCAGCCGGTGGTGAGCAGCAGGCCGCTGGCGAGGCAGGCAAAAGTCAGGGAACGAAGGGAAAGCGTGAACATGGCGACAATAAAAAAGTATATGAATGAAGTGGTTGAACTGCGTTTGTGGCGGTTGGAAGCCGATGTGCCGGGCAGGTTTAAGCCGGTGGGCAAAAAACTTGAGCCGCCGCTTAAAAACCCCGGGGCGGGGCCAGCGTATAGCGCTGATACTAAAGCAGCCCTGCTTTTTTCAACCCCAACCATATGTCTGTTTTTTCGCGCTCCAGCTGGTCTTTTCGCACCGTGGCTGGCACTTGCACCCTGCTGGTAGCCGCCGCCTGCTCTTCGGGCGATGGCCACGGCAACGATGCCGTGGACAAAGCCCTGGCGCAGAACGAGCAGCAGATTGACGCGGCCGACATCACCAAAAAGCAAATCGCCGATGCGACCTTCCTGGTCCGCGCCACCAGCAACGCCCTGCTGGAAATAGAGCTGGGCAAGCTGGCCCAGGCCCGTGCCGGCAATCCGGTCCTGCGCGACTACGGCACCCGGCTGGTGCAAAACCGCCTGGAGCTGCTGACGGCCCTGCGCACCCTGGCCGAAACCAAAAAGCTGGCCCTCCCCTCGGCCCTGGGCGAGGACGAACAGGCCGCCTACCACGAAACCAGCACCCGGCAAGGTCCGGAGCTCGATAAGCACCTGCTGGCTTTGCTGGTGAAGACTCAGAAACAGGACGAAGATGCTTTCGACGACATGAGCGACGATGCGCTCGACGGCGACATTCGCGGCTTTGCGGCCAAGTACCACGAGCCGGTAGAAGCGCAGCTGGATGCGGCGAAAGAGGCAGCCGACAAGCTGCCCTAACCCTGTGTTTGCCCTATTTTCTTACTTAACCAACCCTCTTTCCTTTTCCCAATGAAACGCCCCATCATCACCCTGCTTAGCGCTGCGGCGCTATTGATTGCCGCAGCCGGCTGCAACTCCAACGATTCGGTGAAGCAGGCCCAGGAAGCCAACGAAGTGAAAGCCGATAGCGCCACGACCAACACCGACATGGGCAAAATCGAAGAAAAAGGCATGGATTACGACTCCGAATTCCTGACCAAAGCGGCCAGCGGCGGCATGCTGGAAGTGGAGATGGGCAAGCAGGTGGCTGCCCGCGCCGTGACGCCCCAGGCCAAGGAATTTGCCCAGAAAATGGTGGACGACCACACCAAGTCCAACGCCGAGCTGATGGCCCTGGCCGCCAAGAAGAATATCACTCTGCCTACCACCCTCGGCGACAAGCACGAGGATGTGCTGAAAGACGTGACCGAGGAAAAAGGCGTGAAAATGGACCAGGAATACATGAAGGAGATGCTTAAGGACCACGAGGAAGACGTGAAGGAATTCACCGATGCCTCCGTTAAAGCGTCCGACCCGGATATCAAAGCCTTCGCCACCAAGAATGTGCCCGTGCTGAAAATGCACCTCGACATGGTGACGAAGATGAAAGTGGCCGTGGATGCGGCCAAGTAGTGGATTATAGATTTTGAAAAAGCCGGTTACGTCTCGCAACGTAACCGGCTTTTGCGTTTAGGGGCGCAGGCTGAAGCATGCGCTACAGGAATTTACACCGTGGCGTACTTGCTCGTGCGCAACTCCTCGGCCAGGAAGCGGGCGGTGTGGCCTTTGCCGGCCTTGGCCACCTGCTCGGGCGTGCCCTGGGCCACGATGGTGCCGCCGCCCGCGCCGCCCTCGGGGCCGATGTCGATGACGTGGTCGGCCACCTTAATCAGGTCGAGGTTGTGCTCGATGATGAGGACGGTGTTGCCCTTGTCGGCCAGCTTCTGCAGCACGTCGGCTAGGTGGTTGATGTCTTCGAAGTGCAGGCCGGTGGTGGGCTCGTCGAGGATGTAGAACGTCTTGCCTGTGTCCTTCTTGCTCAACTCGGTGGCCAGCTTCACGCGCTGGGCCTCGCCGCCGCTTAGCGTGGTGGCCTGCTGGCCCAGCGTGAGGTAGCCCAGGCCCACCTCGTTCAGGGTTTTGATTTTGCGCAGGATGCGGGGCTGGAACTCGAAGAACTCCACGGCCTTCTCCACCGTCATGTCCAGAATGTCGGTGATGGACTTGCCCTTGAAGCGCACTTCCAGCGTTTCGCGGTTGTAGCGGCGGCCTTTGCAGGTTTCGCAGGGCACGTGCACGTCGGGCAGGAAGTTCATCTCAATGGTGCGGATGCCTGCGCCCTCGCAGGTTTCGCAGCGCCCGCCCTTCACGTTAAAGGAGAAGCGGCCGGGGCCGTAGCCGCGGATTTTGGCCTCCGCCATCTCGCCAAACAGCTGCCGGATTTCGGTGAACACGCCCGTGTAAGTGGCCGGGTTCGAGCGCGGCGTGCGGCCGATGGGCGACTGGTCTACCTCAATCACCTTGTCCACCAAATCCAGCCCTTCGATGCTGCTGTAAGCCAGCGGCTCCTTCTTGGCGTTGAAGAAATGCTGATTCAGAATCGGGTACAGCGTGTCGTGGATGAGCGTGGATTTGCCCGAGCCCGACACGCCCGTGACGGCCACCAGCTTACCCAGCGGCACCTTGAGGGTTACGTTTTTCAGGTTGTTGCCCTTGGCGCCCTTCAGCACCAGCTCGGTGCCTTCGCCCTTGCGCTTCTTTTTCTGGATTTCGATGTGCTTCTGCCCACTCAGGTACTGCGAGGTGAGCGAGCCGGAGTTGAAAATCTCCTGCGGCGTGCCCGAGGCCACGATGTGGCCGCCGTGCACGCCCGCGCCGGGGCCAATGTCGAGCACGTGGTCGGCGTGCAGAATCATGTCCTTGTCGTGCTCCACCACAATCACCGAGTTGCCGATGTCGCGCAGGTGCTGCAAGGCCTTAATCAGCCGCTCGTTGTCGCGCTGGTGCAGGCCGATGCTGGGCTCATCCATGATGTAGAGCACGCCCACGAGCTGGGTGCCAATCTGGGTGGCGAGGCGGATGCGCTGGCTTTCGCCGCCGCTCAGCGTACGCACCGGACGGTGCAGGTTCAGGTAATCCAACCCCACTTCGAGCAAAAAGCCGATGCGCTTGCGGATTTCCTTTAGCAGCTCGCGGGCAATCACGTTCTGGCGCTCGCTCAGGCGGCTTTCCAGCCCCTCGAACCAGGCGGCCAGCTCGTTGAGGTCCATCACCGACAGCTCGCCGATGTGCTTGCCGTCCATCCGGAAGTGCAGGCTTTCCTTCTTGAGGCGGTAGCCCTGGCACTCGGGGCAGGGCTGGGCCTGGGCGTACTGCGCAATCCACTCCCGGATGTTGTCCGACTCCGAGTCCATCTGCCGGCGCAGGAAGGGGATAATGCCCTCGAACGCCTCGTTGTACATGCCCTTGCCGCTGTCGGCCTCGTCTTCCGAGATGCCGTGCAGCAGGCGCTTCAGCAGCTCCTCGGGCAGCTTCTCAATCGGCGTGTTCAGGGTGGCCTTGTTCTTCTTGAGAATGAGCTGCAGCTGCTGGAAAATCCAGATGTCGCGGTACTCGCCCAGCGGCGCGATGCCGCCCCGGCTGATACTCAGCTTGCGGTCAGGCAATACGGCTTCTTCGGTGATTTCCTGCACCTCGCCCAGGCCGTTGCAGGTGGGGCAGGCGCCGTAGGGCGAGTTGAAAGAGAACGTGTTAGGCGCCGGGTCGTCGTAGGCGATGCCGGTGGCGGGGTCCATCAGAAAGCGCGAGAAGAACTGCGGCGCGGCCTTTTTGGCGTCGGGGTCGAGCACCAGCATGGTGCCTTTGCCGTGCGTGAGGGCGTTTTGCACCGAGCCCGAGAGGCGGAACCGGTCTTCTTCCTTCACCAGCAGCCGGTCAATCACAATTTCGATGTCGTGGATTTTGTAGCGGTCCACCTGCATCTTGGCCGTGATGTCGAGAATTTCGCCATCGACGCGCACTTTGGTGAAGCCCAGCTTGGCAATCTTCTGGAAATCTTCACGGTAGTGGCCTTTGCGGCCTTTCACCACGGGCGCCAGCACTACCAGCTTCTTGCCGTCGAAGTGCTTGAGGATGTAGTTGATAATCTGGTCGTCGCTCTGCCGAATCATCTTCTTGCCCGTGGCGTAGCTAAAGGCCTCAGCGGTGCGGGCATACAGCAGGCGCAGGAAATCGTAAATCTCCGTGATGGTGCCCACCGTGGAGCGCGGGTTGCGCGAGGTCGTTTTCTGCTCGATGCTGATAACCGGCGACAGGCCCTCAATCTTGTCCACATCGGGCCGCTCCAGCCCGCCCATGAAGCTGCGGGCGTAGGCCGAAAACGTCTCCATGTACCGCCGCTGTCCCTCGGCATAAATGGTATCGAAGGCCAGACTCGACTTGCCCGAGCCCGAAATGCCCGTGAACACCACCAGCTTGTTGCGCGGGATTTTAACCGACACGTTTTTCAGGTTGTGCTCGCGCGCGCCGTACACTTCAATGAAGGGAGCATCGATGTGATGCGATGAGCCATTAACGGTGGTGCCGGTCATGGTCACAGGCGGCAGCACATCAGGCGTCTGATGCTGGAGAGCAACTTCCACACTGGCCGGGTTGGGCTGGCTGGCCGTAGCGGCAGCCGGTTCGGTAAGGGTCCCGGCCAACTGTTTTTTCAGCGTGGCGGCAGTGGTTTTGGGAGCTTTTGGGGCTTTGGCAACCGGAGAAGCAGTGGATTTTTTGGCCATTCAGAAACGCAGCGAATAAGTGCGTAAAGGTACGTAGAAGGGGCCCCGAAGGCTAATGGAATAGGCATATTTGCCAGTCGCGTTAGTTTATGCCGGGCCGGGGCGTTGGTGCACAACAGCCAGGGCGCGGCATTTGTGCCCGGCATTCCAATAGAAAATAAACCGGCGACGATTCAGGGCAGTTGGCCGACATTTTTGGTCCCTGAGGCTACTCCGCTGGGCATCTTGGCACTTGCCTTGCATCTATTGAAGAGCAGCGCCGTTAGTGGCCTGTTATCGTTTTTCATTCAATCAATTAACATGAAACCCCTCGCAAGATTGTTTGGCGCGGCCCTGGTGGGCGCGTTTGCCCTGTTGGCCACGCCGGCCGCTCAGGCGCAGGTGGGGGTGAATATTAATATCGGCGTACCGGCCTGGGGCCCCCAGGTTCCTTATGGCACGCAGTATTACTACATCCCCGAGATTGATGGTTATTACGACCTCTACAACCAGCAGTATATTGTGTATCAGGACGGCTACTGGGTGCCGCTGCCCGAGTTGTATGGCTACGACCCCTACCAGTTTCATCCGGTGGTTGTGGACTACCGCGGCCCGCAGCCCTGGCTTCAGGTGAGCTACTACCGCCAGCGCTACGCCTACCAGCCCTACCGCAACTACGGCCCCAGCCGGGGCTACTACAACGGCGGCTATGGCTACGGCAGCAGCTACGGCCGCCCGCGCTACGACAACCGCGGTGGCTATTC
The DNA here is from genome assembly GCF_054780555.1 of Hymenobacter daeguensis. Classification (NCBI taxonomy): domain Bacteria; kingdom Pseudomonadati; phylum Bacteroidota; class Cytophagia; order Cytophagales; family Hymenobacteraceae; genus Hymenobacter; species Hymenobacter daeguensis. Next base: position 39,428 of record NZ_BAAGWC010000012.1, read on the forward strand.
CAACGGCCGGGGCTACGACGGCCGCAACGACCACGACAACCGGGGTGGTTACAGTACCCCGCGTGGCAACCAGATTCCCCCACAACCCCAACAGCAGCCTCAGCCCGGTGGCTATAATCCTGGCCAAGGGCAGGGCAACCACGGTGGCATGGGCGGCAATCAGGGCGGCAATGGTGGCGGCCGGGGCAACCAAGGGCAACCGGGTGGCGGCAATGGCGGCGGGCGCGGCAACAATGGCGGGGGTGGCAACCACGGTGGTGGTCGTGGCCGGGGCTAACGTTCATTTGGGTCGGCACTCAACTTGCTTATCCCAATCCTAGTATACAGCACCCGGCGCTACATCAGGGGCCGGGTGTTGTAGTTTTTACCTTTAATTCAGTCCATCATGAAATTGCTTCCCACCCTCCTCTGTGCCACGATGCTCGGGGGAATTTCACTCACTGCTGCCCCGGCCGCTCAGGCGCAGGTCAACGTTAATATCAACACGGCACCGCCCGTGGTAGTGGGCGCGCCAGCCGATGCGCAGTACTACTACGTGCCCGAAATCAACGGCTATTACGACGTGCCGGCCCGCCGTTACATCGTACAACGCAACGGCAAATGGTCGCGCCTGGAGCGCATCGACGGTTACAATCCCGCCAATTTCCACCCCCAGTACATCGAGTACCGGGGGGCCGAGCCCTGGACCTACCGGGGCGGCAACCCCCACGGCCTACCCCCCGGCCAGGCCAAAAAAATGTACCGCCACGACGAGCATCACGACGATGACCATGGCAGAGGCCATGGCAAGGGCAAAAAGCACTAGCCCCCTGCGCGTTTCCTAATCAGGCCCCGCCCTCATCCGGCGGGGCTTTTTGGTAACGCCCGGGTTTGGCACCTTCCTTGCCTTTCGTGCGTATCAGCTCTGCTTCTTTTTTCAATCAGCCATGAATTTCCTATCCAGAACCTTCTATACGGTGCTGCTCAGCGCGCTGGCCCTGACGGCCGCCCAGGCCCAGGTGAATGTGAACGTGGGCCGCCCCGCCTGGGGCCCTGCCGTGCCGCAGGGCACGCAGTTCTACTACATTCCTGAAATCGATGGCTATTACGACCTCTATGCCCAGCAGTACATTGTGTACCGGGGCGGCCAGTGGGTGCCGGTGGCCGTGCTTGATGGCTACGACCCCTACCAGTTCCATCCGGTGGTGCTCGACTACCGGGGCCGCGAGCCCTGGGTGTACGTGCGGGCCAACCGCGCCCGCTACCCCCGCGCCGTGGTGGTGCGGCCGCGCACGGTGGTGGTGCGGCCCCGCCCCGTGATAGTAAACCGTGGCCTGCCCCCCGGCCAGGCCAAAAAAATGTATCGCGAAGGCTACCGCGAGGGACGGCAGGACGGCAACAGTCAGGGCCATGGCCACAGCCGGGGCCGGGGCCGGGACTAACCCGGCAGCAAGTGTAATGGAAACGAAAAAGGACCTGCGGTGGCAGGTCCTTTTTCGTTTCCATCCCTTGGATGCTACATAACTTTGGCGGGGTTTTTCTTTTCCTTCCGCCATATGGTTTTCAGCAGTACGCTCTTTCTCTTTTATTTTCTGCCGGGTTTCCTGCTGCTTTACTACGCAGTGCCGGCCCGGTTCAAAAACACCGTGGCCCTGCTGGCCAGCATTGGCTTCTACGCCTGGGGCGGCCTCAATTTTCTGGGCTTGTTCCTGGGCTCGGTGGTGGTCAATTTCGTGCTCATCCGCTTCATGGATGCCACGGCGGAGCGCTGGAATCAGCGCATTTTCCTGATAATGAGCATTGTCATCAACGTGAGCATGCTCTTCTATTTCAAGTACGCCAACTTCTTTCTCGAGAATGCCAGCGCGATGCGCGCCTACTTCGGCGGTCCGCCCCTCACCTGGGAAAAAGTAGTGCTGCCCATCGGCATCTCCTTTTTCACTTTCGAGAAGCTCACCTACACCATCGACGTGTACCGGGGCGTGAACAAGCCGCTGAAATCCTTCTGGGACTTCATGCTCTACATCATGCTGTTTCCGAAGATGATAGCCGGCCCCATTGTGCGCTTCCACGAAATCGCGGGCCAGCTCACCGACCGGGCCGCCTTCGATACCATCGACCACAAGCTGGCCGGCGCGTTTCGCTTCGTGCTGGGCCTGGCCAAAAAGGTGCTCATCGCCAACGTGCTGGGCGAGCAGGCCGACCACATTTTCACGGCCGCCCCCAATACGCTGGCTTCCGGCCAGGCCTGGCTGGGGGCGCTGGCCTACACGTTCCAGATTTACTTCGACTTTTCGGGCTACTCCGACATGGCCATCGGCATCGGCCGCATGATTGGCTTTCAGTTCCCGGAGAACTTCAACAACCCCTACGTCTCGCGCTCCATCACCGAGTTCTGGCAGCGCTGGCACATCACGCTGGGCCGCTGGATGCGCGACTACCTCTACATTCCCCTCGGCGGCAACCGCGTACACCCCAGCCGCCTCTACGTCAACCTCTGGACGGTGTTCATCCTGTCGGGCTTCTGGCACGGCGCGGCCTGGAATTTCATTGCCTGGGGCGCCTACCACGGCCTGTTTCTGGTGCTGGAGCGGCTGTTCCTGCTGAAGCTGTACAAGAAAATCGGCGTACTGAGCATCGTGCCGACCTTCGCCATCACCGTCGTTGGCTGGGTGCTGTTCCGGGCCGAAACGCTGGCCGGGGCCCTGCAATACCTCAAAACCATGATGGGGCTAGCGGGTGCGTCTGTTTCGTCCACCTATTTCAATACGGAGTTCTGGTTTACACTGGGTCTGGCCTCGCTGGTTGCCTTCGCAGCCGCCTGGCCAGCTGTGGAGCGCTGGGAGCTGAGCACGCTGGCCCGTGGTCACTTCAGCCTGCGCGGGGCGTTCAGTCTTACAATGGTAACGGCCCTGCTCTTAGTGCTTAGCATCAGCTACGTGCTCGGCAGTACTTTCAACCCCTTCATATACTTTCGGTTCTAGCACCCCAACTGGACTGGTAATGAAACGCATCAGCCACATTCTTGCTAATGAAGCACTTATTATTATCCTTTCTACTCCTTTTACTCATTGCCCCAGCGCTACAGGCCAAGTTTCATTGGCTACCCGAGCCCGCACTGGGAGGGGCCTACATCACCGCGGAGCACCCCGAGCTAACTGCCAATAGCCTGACTAACGGCGAATACCAGGCGCAACTGGAGCACTACCTGGAGGACCGCCTTGGGTTCCGGCCATGGCTGGTGCGTCTGCGCAACCAGCTGTCCTTTTCGCTGCTCGGCGTGGCGCGCTCCACCGAGCTTGTTATCGGCCGCGACAATGTGCTCTATCAGCCCGGCCCGGTAGATAGCTACTTGGGCAAGGACTTTTTGGGGGAAGCCGAGATTCGCCACCGCGTGCGCCGGATGCGGAGCGTGCAGCAGGCCCTAGCCGAGCGCGGTGTTCCGTTCCTGTTCATGATGGCGCCCAATAAGGCACGCTACCAGCCCGAAGACCTGCCCGCCTATTTGAGCCAGCAAAAACAGCCGCACTCTAACTATGAAGTGTTTATGCAGGAGATGAAGGCGAACAACATCAATGTATTGGATTTCTGCCCGTTGTTTCAGCGCTGGAAGGACACTACCCGTTACCCCTTGTTTCCGAAAGGGGGCACCCACTGGAGTGGCTACGCTTCGACCCTGGCCGCCGACACTTTATTCCGGCGGATGGAACAGCTCGGGTCGTTCAACCTCCTCGATTTCCGGCGCGAGGGGCCGATACAGGTCAGCCGTGATACAATGCGCAGCACCGACGGAGACTTGAGCAGCCCATTGAATCTATTGCAGCCTTACCAGAACTACCCGATGGCTTATCCGCACATTGTGTTCAGTCCCTTGCAACCGGGTGAGCAGCGGCCCAATCTACTGGTTTCGGGCGACAGCTTCGGGGCAGCCCTCATGCAGTTCAACCCATACATGCAAACCTTGTTCTCCCCAGATTCCCGCTACTGGGGATTGGAGGAAACCATCTTTCTGTTCAGCGACAACTCTGCCAGAACGGGGGAAAATCTGAACCAGTTGGATTTTCGCCAACAGATTGAATCCCGGCAGTTTATCATGATTCTCATAACGGAGCAGAACCTAGCCTCTGACAGCTTCATCAATCGCCTTTACGACTTGTATCATCCCCTCACGCCCGCCGACCGGGCCCGAATCGAACAGCTAAAGGAAACGCTGGCCCGCAACGCCACTTGGGAGGAAGGCAGCGACCCCTATTTCACCGATAAAATGTATCAAAAGGCCTACATCCTCTTCAACAAAGAGCGCGAATAACCCTCCATACACAAAGCTGTGCGCTTAAGAAGCAGCATTCTTCGGATAGCGCGGGAAGGAAATTATGTCGCGGATGTTGCTCGTACCCGTCACCAACAGCACCAATCGCTCGAAGCACAGGCCAAAGCCGACATGCGACCACGTGCCGCAACGACGGATACTATCACCAGTTTATGCCCTGTCTCTGCGGACACTCCGGCAAGACGCGGTAGCCCAGCTAACCTTTGTGCCGCTGATGGCCCAGTGGAAAAAACCTTCAGCCTATCCGCCTTTCGCTCGGGCTGGTACGCACTGGGCGCATGAGGGGCTGCGCTGGCAGCGTGGATATATCCATTAACCAGACAGAGCCCTTTTTTACACAGAACACGTGAGGTAAGACATCGATTTGTGGCAGCAGCTGGAGTCACCCGCTTCGTCGTCTTACCCTCCTACCTAACACAACTTGGTGAAAAAAGAATTCGAATTCACGAACCAGGCTTACCTACTCTATCATCCTCTTACACATAGTAATAGAACTGCCATTGACCAGCTGGTTAAAAAGCGGATGGCGGATGAGCTTGCCGAGAATCCTGGCTCTGCGTGGGCAAAGCAGGTGAAAGGCGGCGCTTACCTGGAGCAGGTTTGCAGAAAGGTAGAAGCAGTCTATCAAGACAGACGTTAAGAGGAATTGCGTACCCTTTCTGTCTGACGCACCCGGCCGCGGCAGCCCGCTGCCAGAACTTATAAATTCGAATTTTCAACGTCGCCCAAAAGCAAGTTTGGTGGCCAAATGAATTTATAAAACCGTGTGCTTCGAGCAACCGGTTTATCAATGAGCCCCGGCCTGCTAATCGGCCATTGGGCAGCAACAGTTGGAATATCCCTTTTTGCGCGTGATTACTATTCTTAAATGGCTGTTTTTATGGGTGCTGCTGGCCATGCTGCTGGTCCCAGCCATTCAGGGACGCGTCCACTTTTCGAAGGAAGCGGGCCTGGATGGGGCGGTCACGCCCGCGCCGCGCCCGGAATTTTCCTGGGCCGGGCTGCGCGCCGGCACCTACCAGCCGGCCCTGGAGCAGTACCTGGCTGAGCATCTGGGGTTTCGGCCGTACCTCATTCGCTTTCGCAATCAGTTGCTGTACTCGTGGTTTCGGGTAGCGAAGTCGCACGACATCGTGGTGGGGCTGCACCGGGTATTGTTTCAGCCCGCGCCCATCGGCAGCTGCCTGGGCCACGACCGGCTGCCCGCTGCCGAGGTACGCTTCCGGGTGCGGCGGCTGCGCGCGGTGCAGCGGGCGCTGGCGCGACGCGGTGTGGAGCTGCTGTTTGTGCTGGCTCCCAACAAAGCCCGCTACCAGCCCGAAGACCTGCCGGCCCAGCTGCGGCCCGCGCCGGGCACCGTTACCAACTATGACCTGTTTACCCAGGCCCTGCGCGCCGACAGCGTAAACCTGCTGGATATGGTGCCGGTATTTGCCCGCTGGAAAGCCACGAAGCCGTACCCGCTGTTTCCGCGCGACGGTATTCATTGGAGCGGCTACGGGGCCACGCTGGCCGCCGATACGCTGCTGCGCCAGCTGGAGCTGCTGGGCCGGCTGCGCTTCCCCACGGTGCGTACGGTGGCGCCGCCCCGCCTCGTGCGCGAAGCCCAGGGCCTGCGCGGCACCGACAACGACCTCGGCTGGCTGCTCAACCTGATGTACCTGCCAGCCCCTACGCCACTGGCTTACCGGCAGCTGGCCTTCGACCCGCCCCGGCCGGGCCAGACCCGGCCCTCTGCACTGTTCGTGGGCGACAGCTTTGTGTGGGCGCTGATGCTGGTGAGCCCCTACATGCAGCGCGAGTTTGCCGATGACACCCGCTTCTGGTACTACAACAACGCCGTGCACCTGCCCGACAGCACGTACCACGACACCGGCGAGCGGGTGGGCAGCCTCGACCTGCGCCCACAGCTGGAATCCCGAAAGTTTGTAATCGTATTGGTTACGGAGCACAACCTGGTGGAAAACGAGTTTGGTTTTACCGAGCAAGTGTACCGCCTCTACCACCCCCTCACGGCTACCGACCAAGCGGCCATCGACCAGCTGACCCGGAAACTGGCCAGCGCGGCCACCTGGAAAGAGCAAACCGAAGACCCCGAAGGATTCGCCCAGCGCATCCGCCAACGGGCGCAGGACCAGTATGAGCGCCAGCAACTCCGATAGCCGGGCCACTGCGCCCACCCGCACCAAGCGCCGGCTGCTGCGGGCCCTGTTTGTGCTGTGCCTGCTGCCCGCCCTGCAAACGGCGCTTCACATGAAAATATTCCGGCCGCCGGCGGCGGGGTTTGAGGCGGCCCGCCGCCGGCCTGATTTCAGCTGGCAGGCGCTGCGGGCGGGCACCTACCAGGATTCGCTGGAGCAGTACGCCACCCAGAAGCTGGGCTTTCGCTTCTGGCTGTCTCGGCCACGCAACCAGCTGCGCTACAATCTTTTCGACCAGGCATCGACTTCTGAAATAGTGCCGGGCCGACAGCATCAGCTATTCGAGCGGGGCCCCCTGCTGGGCTACCTCAACCGGCAGCGGCAGGTGCCCGAAACCGAAATCCGGGAGCGGGTGCAGGTGCTGCGGGCCGTGCAGGATTCGCTGGCCCGGCGCGGCAAGCTGCTGGTGTTTGCCATTGCCCCGGCCAAGCCCTCGTTCTACGCGGAGCTGCTGCCCGATTCGTGCCAGCCCCTGGGCCCCCCGGCCCGCAACTACCGGCTGTATGCCCACGCCATGCACGCCGCCGGCATCAATCTCCTTGACTTCAGCGCCTTATTCAAGGCCTGGAAGCCGAGCAGCCCTTACCCGCTGTTTCCCCCCGGCGGCACGCACTGGAGCGGCTACGGAATGACGCGCGCCGCCGATACGCTCTTTCGCCTGATGGAGCAGCGCGGCCACTTCCGACTGCCCACAGTGCGCCGCACCGGCCTGGAAATCAGCCGCCAGCCGCGCAGCACCGATGACGACCTTGCCCGCGTGCTCAACCTGGTGGTAGCTCCTGCCGGGCCGTTGGCCTATCCCACACTGGCTTTTGAGGCCCCCCGCCACGGGCAGACGCAGCCCCGGCTGCTGCTGGTCGGCGACAGCTTTGGCTACAGTCTGTTCGAGTTTTATCCTTACCTGCAGCACCTTTTTGCGCCGGCAAGTCATTTCTGGTATTACAACCAGGAAGTGACGTATCCGCAGCCCAGCGGCCCGGCCCCGCGCGTGAGCGACCTGAACCTGCGCGAGCAGCTTGCCGCCCACGACGTGGTGCTGCTGCTATTTACCGAGCACAACCTAGTCGATTTTGACCACGATTTCAGCCGGGCGGCCCTGCCGGTCCTGCAGGCCGGGCAGTAGGTTTCGGCCCGATAGCCCGGACAGCGGCGGTGCTACAAACGCAGGCGGCGGCCCCGTTACCGGAGCCGCCGCTTGTGCTTATGCTGGTGACGCGCTTAAAACGCCGCGTTCTTGGGGTAGCGCGGGAAGGGAATCACGTCGCGGATGTTGCTCATGCCCGTCACGAACAGCACGAGGCGCTCAAAGCCCAGGCCGAAGCCGGCGTGCGGCGCGGTGCCGAAGCGGCGGGTGTCGAGGTACCAGTCGAGGTCGTCGGCGGGCACGTGCATCTCGGCCATGCGGCCCAGCAGCTTCTCGTAGTTCTCCTCGCGCTGCGAGCCGCCGATGATTTCGCCGATGCCGGGAAACAGCACGTCCATGGCGCGCACGGTGCGGCCGTCCTCGTCCAGCTTCATGTAGAAGGCCTTGATTTCCTTCGGGTAGTTGGTCAGGATGACGGGCTTTTTGAAGTGCTTCTCCACCAGATACCGCTCGTGCTCGCTCTGCAGGTCGGTGCCCCAGTCCACGGGGAATTCGAACTTCTGCCTGGCCGATTTCAGGATTTCGACGGCCTCGGTGTAGGTGAGGCGCTGGAAGGCGTTATCGACCACGAAATGCAGACGGGTGAGCAACTCCTTGTCGTACTGGTCGTTGAGGAACTGTAGGTCGTCGGCGCAGTGCTGCAGGGCGTAGCGCACCAGGCTCTGGAGGAAATCCTCGGCTAGGTCCATGTTTTCTTCCAGCTCGTTGAAGGCCACTTCGGGCTCAATCATCCAGAACTCGGCCAGGTGGCGGGCGGTGTTGGAGTTTTCGGCCCGGAAGGTGGGACCGAAGGTGTAGATGCTGCCCAGCGCCATGGCCGCCAGCTCGCCCTCGAGCTGGCCCGACACGGTGAGATTGGTCTGCTTACCGAAGAAGTCCTGGGTGAAATCGACGGAGCCGTCCTCGGTGCGGGGCGGGTGCTCGGGCGGCAGCGTGGTCACGCGGAACATCTGGCCCGCGCCCTCGGCATCGGAGCCGGTGATGATGGGCGTGTGGACGTAATAGAAGCCGTGGCGGTTGAAGTAGTCGTGGATGGCAAACGCCAGCGCGTGCCGGATGCGCAGCACCGCGCCAAACGTGTTGGTGCGCGGGCGCAGGTGGGCGATGTCGCGCAGGTGCTCCAGCGAGGTGGCTTTCTTTTGCAGCGGGTAGGCTTCGGCATCGGCGGTGCCCAGAACCGTTATTTCGGCAGCCTGAATTTCTACCGCCTGGCCCTTGCCCTGCGAAGCCACAAGCTGGCCGCGAATGGCCACGCAGGCCCCGTTGCCCACGCCGTTGAGGCTTTCCTCGGGAAATTTCTCGGCATCGGCCACGGCCTGAATGGTGTGGATGGTGGAGCCATCGTTGACGATGATGAACTGCACATATTTGTTGCCGCGGCGGGAGCGAACCCAGCCTTTCACGAGGACTTCGCGGTCGAGGTCCTGGCTGGCCAGAAGCTCTTTGACGGTGGACCGTTTGAGGGACATGGTGTTGAAATAGCAGATTGTAATTGGGGCAAAGGTAGGCCCTGGCATCAGTAGCACGAAGTTTGCAGGGCGCGGCGCGGCCGCAACACGGCGTCTGTCGTCAACTTTTAACGCCAAACCGTAGTAAAATTGACCTCTGCCGTCGCCTTTCCGTACTTTCGCTACTATGCAACGCCTCGACCTTAAACAGCTCCTCTCCCAAAAGCTTAGCCCGCAGCAGATTCAGTTCATCAAGCTGTTGCAAATTCCGACGGCGGAGCTGGAAACGCGCATCAAGGAAGAGATGGAGGTGAATCCGGCCCTGGAAGAAGACGAGCCCGACGACGCCGAAGAGCTGGACCGCGACGACTCGGACGACTCGGACGATGACGACCCCGATGCCAACCTCGACAACGACGAAAACACGCTGGATGAGGACTTTGACGACCGCAGCAGCACCGACTCTGAAATGGCCGACGACATGCCCGAACCCGACCTCTCGCCCAAAGACGATGGCCCGGCCGACAGCGACACCGCCCCCGACAACACCGACCTTGACCTGAGCGACTACCTCAACGACGACGAAATAGCGGGCTACAAGATGCAGGGCGACGGCCCAGGCGAGGAAGAGGAGCGCGACACCCCGCTGGCCGACACCAGCGGCTCGCTGCTGGATTCGCTGCTCGACCAGCTGCACTTTGCCGACCTCGACGAGCGCCAGGAGGCCATCGGCCAGCAGCTCATCGGCTCGATTGACGGCGACGGCTACATCCGGCGCGACCTCTCGGCCATTGCCAACGACCTAGCCTTTAGCCAGAACCTGGAGGTGACGGTGGCCGAGATTGAAGCCGTGCTGCGCGTGGTGCAGGGCTTCGACCCGCCCGGCATTGCGGCCCGCGACCTGCCCGAGTGCCTGCTGCTGCAGCTGGAGCGCCGCCCGCAGGACGAGAACACCGTGAACGCCGAGCGCATCCTGACCGACACGTTTGAGGAGTTCAGCAAGAAGCACTACCCGCGCATTCAGCAGAAGCTGGACCTGGAAGACGACGAGCTGAAAGAGGCCATCAACGTGATTCTGAAGCTGAACCCCAAGCCGGGCGGCAGCGGCCCCAGCGGCCTGGGCAAGACGCAGTACCTGATGCCGGACTTCATTCTGACGAACGACAACGGCGTGCTCAACCTGACCCTGAACGCCCGCAACGCCCCCGAGCTGCGCGTGAGCCCGGCCTACACCGAGATGTTCCGGACCTACGACAAGGCGGCCAAGAAAGACACCAAGATGAAGGAAGCCGTGACCTTCGTGAAGCAGAAGCTGGACTCGGCCAAGTGGTTTATCGATGCCATCCGGCAGCGGCAGAATACGCTGCTGCGCACTATGAACGCCATTGTGGAGTTGCAGCGCGACTTCTTCATGGAAGGCGACGAGGGCAAGCTGCGGCCGATGATTCTGAAAGACATTGCCCAGCGCATCGGCATGGACATTTCGACGGTGAGCCGCGTGGCCAACTCGAAATCCATCCAGACGGAGTTCGGCATATACCCGCTGAAATACTTCTTTTCCGAGGGCATTGCCACCGACTCGGGCGAGGACGCCAGCAGCCGCGAGGTGAAGAGCATTCTCAAAGACCTCATCGGCAAGGAGAGCAAGGAGCGGCCGCTGAGCGACGACAAACTGGAGAAAATGCTCAACGCCCGGGGCTACAACATTGCCCGGCGCACGGTGGCCAAGTACCGCGAGCAGCTCAACATTCCGGTGGCGCGGCTGCGCAAGGAGCTCTGATTTCTGTTAACAGGCTTCTGCCGTGCGCCCGGAGCGGCTTCTATCTTTGGCTGATTCCCGTTGAGGCGATTGTTCATGATGGGCCGGCAGCAGTGGCGCAGGCCTGTTAAATGCTAATTGATACATGCTAGACGACCTCTCTCCCGCCGAGCTTCGGAAACAGCTGCTGACTGAGCGCGCCCGCCGCGAGGAAGCGGAGGCCGAAATCGAGCGAATGCGCTTCGCGGGCCGCATTCCGATGCTTAACCCCAACCCGGTGCTGCGCATCAGCGCCGAGGGCAAGCTCTTGTTTTCCAACACGGCAGCCACCTCGCTCCGGCAGGAGATGGAATCGACGGGGCCGTCGCGGGTGCGGCCGCAGCTGGTGCAGGCCGCCACCCAGGTGCTGCGCACTGGCGAGGGCCTGCACGGCGAGCTGGTGGCCAACGACCAGCACTTTCTGATGTTTGCCGTGCCGGTGGTGGAAGCCAACTGTGCCCTGCTCTACCTCACCAACGTGACGGCCCAGCGCGCCGCCGAGCAGCAAACCCGCGAGCAGCGGGCTTTCTACGAGGCCATTATGGCGCACCTGCCGGCCGTGGTCACGGTGCTCGCCCCCAATCAGCGCTACCTCTACGTGAGCCCCTACGCCGAGCCCGACCCGGTGGAGCGCCGCGACCGCATCGGCCGCACCTTTGCCGACCACTGCGTGAAGCACGGGCTGCCGCTCTCGCTGGCCAGCCGCCGGCAGCGCCTGTTTGAGCGGGCCGTGCAGGCCCGCGAGATGGTGAACTGGGAAGAGCACTGGCCCGGCCCCACCGGCGAGCCCGAGAAATACTGGCTGTGCTCCTACCAGCCCCTCTTCGGGGCCGACGGGGTGCTGCGCGAGGTGATGTGCTACGGCCTCGACATCACGAACCGGCGGCAGGCCGAGGCCCGCAGCCGCGAGAGCGAAGCCGCCGTGCTGGCCCAGCAAACCTTCACCAACCTGGTGCTCGACCTCAACCCCAACTTCATCTGGGTGCGCGATGCCCGGGGCAACACCGTGTTTGAGAATGCCCAGATGCAGGCCCTGCGGCAGCGCATGCAGGAGCTGGCCGGCACCGAAACCATGGAGGCCTCCATGGCCAAGGAGGAGATTCAGGCGGCGGTGATGGCCGACCAGGTGGTGTTCAATACCGGCCAGCCGCTCACCACCCAGCTGTCGATAAGGCTGGCCAATGGCGAAACCATGTGGCTGCAAACCGTGCGCTGCCCGCTGGTGCTCACCGACGGCACGGCCCAGGTGCTGGGCGTGAGCACCGACATCACGGCCCTGAAGGCGGCCCAGCACGCGGCCGAAGCCGCCGCCACGGCCCGCGAAAACTTCCTGGCCAACATGAGCCACGAAATCCGCACGCCCCTGAACGGGGTGCTGGGCATGACCAGCCTGCTGGCCAAAACCGGCCTCAACGAGCAGCAGCACAACTACGCGGCCATCATTCAGCACTCGGGGCGGCACTTGCTGAACGTGGTGAACGATGTGCTCGACATGGCCAAAATCACCTCCGGCAAGCTGGAGCTGGAGCAGGTGGCCTTCAACCTCTGCGACTCGATGGCCAACGCGGCCCAGCCCCTAGCCCTGCAAGCCCAGGAAAAGGGCATTCGGGTGCTGGGCACGCGCCTGAAAGACTCCTGCCCCCACCCCTGGGTGGTGGGCGACCCCTACCGCCTCAACCAGGTGCTGCTCAACCTGCTTTCCAACGCCATCAAATTCACGCCCGTGGGCGGCACCATCACGGTGGCGGGCCACTTTGTGAGCGAAACCGAGGACACGCTCACCACCGAGTTTCGGGTGACGGACACGGGCATCGGCATTGCGCCCGATAAGCTCGAAAGCATCTTTCAGGAGTTTACCCAGGCCTATGCCGACACCACCCGGCAGTTTGGCGGCACGGGGCTGGGCCTGAGCATCAGCCGGGCCCTGGTGACGCAGATGGGCGGCCGCCTCTCGGTGCAGAGCGAGCCCGGCAAAGGCAGCTCGTTTTCCTTCATCACCACCCTGCCCAAGGCCAGTGCCGAGGCCCGGCAGGCCGTGCTGGCCCCACTGGCGCCGGTGCAGGAGGCGGCCGTGCGCGGCAGCCGCGTGCTGCTGGTAGAAGACAATGCCGTGAACCGCGAAGTGGCCCAGCTGCTGCTCGAAGGCCACGGCGTGCTGGTGGACGAGGCCGCCAGCGGCCTGGAGGCGCTGGAGCTGTTTGAGCAGCGCCGCTACGACGTGATTCTGATGGACATTCAGATGCCGGGCATGAACGGCCTGGAGGCCACGGCCCGCATTCGGGCGCACGCCAACCCGGCCCGGGCCGCCACGCCCATTCTGGCCCTTACCGCCAACGCCTTCCGGGCCGATGCCGAGAAGTACCAGGCCGCCGGCATGAACGACACCCTGCCCAAGCCCTTCGAGGAAAGCGAGCTGCTGAGCAAGCTGGCCTCGCTGATTGCGGGCGTGGAAGGCCCGCTGGTGGACGCGGCTCACCCCGCCCCGGCCCCGCGCAAGCCCCGCAGGCCCAAAGCCGAGCCGGCCGCTCCCGCACCGGCCGCCCCCGCCCGGCCCTACGACCTGGCCCTGCTGCACGAGCCGGCCCACGGCAGCACCGTGTTCATGAACCGCATCCTGACGTCCTTCCATACCAACACGCCCGGCACGGTGGCCGACCTGCGCGCCGCCCGCGCCGCCGCCGACTGGCCCGCCGTGGCCGCGCTGGCCCACAAGCTCAAGCCCTCGCTGCGGCTGGTGGGGGCGGCTGGCCTCACGCCCGTCATCGCCGCGCTGGAAGCGGAAGCTACGCCGGACACGGCGCGACAGGAAGCGACGGAAGCCTTCGTGGCCGGGCTGGAGGAGCTGCTGGCGGAGTTGCCGAAGGAAGTGCCGGCCACGTAGTCAGCGGGAGCATGTTTGTTCTCCGCCCCGCTTCTGGCTGGCGCGCGTCTGCGACGCGCTGCCGACTGGCGACGAGCTTGTGGCTCGGGGGCGTATTCGGTACGGCAGGTCCCGTTGAACAGCCCGCAAGCCCGAGCCACAGGCTCGGTACCAACCGGCAGCGCGTCGCAGACGCGCGCCAGCCGGGGGCTTTATTCATGAAGAAGTGTGGTGCCTACCGCCGCGCATCGGTGCAACAGGCATGGGAAGTGTGGTGGCATGGCTTACACACGCCTGCGGGCCACCCCACCACAGTGGCGAAGGGTACCGCACCGACGTGCGAGCCCTATAACCAGTGTGGCGAAGGGCATCGCAACGTCTTGCGACGGCCTTCGCCACACTGGTGTACCCCATCGCAACGCGTTGAGATGGTTTTTCCGGTCAGGCTATAGGGAGCCGCCGGCCGGGGCGTCTTTGTTGGGCTTGGGGCGTTGCAGCAGGCCGTAGTTGAAGTACAGCTCGGCTTGCTCGGGCTTTTCCCAATAGGCGGCCAGGGCCGTGCAGTGCACCTGCCACAGCAGGCGGCAGGCGGCGGCCCACTGCCCGCCCAGCGCGCCAATGGTTTCCCTGGTGGCTTTCAGGCCGGCGTCTTTGGCGGCGGTGGCGGCGGTGAGCTCGGTGAGGAAGGCGGCGGCCTGCTTGCCGGGGTCGGCCCCGAGGTCGGCCTGGTGGGCGGTAAGGGCTTTGGCAAAGGCTTCGAAGCGCACCGGGAAGTCAGTGTTGTTGGCTTCGGTGAGGTGCATGAGGCCCTGGGGCAGCAGCTCCTTCAGCTTGTCGGGCTGCTGGCGGTAGGCGGGCACCAGCTTCACGGCGTTGGTGTCCTGCACGAAGGCGCGCATGGCGCGCAGCACCTCCTTGCGCGTGCGGGTGAGGGTTTGGCCGGTGCCGTCCTGGCCTTCGCGGGCCACCACGTTGCCGGCCAGGGCATCGGCGGCGGTGTGCAGGCCGGCGCTCAGGGCCTGCACGGCGGCCGTGGGGCTGGCGGCGGTGGCCGTCACGGTGTAGTTGAGAAACGCCAGGAAGGTGGCCCGGCTGCACCGGATGTTCTCGAAATGGTTGACGTAAAGGTCGTGGCAGGGAGCTGCCATCGGGTTGAAATGGTTGGGGTTAGGTTGTGAGGCGGGAAGATAGCACCGTAGCGCGAACTTTGTGGTCCGCGTTACTGCGCCGTTTGGAAATACTAGAAATAAGGCAGCGGCGCGGACTACAAAGTCCGCGCTACGTGCTACCGCCGGCCCACCCGCCACTCCGCCGCCAGCTCAAAGTAGGGCAGCACCCGGCGCGTGTCGCGGTCCAGGTCCAGGGCCGTGTAGCTGCTGCCGGAGTAGGTGCCCTTGCCCCGCGTGTAGGTCGAGTACGTGCGCATCCACTGCAGCCAGATGCTGGCCGTGAGGTTGAAGCTGCCCGCGCCCGAGTGGCGCTCCACGGCCAGCTCCGGCCCCTGCTGCCGGGTGATGTTGTGCAGGTAGATGAGCGAGGTGGCCGGCCCGGTGGGGTTGTCGAGCACCAGCGCGGCGCGGCCGTAGTTGCGCTGCTCCAGCAGACGGTAGCCCAGGCGCAGGCTGGTGCTGCCTTTGGGGCCCACCCAGCTTTGCCGCCCGCCAATGGAGAGGTCGTGCGTCACGCTGGTATCGAGCGGGCTTTCGCGGAACTGCGTCCAGTTGAGCTGGCCCACCCGGTTTTCGCGGCGCACGTAGTCGGCCAGCAGCAGCAGGCGGGGCCGCAGCTGGTAGGTGATGCTTTGGGTTTGCTCCAGCACGCGGCTGGCGCGGTTGCGGGCCTGCTCGGCGGCCAGGTCGCGCACCTGGTAGCTCACCCACAGGTGGTACTGCGAGCGGATGCTCCACTTGCCCGGGGCCCAGGTGAAGCCCGGCTCCCAGTGCAGCAGGTGGTCGCCGTAGTTCTCGGCACTCTGGCTGGCCCGGATGAAGATGGTCTGGCGGTACTCGCCCGCCACGCCCAGCGTGGTGCGGAAGGCCCCCGCCCAACGCCCCGTCCAGGTGAGGCGCAGCAGGTGCTGGGCCTCGTCGCGGATTTGCTGGTTGTCCTTGCTCGGGGCATCCACGCGCAGCAGCTGGGCCGTGCCCCCCAGCGCCACCGAGTGGCGCGGCGAGGGCAGCCAGGTCATATTCCCCTGCCACAGAATGGTCTGCTCGGTGATGTCCTTCACCTGCTCGCGGGCCAGGGCCACGGCCAGGCGCGGCGCGCTCAGGTAGCGGGAGTTGTCGAGGTAATACGCCCGTGTGCGCTCGTGGTAGCTGAAGCTGAGAGAGGTTTGCAGCTTGGGTTGGGCAAAGCGCAGCTCCTGGCGGGTATCGAGCTCGCGCTGGCGGTAGCCCACGTCCTGCAGGGTATCGGCCCGCTCGCCCAGCCGCCGGTAGCGAAAAGCCCGGTTGGGCACCAGCAGGCTGTTATCGGAGCGCAGCGTGGTAAACTCGTTCAGCTTATAAGAAGCCCCCGCCTGCACCGCAATGGTATCGGACTGAATGCGCTGCACCGAGCCCAGCAGGTAGTCCTCGGCGCGGTTGGTGCGGTAGCCCAGGCGGCCCTGCACCGTGAGCGGCGCCCCTTCCAGAAAGGCCTGCTCCCCCACCGCCTCGGCCACCAGCCGCTGCATGATGCGCGGCCCCAGGTTGGCGCGGGTGCCCAGCACGCGCACGGCCAGCGGCGCGGCCCCCGGCCCGTTGGCAAAGTAGATGGCCGCCGCATCGAAGCCGTAGGCCGCGCCGGCATCGGAGCGGCCGTTGCGGGTGTCGGTGGCCAGGCCGCCCAGCAGCGTCAGGCGCATCTGCGACAGCGTATCGGTGGCGTGGCCGGGGCGCAGGCGGGCCTGGTAGCCCAGCCGGCCCAGCCACAGGCCGGTGCGGGTGGCGTTGGCGCGGCTTTGGTCGTAGTGCAGCTGCTGGCCCACCTGCCAGTGCTGGGCCGCGTCGAGGGTGTAGATGTGGGCGAGGTCGGCCCCGTAGTCTTCGCGCACGAAGGGCGGCTCGCCGCGCGAGTCGTAAATCATGTCGGTGCCCACCCGGTAGCGCACCTGCTGCTGGCCAAATTGCAGGTAGCCCCGCGCCCCACTCGTTTGCACGAAGGTGCTCACGCCCACCCGCCGGGCCCGCGCCACCAGCAGCAGCGAGGTGTCGGCCCCCGCCGGCCGCAGCCCCCGAAACACCGGCCCGAACGCCGTGGCCCCCACCAGCACCTGCGCCCGCCCGGCCAGCGGCAGCAGGCCCAGCAGCAGCAGCAGCCCGGCCACGCGCCGGCTGCCCGCCGCGCCGTGCGCTACGGTTGCCTTACCCGCCGAGAACCATTGGTTTACCACGTCCGTTCGGCCTTCGACTGACCGCATCGGCGGGCCGTAGCGGAAAGGTAACAGCTAGGTTCCAGAGGTTCATAAAATAGTTTTTTACTAAGTTAGCTGCCGCAAAATATCACTCTCCCAGCCACGCCGATGTAAATTTGCCCAGCATCGTTGTGTGACAACTGTTTTCTGCTATCGTTACCCTAAATAGTTATCTTATGAGGAATCTACTGGCCGCCGTGCCCATCGGCCTTGCCCTATTCACCGCCCATTCTGCCCAGGCTCAGCACGTACAATGGGCTGCCCGCCTGGTGGCCGTCTCGTCGCAAAAGTCTGAAGGCAAGGAGCCTTTCTCCCCTTCGCAGGTGCTGAGCACGCCCAACGCGCTGCCGCTCGGCCAAATCAGCAACGACGCCTGGATTCCGCGCAAGGAGGGCCCGAACGAGTTCATCGAAGTGCGCTTTGCCCGCTCCGTGGCGGCCCAGCAGGTGACGATTGTGGAGAACTTCAACCCCGGCTCCATCACCAAAGTGGAGCTGGTGGACACCAAGGGCGAGCACCACGAAGTGTACACCAACGACAAGCCCGGCCCGCTGCCCGAAGCCTACCGCACCCTCGAAGTGAAGTTCCCGGCCGCCGAATACCGCACCCTGGGCGTGAAGGTGTACATGAACACGGCCAAGGTGGAAGGCGTGAACCAGATTGACGCCATCGGCATCGCCGACGTGCCCTCCACGATGGTGAAGCAGGCCTTCACCGAGCCGAAAGGCCCCGATGCGGTGAAGTCGACGCAGTTCGACTCCTCACTGGTGAGCCTGGGGCCGAACGTGAACACCCGCTACGTGGAAACCCACCCGGTGATTTCGCCCAACGGCCGCACCCTGTACTTCGCCCGCGAAAGCAACCCCGACAACGTGGGCGGCAGCCGCGACCCGCAGGATGTGTACTACTCCACCCTCGTCAGCGGCAAAAACAAAACCTGGAGCCTGGCCAAAAACCTCGGCGGCCCCGTGAACACCCCCGACGACCCCAACGGCATCGCCTCGGTGTCGGCCAACGGCCAGAACGCCATCCTCATCAACATCTACAACCGCGACGGGACCATGGACCCGCTCGGCTGCAGCATCACCAAGCGCACCCGCATGGGCTGGACGCAGCCGGTGCCGCAGGTCATCAAGGACTTCGTGAACCTGGACAAGGAGCACGTCGACTTCTTCCAGGCCACTTCGGGCAAAGCCATGCTGATGGCCGTGGAGCGCCCCGACGGCATGGGCGGCCAGGACATCTTCGTGAGCTTCCCGGTGCCCGAGCAAACCAACACCTGGAGCAAGCCCAAAAGCCTCGGCCCGAACGTAAACACGGCCAAATCGGACTTCGCGCCCTTCCTGGCCGCCGATGAGAAGACGCTCTACTTCGCCAGCGAAGGCCGGGGCGGCTACGGCAAGTCGGACATTTTCTACACCAAGCGCCTCGACGATACCTGGACCAACTGGAGCCCGCCCCGCAACCTGGGCCCGGTGGTGAACTCGCCCGACTTCGACGCCTACTACACCATCTCGGCCGCCGGCCAGGATGCTTACCTGGTGTCGTCGCGCAACGGCGTGGATGGCTCCAAGGACATTTTCCGCATCTCGCTGGCTCCCGCCTTCCAGCCCGAAGTGGTGACGCTGGTAACCGGCCGTGTGCTCGACGTGAACACCGGCAAGCCCATCCGGGCCATCATTCACTACGAAAACCTGCTCACCGGCGAGGAAATCGGCGTGACCGAAACCGACCCGGCCGACGGCTCCTACACCATTGTGCTGCCCAGCGGCGTGCAATATGGCTACCGCGCCGAAGCCAAAGGATACATCGCCGAAAACGCCAACCTCGACGTGACGGCCAAGGACAAGTATTCGGAGGAGAAAAAAGACCTGTTTCTGGTGCCCTTCAACGTGGGCCAGACGGTGAAGATGAACAACATCTTCTTCCCCCAGAGCAAGTACTACCTCAACACCAGCTCCTATCCGGAGCTGCTGCGCCTCATCCGCATCCTGAAGGACTACCCCACGGTGGAAATCAAGCTCTCGGGCCACACCGACAACCAGGGCGACCCGGCGCTGAACCTGAAGCTGAGCCAGGACCGCGTGAACGAAGTGAAGAAATACCTCGTCACTCACGGCATCAAGGGTGAGCGCATCACCACCGAAGGCTTCGGCGGCACCAAGCCCATTGCCAGCAACGACCAGGAAGAAACCCGCTCCAAAAACCGCCGGGTAGAATTCACCATCACGAAGAAATAGGCGACCCGCCGCTCATGCAAAAGGCCCCGCATCCAGCTGGATGCGGGGCCTTTTGATTGGTTGCCCGTCAGGCTGAGCGCCGCGAAGGGCCTTGGCACGTTGGCGGCGCTCAGCCTGACGGGCGTTTGCCTACTTCTCTGCCTTCGGCTGGCTCACGAAGGCGGCCAGCTTTCCTTCCGAGCTTTCCAGGCCCACGATTTCCATCAGCTCCTGGAAATACTCGGCCACCTGCTGGCGGTCCTGCACACTGTTGGTGAGCGGGGCCACGCGGGCCAGGCCCTTGTCGATGCACTGCAGGTATGCCTCTTTGGTCGGATTGTTATTGGTGACCTGCAAAAAGTCGTTGGTCGAAATCACGAGGTAGCGGTTCAGGTCGGGGCGCACTTCGGCGTGGGCTTTGGCCTTCACCTTGCTCGTCTTGGCCACCTCCGCCTTGGTCAGGTCCATGAGGTCGGCCAGCTGGCTGGATGCCTTGGCCGGCACCTGCATCTTCGTTGCCTGCGCGTGCCCCGCAAGCGCGGCACAGCTCAAAAATCCAAGTAGTAATAACTTCTTCATAGCAAAGCCAGACATGTTATGTATTGATTGTGAAAATATTACTAAAGCCGCACGTTGCTTTTCCCGCTTCAGAACTAACCCCGAAGTTAGCACTTCAGGCCGTGCCGATGCTACTTAGCAGCGCACTTTTTTGATTTGCACTTCGCTCAAAGCGAATTCGTTGCCTCTTTTCAGCGCATTTTGCCCCGTCATTTCCACCAAAAAGCCGCCCCGCTTACGATAAAGCAGGGCGGCTTTGGGGGGAGGTGCGGCTTCGCTAACGCGGCCTAGTAGGCGCGGGCGAAGTAGGCGCGGCGCGGGCTGGGCTTGCCCGTCACCATGCAGATGCCTTCCTCGTCGGGCTCGGCCAGGGCCAGGCAGCGCACGGTGGCCTTGGTTTCTTCCTTGATGCGCTCCTCGGTTTCGGACGTGCCGTCGTAGTGGGCCAGCAGGAAACCGGGCTCCTCGTCCAGCATCCGCTTAAACTCGTCGTAGCTGTCGACGCGGGTGGTGTGCGTGTCGCGGAAATTGCGGGCCTTGTTGTAGATGTTGGTTTGAATATCAACCAGCAGCTGGTCCACACTTTCCACAATGTTGGCCAGCGGCAGGCTCATTTTCTCTTTGGTGTCGCGGCGCACCACTTCCACGGTGCCGGCATCGAGGTCGCGGGCGCCGATGGCCAGGCGCACGGGCACGCCCTTCAGCTCCCACTCGGCAAACTTGAAGCCGGGGCGCTCGGTATCGCGGGCGTCCAGCTTCACCGAGATGCCCCGGGCAATCAGGCCCATCTGAATGGGCTTGATGCGCTCCAGCAGGGCATCCAGCTCGCCGGTTTTGTACACGGGCACGATGACGCACTGAATGGGAGCCAGCTTGGGCGGCAGCACGAGCCCTTCGTCGTCGGAGTGGGCCATTACGAGGGCGCCCATCAGGCGGGTGCTCACGCCCCAGCTGGTGCCCCACACGTGCTCGCGCACGCCTTCCTTGTTGGCAAACTGCACGTCGAAGGCCTTGGCGAAGTTCTGGCCCAGGAAGTGGCTGGTGCCGGCCTGCAGGGCCTTGCCGTCCTGCATCAGGGCTTCGATGCAATAGGTATCCTCGGCCCCGGCGAACCGCTCGTTGGGGGTTTTCACGCCTTTCACCACGGGCAGGGCCATGTGCTCCTCGGCAAACTCGGCGTACACGTCGAGCATCTGGCGGGTTTCGGCCACGGCCTCCTCGGCGGTGGCGTGGGCGGTGTGGCCTTCCTGCCACAGAAACTCGGCGGTGCGCAGAAACAGGCGGGTCCGCATTTCCCAGCGCACCACGTTGGCCCACTGGTTGATGAGCAGCGGCAGGTCGCGGTAGCTCTGCACCCAGTTTTTGTAGGTGCTCCAGATAATGGCTTCGGAGGTGGGGCGCACCACCAGCTCTTCTTCCAGCTTGGCGTTGGGGTCCACGCGCAGCTTGCCCGGCTTGTCGGGGTCGGTCTGAAGGCGGTAGTGCGTGACCACGGCGCACTCTTTGGCGAAGCCCTCAGCGTTTTTTTCTTCGGCTTCGAACAGGCTCTTGGGCACGAAGAGCGGGAAGTAGGCATTTTCGTGGCCGGTGCGCTTGAACATATCGTCCAGCTGGCGCTGCATTTTTTCCCAAATGGCGTAGCCGTAGGGCTTGATGACCATGCAGCCGCGCACGGCCGAATTTTCGGCCAGGCCGGCGCGCTTCACTAACTCATTGTACCAGAGGGAATAATCTTCCTGGCGGGTAGGCAACTTTTTGCTCATGGGAGGCATCTATGGGGTAATTGGAAA
This sequence comes from Hymenobacter daeguensis, assembly GCF_054780555.1. Lineage (NCBI taxonomy): Bacteria > Pseudomonadati > Bacteroidota > Cytophagia > Cytophagales > Hymenobacteraceae > Hymenobacter > Hymenobacter daeguensis. Next base: position 61,152 of record NZ_BAAGWC010000012.1, read on the forward strand.
AGTTCCCAACTCTGGTACAGGATTTGACTTCGTCCAGGGGCACCGTTTCGGGTTCAAATTACGTTACTAATGCGCGGACCTCGTATGCAAAGCGCAGTTGACCCCTGGCGGCATCTGGTAGCTGGTTTCTGGCCGGCTCCGATTAAACCACCGCTGATTATTAGCCTCTTCATCCCGCTTCCACCGTATAGTTCGTTACTTTTACAATAGGCTACCCACCCATACCTTTTTTCCGTCATGAAAAACCTGCTCACCGCTTGTTTGCCCGCTTTTGCCCTGCTTGCGCTGGGCGGCTGCGCGGGCACGTCGGCCCTCACTTCTTCGGAAGACGACGGGGTTTATTATTCCTCCAAAGACCGCACCTCGCTGGTGGTCAGCCAGGCGCCCGCGGCAGCCCCGGCCACCACCGATGAAGCCGCCAACCCCGACTATAACGGCAACACCACCGGCACTACTGCCCGCCAAAACAGCCAAGGCAGCAGCTCCGACCAGTATTACGACAATACCTACACCTACATGCGCGGCGTGCCGAGCTACACCTCGGCCCCCTACTACGGGCCGGGCGTGAGCTACTACACCCCGTATAGCCCCTATACGAGCCTGAGCTATGGCAGCGGCTGGGGCTGGGGCGGTGGGGCCTGCGGATTTTCGCCATACGCCTACGGCGGCTACGACCCGTTTTACAGCTCTTTTTATAGCCCGTACGGCTATGGCTACGGCTCGGGCATAAGCCTCAGCTTTGGTTTTGGTCGGTCGTGGGGCTATGGTGGCTATGGCTACGGCGGCTATGGCTACAGCCCTTACGGCTACGGCTATGGCAGCTTCTACGACCCTTACTACTACAATAGCCGCTTCTACGGCGGCTACTATGGCGGTGGGGGATACTACGGCAGCAGCTATTACGGCAGCGGCTACTACGGTGGCAACAGCTACTACGGTGGCGGCTACAGCGACAACGGCCGCGGCCGCACCTACGGGCACCGCACCGACCGCACCTCGGAAGGCCGCACGATGTCGGGCAGTGGCGGGGTAACCGGTACGGGCACCTCGGGCACTACGGGCGGGGGCCGGGTGCGCGCCGAGCGCATGGCTCCCGATGGCGGTACTCCGCAGTCGATGCCCTACGGCATGGCCGAAGGTGGCCGGGTACGCTCCAATGGCGTGACCACGAAGCCCGATGCGGCAATGGACCAGGCGGCCGGCGCATACAGCAACCGCCCCCGGCGGATGGATGCCACCGTGCAGCCCCAGTACAGCAACATGACTCCCGCTACGGCCTCGCCCGATGCCAAGCTGGTGGAAGGCCAGACGGCGCGCGATGAGAGCCGCGGCCGCTGGCGCAATGCCACCCCCGCCGATGCCCAGCCCCAGAGCACGCCCGGCCAGATGCAGCAGGCCACCAGCCAGCCGCAGGAAGGCCGGCGGCGTGGCGGCTTCTTCCAGAACGTGTTTGGCGAACCCGTCAACAACGGCGGCCAGGGCCAGGCCACCGATGCCTCACAGACGCGCCAGCGCACCTACGACCAGCCGCGCCAGCAAACCTACAGCCAGCCTCAGCGCAGCTACGAGCAACCCCAGCGCACGTATGAGCAGCCCCAGCAACGCTCCTACGAGCAGCCGCAGCGCTCCTACAGTCAGCCTTCGTACTCGGCTCCGTCGTATGGCGGCGGAGGGGGCGGTGGTGGGGGCGGCGGCGGTGGCCACAGCCGTGGCCGTGGCAACTAGCCAGCAGCCTTCTTTTTACGGAAAAACCCCTCGAATGAGCCGGCCCGACGGCCGGCTCTTTTTCTTCCCCATCCCATGAAAAAACGGATTATTCGGCTTAGCCTGGCCCTGGTAGTGGGGCAGGCCGGCCACGCCTTTGCCCAGGGTGCCAGCGACGCGCTGCAGTATTCGCGGCTGCAGTTTGGTGGCCCGGCCCGTACGCAGGGCATTGCCGGGGCCAACGTGGCCCTGGGGGCCGACTTTGGCAACCTGACCAGCAACCCCGCCGGCCTGGGGCTATACCAGAAATCGGAAGCCCACATCACGCCCGGCATTGGCCTGGGGCAGAGCGATGCGCGCATCGACGGCAACTCGGCGGCCGCGGTGAACGAAACCAAGAACAGCTTCCACCTGGGCAGCGTCGGCCTGGTGTTTGCCACCCGCCGGCCCGACGATGACCAGAGCAGCAACTGGCGCGGCGGGGCCTTTGCGATGGGCTTTAGCCGGGTGGCCGACTTCAATACCGCCTCACGCTACCAGGGCTCGGTGGCCAGCAATCAGTCTTACCTGACCTCGCTGGGCGGCACGGCCGGGTTCGATTACTACATCAACATCCACCGGCAGGGCGATTCCGGCAACTACAATACGGTGGATTATGGCCTGGACGGGCTGGCCTATGGGGCTTACCTGACGGATGTTCGACGCACCCGCATTCCCGGCAGCACCGACTCCACCACCACCATTTCGCCACGGGTGCAGCGCGGGGCCATTGGCCAGTCGGAATACGTGACCTCGAAAGGGTCGATTTCGCAGTTTGACCTGGGCTACGGGGCCAGCTACCGCGACCGGCTGTACCTAGGCTTTGGCCTGGGCATTGTGAGCTCGAACAACACGGTGGTGAAGGATTTCACCGAGACCGAAACTGACCCCACCACGCACCTCGGCAGCTATACGCTGCACGAGGACTCCAAAACCACCGGCACTGGCATCAACGCCCGTATCGGGGCCATTTTGCGGGCCACGGATGCGCTGCGGATTGGCGCCTCCATTCAGACGCCGACCTACATGCGGATGGCCAATACGTATAATGCCACCATCACCACCACGTTCAACGCCCAGGGCAACGATGCGGTGCCGGCCTCTTTGCCGATAGGGACTTCGTCGGTCGATGCGCTGCCCAACGACTACGACTATGCCATCACCACGCCGCTCCGGGCCAACGGCGGGGTGGCCTACACGCTGGGCAAGCACGGGTTTGTGACGGGCGATGTGGAGTACGTGGGCTACCGCCAGGCCCGCCTGCACAGCACGCCCGATGCCGCCAACGGCGACAGCTACTCGTTCACGTCGCAGAATCTCGACATTAAGAGCCTGTACAGGAACACCGTCAACCTGCGGTTTGGGGCCGAGGGGCGCTTCGATGTGTTTCGGGTGCGGCTGGGCTACGCCCGCTACGGCGACCCCTACTACGCCGATACCAACAACGAGCGGGTGCAGAACTTTTACACCGCCGGGGCCGGCATCCGTCAGGGCAATTTCTTCCTCGATGCGGCCGTGGTGTACACCACTTTCGACCGCACGTACACGCCCTACTCGCTGGCTGGCCAGGAGCCCCTCATCAAAGTGAACAACACCCGCTACACCACGGCCGTGACGGCGGGGGTGACGTTCTAATCGACCGCTGCCAAGCCACAAAAAAGGGCCGCTCCATTTCGGGGCGGCCCTTTTCGTTGTGTATCCAGGGGGTTATTTCTGCACCTTCACCAGACAGGTAATGCGCGGGTTGCTGCCGAACACGAGGTCCGAAACCAGCAGCAGGCCGGTGTAATTCTGATTGTTTTCAACCACCCGAAAGGCGATGACCTGGCCTTTGGCCAGCGGCGTCGTGCTGAGCGAGCTGTAGGCTAAGCCCCCGGCAAAGGCCTGCTCGAAGGCCTGGGTGGTGGCGGCATTGGCAAAGTCGGTGTCGCTGAGGTTGGTCGCGTGCAGCTGGGTGGCGTGGCGGTTGTCCACGGGCCAGGTGGCGGAGTTGAGGCGCAGATTGGCGGGGTTGGTTTCGGCCGGAGCGGCCAGGATAACCGTGGTGGTGTTTTTGGCCACGCAAATCAGGTCCACCAGCAGCTGGTTGCTTTGCAGGTCTGGGCTCTTCTCGTTGTTGATGAGGGCGTACTTGGGCAGCAGCAGGCCCGTGCGCAGGTTCAGAAACACGAGAGCCCCATCGCGCACCTGCGCCGAGTCGGCCGTGCGGGTGCTGCGGCGTATCACGGGGCGCAGCCGGGCCGTGTAGCTGTGGTACACCAGGGCCGAATCCCGGTTGCGCGCCGTGAGCCGCAGCACGCGCGCGGCCGTCGCCTGGTTATCGTCGGTGGCCGTGTACTGCCAGCGCTCGGTGCCGGAAGTGGTGCGGGCGCTGAATTTATTGTTGAACAAAAATGCGCCGCCGCGGGGCACGCCGTTGCCCGTAGCTACGCGGCTGTTGGCAATCACCGAATCGGCATACACCAGTTCGTCGTCGTTCGGGGTGGTGGTGGGGTCGTAGCTGGTGATGGGCAGCGGGTAGAGGAAGGGGTAGCGCGTGGGCTCGTACTTCACCGTAATGCGCATGTGCGTCAGGCTGACATCGTTGCCCTCGGCATAGGCCCGGGTAATGAGGGTATCGCTCACGCCCACCACCCGGTTGCCGGAAATGAGGCCGGTGGCCCCGATGAGGTCGAGGCGGACGGGCATTGCCGTTTTAGAGCAGGCCACCAGCAGCGCCGGCAGGCAGAATAACAGGAGGCGAAAACGCATGATGCAAAGGTAACGGCGGGCAGGGCCTGCAACCGTGCTCCGGGCAGATGTTACCTTTAACGTTCGATTGCCCCCCTTATTTCGCCCCTGCTCTCTCTTATGCGTTTTCGCTTCATTGTTTTGGCGGCCCTGCTGGCTGCCAATGGCCCGGCCCTGGTGCCAAGCCTCACGCCCACCCGCGCCCTGGCGCAGCAAAAGCTGCCGCTCACGCTGGAAGATATCTGGACCAAGCCAACCTTCCGCACGGCCAGCGTGCCGGGCTTCGACTGGATGAACGACGGCCGCTACTACGCGGCCCTGGAAAATGGCAGCCTGGTGCAGCACGAAGTGACCACCGGCAAAGCCGTGCAAACCCTGGTGACCGCCGCCGAGCTGCAGCTGGCCGGCGCGCCGCTCAACGTGGACGGCTATTCCTTCAACGCCAACGAGCAGAAAATCCTGTTCACGACCGGCACCGAGCCCATTTACCGCCGCAGCGCCCGCGCCAGCTACTACGTGTTCGACCGCGGCAGCAAGAAGCTGGTGCCGCTGAGCGCCGGCGGCAAGCAGGGCTACGCCACCTTCTCGCCCGATGGCCAGCGCGTGGCCTTCACCCGCGACAACAACGTGTACGTGACCGACCTGGCCACGATGAAGGAAACGGCCATCACCGCCAATGGCGTGAAGAACAACCTCATCAACGGCTCGGCCGACTGGGTGTACGAGGAGGAGTTTGGCTTTGCGCAGGGCTTTTTCTGGTCGCCGGATAGCAAGCAGATTGCCTTCTACACCTTCGACGAAAGCCAGGTGCCGGAGTACGACATGCAGGAATGGGGCGGCCTCTACCCCCGGGAATACCGCTTCAAATACCCCAAAGCCGGCGAGAATAACTCGGTGGTGAGCGTGAGCAGCTACGACGTGGCCAGCGGCAAAACCACCCGGCTGGACGTGGGCCCGAACCCCGACCAGTACATCCCGCGCGTGATGTGGACGCAGGTGCCCAACACGCTCAGCATTCAGCGACTGAACCGCTTGCAGAACAAGCTGGAAATCCTGCACGGCGACGTGAACACCGGCAAAACCCAGGTGGTGCTGACAGACACGAACCCGGCCTACGTCGAAATCAACGACGACCTGAAGTACCTGGCCGGTGGCAAGCAGTTCATCTTCACCAGCGAGAAGGACGGCTACCAGCACATTTACCTGCACGAGATGAGCGGCAAGCAAGTGCGCCAGCTCACGAAGGGCACTTGGGAAATTTCGGCCATCAACGGCTTCGACGCCAAAACCGGCAACATCTACTACACCAGCACCGAAGGCTCGGCCCTGCAGCGCCACCTCTACCGCATCAACCTGAGCGGCAAGGGCAAGCAGCGCATCAGCGAGGCCGGCAACGGCACCGACGTGGTGAACATGAGCCCCGACACCCAGTATTTCCTCAACACGCATTCCTCGGCCGGGGTGCCGCCGGTGGTGAGCCTGCGCGAAGGCAGCAGCGGCAAGCTGGTGAAAACCTTGGAAGACAACGCCAAGCTCAAGCAAACCTTGACGCAATACGACCTGGGCAAGCACGAGTTTTTCACCTTTAAAAACTCTGATGGCATCGAGCTGAATGCCTGGATGATTAAGCCCAGCAACTTCGACCCGGCCAAGAAATATCCGGTGCTGATGCACGTGTACGGCGGCCCTAGCTTCGGCACCAGCAGCACCCAGACGGTGCTGGACAATGCCGGCGGCGGCACGGCCTTCACCAACTACCTCTGGCACCAGCTGCTGGCCGAGAAAGGCTACATCGTGGTGTCGGTGGAAAACCGGGGCACCTCGGGCCGGGGCTCGGCCTTCCGCAAGGCCACCTACGCCAACCTGGGCAAGTTCGAAACCATCGACCAGGCCGACGGGGCCAAGTACCTCGCCACCCTGCCCTACGTGGACAAGGCCCGCATCGGCATCTGGGGCTGGAGCTACGGCGGCTACATGACCTCGCTGGCCATGACCAAGAACGCCGACCTTTTCAAGATGGGCATTGCCGTGGCTCCGGTCACGAACTGGCGCTACTACGACTCGGTGTACACGGAGCGCTACCTCAAAACGCCCCAGGAAAACCCCGGCGGCTACGACGACAACTCGCCCGTGCAGTTTGCCCAGAACCTGCGCGGCAGGTTCCTGCTGGTGCACGGCACCGGCGACGACAACGTGCACTTCCAGAACTCCATCGCCTTCGTCGATGCCCTCATCAAGGCCAACAAGGACTACCAGACGCTGTATTACCCCAACCGCAACCACGGCATCAGTGGCGGCAACACGCGCCTGCACCTCTACCGCCAGATGACGAATTTCGTGACACAAAACCTGTAGCGCGTAACCCGCCCCCCCAAAAAAGCCCTCTCTGCACGCGCAGAGAGGGCTTTTTTGCGGGTGCTGCCAAATAGGTGGGCCGCTCCTACAGCTTCAGCAGGCGCCGGGTGAGGCTGCGGCCGGTGGTGCGCACCTGCAGCAGATACACGCCAGCGGGCAGGGCGGGCAGGCTCAGCTGCTGAGTGGTGCCAGCGGAGGCGGGCGCGGTCAGCAGCAATTGGCCACTCAGGCTGCGTATTTCCAGGGCCGTGGCCGGCTCGGTCAGGTTTTCGAGGGTCACCTGCACCACGTCGGCCACGGGGTTGGGCGCGAGGCTGAGGCCGGCAGCGCCAGGGCGGCTGGCCAACACCACCGGCGAGTACGTGGCCGTGCCGTCGGCATCAACCTGCCGCAGGCGGTAGTAGCCCGGGCCGGCCAGCGGCTTGCTGTCGGTGGCCTCGTAGTCGGTGGCAGTGGCGGAGCTGCCCTGTGCCTTGACGGTCAGCAACGGCGCAAACTCGCGGCCATTGGCGCTCCGCTCGACGGCGAAATAGGCGCTGTTTTTCTCCGAGGCCGTGGACCAGCGCAGCGCCACGCGGCCAGCGGCAGCCGTGGCGGCAAAGCGGGTGAGCTGCACCGGCAGCGGCACGGCCGAGCAGATGGTGCCGGCCGTGCCCACGGTGCCGCTCTGCACATCGAAGCCGCCGCCCTGGGCCGGCGTGGTGCTCGAATCGCAGAAGTTCAGCCGGTTGGCGGAGGTATTGCCGCCGAACGTGCCGCTGTTCACCGAGGCCCCCGTCACGGTGAAGCTGCCGCGTAGCGGCGCGGCCGGCCCGCTGATGGCACCGCTGTTGGTGAAGGAGCCCGTGGTGGCCACGGTGCCGCTGTTGAACACGGTGCCGCTGTTGGTGAAGGACGACGACACGTTTACCTGGCCGGGGCGGTTGTTGGTGAGGCCCCCCGTGTTGGTCGATGTCTGGTAGGTCGTCACGTTCAGCGTGGCCTGGTTGGTGATGCCGCCCTTGTTATCAACCCCCGCCGGCAGGCTGAGCGTGCCCGCCAGGTTGCTGATGCTGGAGCCGGCCGGCAGCACAAACGACGACTTGCTGATGGTGAGTGAGCCACTGTTCTGAAACGCCGTGTTGCCGTTAATCACCATCGAGTTGCCCAGAGTGGTAGTGCCGCCGGCCAGGGTATTGAAGGCATTGGGGCCGGTGGTGGGAAAGCCCACGTCCAGGCTCCAGCTGCCGCTGTTGTTCACGGTCAGGGAGCTTTCGTTCACGGGTACGCCTTTCCAGGTATTCGCCGTCGTGTTCGAATGGTTGATGGTCAGCGGGCCGCCCACGCTGACCTGCGTGTTGTTCCATACTCCGCTATTCGTGATGGTTGTTGCTGAAGCCGTTAGCTGGCCAAACCCCACGGCGCCCCAGGTTCCCGAGTTCGTAATATTGGCGGGGCCATTCACGGTAAAGCCACCGAGCGCCGCATTCCAGGTGCCCTGGTTATTCACCGTGAATCCGGCAAGCGTGCCCAGGGCCAGGCTTGCGCCCCAGGTCTGGGCACTGGCATTGGCAATGCTCAGGTTGCCCGCAAAATTGGTGCCTACCTGCCCGGTCCAGGTGCCGGAGTTGGTCAGCGCGAAAGCCTGGCTGGTCAGGCCCGCTTTGCCGTAAAACGTCACGTTATTAACCGAGCCGGTATTGGTAAACGTCAAATTATCCCACGCCTCCAGTTGGGTGTTGCTGCCCCAGGTGCCGGCATTGTTCACGGTCAGGGGAGCCGTAATCCGGCCGCTGCCATTATAGAAGTTCCCGCTCCAGGTAGCGCCGCTGTTGTTATTGATGGCAGCAATCGCGCTGATGGTATTCTGACTGCCGGATATCGTACCGCTGTTGTTGATTGTCAGGTTTGCCCCGGCACTGCTGATGATGCCCGTCAGGTTGCTGCCGCTGCTGTTCGTAATGGTGCAATTGGTTGCGCTGGCCGCCACGCTCAGCGTGCCGCTATACGTGTTGCCGCTGAAAATCACTGTACAGTTCTGGCCCGTAATGGTAATGTTCTGGCTGTAGTTGTTCGCCGTGATGCAAACCACCGCGTTGTTGGCCGCGATGGTCGGCAGCGTGGTTCCGTTGCTGGCCGCGCTATTGGTGCAGGTTTGTGCCTGCGCCGTGCTTGCGGCCAATGCTCCAGCTATCAGCAATGCCACCCAGGCAGCGCCGTAACCCGGCAGTTTGCGAAGAATTTTTGAAAGCGTAAATGGTTTTTTCACAGAAAAAGGGCAGGTATGTTACAAGCTTTTGCCAAAGGGTCCATCTTCAGCAATAATTCTATCAACAGCCAAAAGCAGCCGCCGCAAATTTACAGGCTAACCGCCTGACTATATGGCATCACCTCGAATTAATGACGACTTTTAATCGTCTGCTCCCCTCGAATGCCGCATTGCCGGCACCACACCAGCGCCGGGCCACCGGCGGCCCGGCAGCCCGCCTTTTCGTGCCCGCCAAACCACTTGGGTGGGCCCAGCCCCGCAGCCCGCAATGGCAACGGCCCGAAGGCGCGGCACGGCCAGACTGCCGTTGCCGGCGTCATCCTGTCTGATACTGCCGTTGCCGACGATGCCGGCCGGGCCACCCGGAAAACCAGTTGAAAACAGACTCCCCTTACGCTACCGTCCAGGTACCGCGCACCATGCGCGCCTTCCCAAACATATCGGGCAGCACCTTAACGCCGGTGAAGCCCTGCGCGGCCAGCAGCGCGGCCGTTTCCTTGCCCAGTGCTTCGTTAATCTCGAGGTAGATGCTGCCACCGGGCTTCAATAGCTCCGGTCCCACTTCGGCCAGGCGGCGGTAAAAGAGCAGCGGGTCTTCATCGGGCACGAACAGGGCCGTGGCGGGCTCCCAGGCCAGCACGTTGTCGCGCATTTCGGGCCGCTCGCTTTCGCGCACGTAGGGCGGGTTGCTCACCAGCACATCAAGCGTGCCGGGGGCAATGCCTGTGGGCAGGCCCGCGAGAATATCGACCTGTTCGAAGGCCACTTCCGGCGCAAACCGGGCTGCGTTGCGCCGCGCCACGGCCAGCGCCTCGGCCGAGATATCCACGGCCAGCACCTGCGCGGCGGGCAGCAGCCGCGCCAGCGCCAGCGCCAGGCAGCCCGAGCCGGTGCCCACGTCGAGCACTGACAGCGCCGCGGTGGCGGCCTGCTCCTGCTTGATGAGGTGCACCAGCTCTTCGGTTTCGGGGCGCGGAATGAGGGTGGCGGGCGTTACTTCCAGCTCCATGTCGGCGAAGTAGGCGGTGCCCAGCACGTACTGCACCGGCTCGTGGGCCAGCAGGCGCGCCAGCAGCGGCGCCAGGGCTGCCTCGGCCCCTTCGGCAATGGGCTGCTGGGCCTCCATCATCCGCTCCAGGGCATCCATTTGCAGCAGCTGCTCCACAACCAGCGCCGCAATGGCCTTAGCCTCAGGCTCGGGGTAGAGGGGGCGCAGCGCCGCGACAACCGAGGTGGTAAATTGGCGTACGTTCATCGGTGCAAATGTAGGTCAGCGGCCCAGCCGAAGCTGGTTAATTACCTTCACGCTCATGAAAAACGATGATGCGCTGTTCATGCGCCGGGCGCTCGACCTGGCCCTTCTCGGCACCGGCTACGTGCGGCCCAATCCATTGGTAGGCTGCGTGGTCACGCACGAAGGCCGCATCATCGGCGAGGGCTGGCACCAGCAGTACGGCGGCCCCCACGCCGAGGTAAACGCCCTGGCGGCGGTAGAGGACCAGGCATTATTAAAAAAATCGCGCGTGTACGTGACGCTGGAGCCCTGCGCCCACCACGGCAAAACGCCGCCCTGCGCCGACCTGCTCATCGCCAAAGGGGTGCCCGAAGTCGTGATTTGCAACGAAGACCCGTTTCCGCTGGTGGCCGGGCGCGGCATCGATAAGCTGAAGGCCGCCGGGGTGCAGGTCGAAACCGGGCTGCTGGCCGAAGAAGGCCGCTGGCTGAACCGGCGCTTCTTCACGTTTCACGAAAAGAAACGGCCTTACCTGGTGCTGAAATGGGCCGAAACGGCCGATGGCTTTTTGGCCGGGCGCTACTTTCAGCCGGTGCAAATCAGTGGGCCGCAGGCCAATATGCTCACCCACCGCTGGCGCACCGAGGAGCAGGGCATTCTGGTGGGCACCCGCACGGCCCTGCACGACAACCCGCGCCTGAGCGCCCGCGAGTGGCCCGGCCAGCAGCCCACCCGCCTAGTCATCGACAAGAACCTGAGCCTGCCGCCCACCCACAACCTGCTCGACGGCTCGCAGCCCACCCTCATCTACACCTACCGCCAGCCCTACCACAAGGCCAACCTCGACCTCGTGCACCTTTCGGAAGCCGACGACCTGCTGCCCCAGGTGCTGGCCGACTTGTACCAGCGCAATGTGCAGTCGGTGCTGGTGGAAGGCGGCCCCACGGTGCTCAATGCGCTGATAAGCGCCGGGCTGTGGGATGAAATCCGCATTTTCCGCTCGCCCATGAAGCTGGGCCAGGGCATTGCCGCCCCACGGCCGGGCTTCGGCGGCCTGCGCGAGCGCACGGCCGTGGGCCCCGACGAGCTGTTCTGGTACGTGAATGCGTAACTTGGCGGCCGTTCCGCCTCTCTTTCCGTGTGCGTATGGATGCCCAAGCGCTGCTTTCCAGAATCCTCGCCTCCCGCCAGCCGGACGACGTTTTTAGCCGCGCCAATTTCCGGAAAGAGTACCTCGCCTACCTCAAGCTGCTGCACCCCGACGTGTGCCACCTGCCCGGCGCCACCGACGCCGTGGCCCGCCTCAACGCCTATGTGGAGCAACTGGAAGCCGCCCTGCGCCTCACCGACGATGCCGGCCCGCTGCGCGTGCTGCCCAACCAGCAGGTGCGCTTCGACGGCGACCCGGCTCTGCTGCGCCAGTCGCAGGCCAACTACGAGCGCCTGATGGCCCTGCGCGCCCCGGCCGACCAGCATTTTCACAAGTATTTACCCGGCAGCCTGGCCTGGGATGGGCCCAGCCTGCTGGCCACCACGCCCGCCCGGGTGGTACCGCTGGCCGGGCTGGTGCTGCCGCCCCACCACGTGGCCTGGGTGCTGAGCCGCCTGCTGGAGTTGGTGGCCTGGCTGCACCAGAGCGGCTTTTGCCACGCCGGCCTCAACCCCGAGGCGCTGGCGCTGGTGCCCGAAACGCACGGGCTGGTGTGCCTCTCGTTCTACCACCTGGCGCGGCTGAACGGGCCGCTGAGCACGGTTTCGGGCAAGTACCGGCTATGGTACCCCGACGCGGTATTTGCCGAAAAGCGCGCCCTGCCGGGCATCGATTTGGCCCTGGCCCAGCGCACGGCCGTATGCCTGCTGGGCGATGCCTCGGGCAATGGCGTGCGCCTGCGCGCCACCGTGGACGAGCGGCTGGTGGACTTCCTGCTGACGCCCCGGCACAATGCCTACACGGCCTTCACCGATTACCGCAAATTGCTGCAACAGCTTTATCCCAAACGCGAATTTCACCCTTTAAATCTTTAAGCTCATGGGTTACTCCAGATGGTCGGACGATGCGTATGACTTCCTCAAAGACACCCGAGTGGGGGCCAGCGCGGACGATATTTTCACCAACAACCGCACCGGCCGCGCCAGCGACCAGATGCTGCCCCGGGGCGTGAAATTCCGCGAAAGCCGCGACTCCGACATTCACCCCGAGTCGCTGGCCATTGCCGTCTTTCTGGACGAAACCGGCAGCATGGGCCGCATCCCGGAAGTGCTGGTGCGCGAGAAGCTGGGCCCGCTCATGAACACGCTCATCGACCACGGCGTGCCGCATCCGCAGATTCTGTTCGGCGGCATCGGCGACCATCATTCCGACAGCTACCCGCTGCAGGTGGGCCAGTTCGAGAGCGGCACCGCCGAGCTCGACCAGTGGCTGACCGGCATTTACCTGGAAGGCAACGGCGGCGGCCAGAGCCGCGAATCGTACACGCTGGCCTGGCTGTTTGCGGCCCGCCACACCTCGTGCGACTGCTTCGAGAAGCGCGGCCAGAAGGGCTTTCTGTTCACCATCGGCGACGAGGCGGCCTGGGACGTGCTGCAGGCCAACGCCCTCAAGGCCCTCATGGGCTACCCCGAAGCCCAGGACCTGACCGACGCGCAGCTGCTCGAAGAGGTGCAGCGCACCTACCACGTTTTCCACATTCATGTGAACGAGGGCAGCTACCGCAACGACACCAGCATTCTGGGCTACTGGAAGAAGATGCTGAATGAGCGCCTCATCGTGCTCGACGATTACAACGCCATTGCCGAAACCATTGCCACCGCCGTGGCCCTGGTGCACGGCGTGGAGCTGAAGGACATTCTGGCCTCGTTCGATAAGCGCACGGCCGGCACCGTGCAGCACGCGCTGGTGCACGTCACGCAGGGCCTCGCTACGACCGATAAGAAAAGCGGCGGCTGGCTCAGCGGCATTTTCAAGCTGTAAACATTACGCTAGGATAAAGGACCGTCATGCAGAGCGCAGCGAAGCATCTTTACCGCGCAAGTAACTGACTTTACTACCGCGGTAAAGATGCTGCGCTGCGCTCTGCATGACGACCTATAATCACCCATTCGTGACGAAAGAGGCACACATTGTGGTCGGCCTGGGGTTTGGCGACGAGGGCAAGGGCCTGGCCACGGACTGGCTCTGCGGCCGGGCGCTGGCGCGGGGCCGCCGGCCGCTGGTGGTGCGCTTCAACGGCGGCCACCAGGCCGGCCACACCGTGACCACGGCCGCCGGCCAGCGCCACGTATTCTCCAACTTCGGGGCCGGCACCCTGCGCGGCGTGCCCACCTACTGGTCGCGCTACTGCACGTTTTCGCCCGGCTCGGTGCTGAAGGAATACGCCGCCCTGCAAGCGGCCGGCGCGCAGCCGCGCCTGCTGGTGGATGCGCTGTGCCCCGTGACCACGCACTACGACATGCTCTACAACCGCGCCCTCGAAACCACGCGCGGCGCGGCCCGCCACGGCAGCTGCGGCCTGGGCTTCGGGGCCACCATTGAGCGGCACGAGCAGACGCCGCTACGCCTCTACGCGCAGGACTTGCGGTTTCCCACCGTATTCGGCCACAAGCTGCGCCAGATTCGGGAGCACTACCGCGTAAAGATTAAAGACGAAACCAGCATCGATTTCGACCAGCTCGACCATGAGGCCGAGGACCGGCGTTTCGCAGGTTATGCGGAACAACTAGGCAGGCTAAATGCGCAGAAGACTGTCCAAATAGTAAACGAAGCTAACGTTTTCGACCCGGCATCGCCCTGGCAAACCTACGTTTTTGAAGGTGCGCAAGGCATTTTGCTGGACATGGATTTTGGCCTGTTTCCGCACGTCACGCGCAGCCGCACCACCAGCGCCAACGCACTGGCCTTGCTGCGCCGCACGCAGCCGGCCCTCGCCGCCCAGGCCGAGGTGCACTACATCACCCGCGCCTACCACACCCGCCACGGCGCCGGCCCGCTGCCCCACGAAGCCGCCATTGCCCTCATCAACACAGCCGCCGAAACCAACCAGCTCAACGACTACCAGGGCAGTTTCCGCACCGGCCCGCTGTCCATCGAGCTGCTCAACTATGCCCTGGCGTGCGATGCCAGTGCTTCTGCGGGCCTGTCAAAGCATTTGCTCGTCACCTGCCTCGACCAGCTGCCCGACGGCCTGCTGCCCTGCTGGCACAACGGACAACTGCAAAAAATCCCGCCGGCAGCATTAGCCGGGCTACTCGAAACCGAGTTTACCAGCTGTCGGTTTAGCACCAGCAGCGCCAGCGCCGGGCTGGATTAGCCGCACCGCCCCTCACTCATCAAGTTCCCTCTCCTCATGGCCGAAACCCTCGCCCTCGACACCACGCTCACCAAAGCCGCGCAATACCAGCAGCTGCTGCCCCAAATCGAAGCCCTCACCACCGGCGAGCCCGACCTCACCGCCAACCTCGCCAACACGGCCGCCGCGCTGCGCCAGGCTTTCGGCTTTTTCTGGGTGGGCTTCTACGTGGTGAAGGGCGATGAGCTGGTGCTCGGCCCGTTCCAAGGCCCCATTGCCTGCACCCGCATCCGGCACGGCAAGGGCGTGTGCGGCGCCAGCTGGGCGCGGGCCGAAACGATTCTCGTACCCGACGTGGAAGCCTTCCCCGGCCACATTGCGTGCAGCTCCGAGTCGAAATCGGAAATTGTAGTGCCCATCCTGAAGAACGGCCAGGTGGTGGCCGTGCTCGATGTGGACAGCGACCAGCTCGACGATTTCGACCAAGACGACCAGGCCGCGCTGGAGCAGTTGATGCAGCTGGCCGCCACCTGGTTTTAGGCCGAAGCCGCCGCCGTACCATGCGTCATCCGTTAATGACATGTTGCTTCGCCCTGTTGGTTAGCACCTTGGCAGGCTGCCATTTAACGCATCCCCAAAGCCCTGATTTCAAGCATCAGAATGACCAGCTGTTTGATGCACAAACGCAGAAACTAGCCGCCGATGATGTCAGGCTGAGCACGGAAGTCTTCACTGCGAATGACTCGACCCGCAGGTACCTATCCCTGCTAATACTTAACCCCACTAACCTTCCAACGCCGCCCGATAGCCTCAACCTCTGCCTGAAGAATTTAGCGCGGCTGCTGGTTGCCGATTTGAGAAACCCGCGCGACTATGACGCCGTCACCGTGCGCGTTCAGACCGACCGCAACTACCTGCTTGCCTCAACGAGTGAAGCCCGGAACTTTGAGTATCCGCTTGCGGAGCTGCAATAAGGCAGACTGCACCACCCGCTACGATACCTTCAGCTGGCAAATCACGGTTTCGCCGCCTTTCACTTTCTGGCCCAGCTCTACCTTCACTTCCGTGTCGAGCGGCACGAACACATCGACGCGCGAGCCGAACTTGATGAAGCCGAACTCCTCGCCCTGGCTCACTTCGTCGCCCTCGTTCACGTACCACACAATGCGGCGGGCCATGGCCCCGGCAATCTGCCGGAAAAGCACCAGCGGGCCGGCATCGGACTCGACCACCACCGTGGTGCGCTCGTTCTGGGTGCTGCTTTTGGGGTGCCAGGCCACCAGGTAGTTGCCGGGGTGGTACTTGAAATATTTCACCAGGCCCGAAATGGGGTTGCGGGTGACGTGCACGTTGATGGGCGACATGAAGATGCTGATTTGCTTGCGCTCATCCTCAAAATACTCGGGCTCAAACACGTTCTCGATAACCACCACCTTGCCGTCGGCGGGGGCCAGCAGCAGGTCTTCGTGGGTGAACATGTGCCGGAACGGGCTCCGGAAAAATTGTAGAATCAGCAAAAAGATGATAACCGTGGCCCCGGCAAACAGCCGGTTCACGAGGTCAGCCCCTTTGTTGAATTGGAATACGAGCAGATTGAGCGCCAGCAAAATGAGCAGCGTAACAAACAGGATGCGTCGTCCTTCTTTATGAATCTTCATATACGGCGAATCGAAGCAGGTTTTAGTAAACTCTGTTTCAAATAAAAAAGCTAGGTGGCAGCGTTAAAACGGGCTTGCGCGGGCAAAGGTCGGCACAGAAATCAGAAAGGCACGAACCGAGCGGCCCGTGCCTTTCCAGAAAGCAATTACGGAAGAACGCGCAAAAGATATGCGCCTTCCGGAAAATCTGTTGAAATTCTGATTGTGGCTTAGAAGCCGCCGCGGAATTTGTAGGTCTGGGCCACTTTGTCGATGCTCACCACGTAGGCCGCGATGCGCATCGGAATGTTGTATTTCTGGCTCGTGGCGTACACTTTGTTGAAGGCATCGGTCATGATGCGGTCGGCGCGCTCGGTCACCATTTCCTCGGTCCACTTGAAGCCCTGCTTGTTCTGCACCCACTCGAAGTACGACACCGTGACGCCGCCCGAGTTGGCCAGAATGTCCGGCACCACCATGATGCCCTTTTCGTTGATAATCGGGTCGGCCGAGGCCGACGTGGGGCCGTTGGCCCCCTCCACGATGAGCCTGGCTTTGATATCGCCGGCGTTGTGCTCGGTAATGACGTCCTCCACGGCGGCGGGCACCAGCACTTCCACGTTGGTCGTCAGCAGGTCGTCGGCGTTTTCCATCAGCGTGGCGCCGGTGAAGCCGTCGAGGCGGCCGTTGTGGGCATTCTTGTAGGCAATGGCCTCGTCGATGTTGATGCCATTCTCATTCCAATAGGCGCCCGACACGTCGCTCACCGCCTTGATTTTCACCCCTTTCTCGCTCAGCAGCTTGGCTGCCCACGAGCCCACGTTGCCGAAGCCCTGCACGGCGGCCGAAACCTCCGTGGGCTTCAGGCCCAGCTTGCTCAGCGCGGCCAGCGCCGACACCATTACGCCGCGGCCGGTGGCCTCGGTGCGGCCCAGCGAGCCGCCCATCACCAGGGGCTTGCCCGTCACCACGGCGGGCGAGGTCATGCCCACGGTTTTGGAGAATTCGTCCATCAGCCAGGCCATTTCGCGGGGGCCGGTGCCCATGTCGGGGGCCGGAATGTCGCGGTCGGGGCCGAAAACGTCTTTCAGGGCCAGCGTGTAGGCACGGGTGAGGCGCTCCAGCTCGCCGGGGCTCATGGTGGTGGGGTCGCAGATGATGCCGCCCTTGGCCCCGCCGTAGGGAATGTCCACCACGGCGCACTTCCAGGTCATCCAGGCCGCCAGGGCCTTCACCTCGTCGATGTGCACGTGCTTATCGTAGCGGATGCCGCCTTTTGAGGGGCCGAGGATGGTGTTGTGAATCACGCGGTAGCCTTCGAACACGCGAAGCTTGCCGTTGTCCATCGTCACGGGCAGGTTCACAATCACCTGCTTGTCGGGCGCCTTGAGGACGTTGTAGGTTTCATCATCGAGGCCGAGGATTTCGGCCGCGATGTTGAAGCGCGACATCATGGATTCGAGCGGATTTTCGCGGTCCATCAGCGGGGCCGGCTCTTTATAAACGGTGTGGGTTGCCATTCGGGATGGGGGTTGGTTGGGAATCTGTTGGGTGGGATTAGTGGGTACGATTCAGGGCCGCAAAGGTATTGCTTTTGTGAAGAAGAGGAATAATATAGCTGCAAACGTTTGGGGAAGTTTCTTGGACTATCCGCCGAACATTTTGGCTTTCGGGTGGCGCGCACCGGCAGCCGGCAGTCGGTTCCTCCACCCGCAATGACAGACGCACCTATCCGGCCAGCAATTGCAGCAGCGCCAGCACCGGCAGCACCAGCAAAAACGCATCGAACCTATCGAGCAGCCCGCCGTGGCCCGGCATGATGCTGCCCGAGTCCTTCACCCCCACGCTGCGCTTTAGCATAGACTCCGCTAGGTCGCCCAGCGGCGCAAATACCGCCACCACCCCGGCCGCCACCAGGCGGTGCGTGAGCGGCATATCGGGCAGCATAAAACCGATGGCCCAGCCTACCACCAGCGTCATCAGGAAGCCACCGGCCCAGCCTTCCCAGGTTTTGCCGGGCGAGATTTTGGGGGCCAGCTTGTGCTTGCCGAAGGTGCGACCCACGGCGTAGGCACCAATGTCGGAAGCCCAGATGAGGAAAAGCAGGGCGAAGACGCGGCGGTAGTCGTAGCCACCCGGATGAAAGGCAAGTACAATCAGTGCTGTCATTGGCACACTGATGTAGAGCAGTCCAGTTAAAGTAGCCCCAACGTTGGCAAAAGGCTGGCTGTATTTAGGCCATAAAATCATTTCCCGAACCATGAGCAGCACTGTTACAACAGTAAGCAGGCACCCAGGTACTGCAAACAGATTTAGCCAAGTTTGCGACTGCCAAAAAGATGAGGTGATGTGTTGAGCAAGTTTATTTCCCTCGGGAGAGCCGTCTGTTTTCGCCAACGATAGAATGCTGTCACCCATCATGTAATAAGTTGCGAATAGAATGAATCCAAACAGAATCAAACTTGCCCCCACCCCAAGCCACGTTGCCGGCGCGTAGCCGCCCGCCCGCATCATGCGGTAAAACTCCCACAGCATCACGGCCTGCACGAAGGCGAAGAACAGCCCGAACGTCCAGGGGCTGAACCAGACGCTGCCCAGCAGCAGCGCGGCCCCGATGACGCCCCAGATGACACGCAGGCGCAGGTTGCTGGGGCCGGATTTCTCGGCGGGGGTTTCGGGAGTGGTGGGAGTAGTCGGAAGCGTAGAGTCGGCCAATGCGGAAAGGGTGTTGAGACGCGACACTTCGCGTCTTGGCGTTAGAGGTTGTTTCGGGCAGTTACGGTTGTTTCAGCGCGTCGTTCAACGAGAAGACGCGAAGGGTCGCGTCTCTACGCCGTGCGCTTCACCCCGTCGCTGCTGAGGGTGAGCATTTCGGTGGGCGGCGTGGGGGCTGTGAGGCGCTGGTGCAGAAAGTAGAGCAGGCCGATGGAAAGCACAGCCGACGGAACGGCCAGCGTCCAGGGCAGCGCCTCGTTGGAATCGGGGTCGAAGCCCCAGCCGAACTGGCCGCGCTGGGTGAGGAAAAGGATGAACAGCTGAAAGGCATTCTGGGTGAAGTGCGCCGCCATGCTCACCAGAATGTTGCCGCTCCAGAGGTACAGGTACCCCAGCACCAGCCCCAGCACAAAGCGCGGCACAAACCCAAAAAACTGAAAGTGAATAGCCGAAAACAGCGCCGCGCCCAGCCACACGCCCACGTGCGGCGAAAACCAGCGCACCAGGTTTTTCTGAATCACGCCCCGAAACACCAGTTCCTCGCTCACGGCCGGCACGAGGGCAATAACCAGCACGCCCACCGCAAACCGCCCGGCCGAATTGAACCGCGTGAGGAATTTGGTGAGGCCGGCCAGCCGGTCCTCACTGTCCCGCGCCCACGCCTCAAAATCGTGCAGCGCCGCCGGAAAGTGCGCCCCCGCATTCCAGGCAATGAGCGTGGACATAAAGGGCAGCGTGACGATGATAAGCAGCGCCGTCACGAGCAGCCACCAGGCCGCCCCCAGCCGGCGCGGGCTGAAATACTCGGCCCAGCCGTAGCCCAGCGCCGAGGCCAGCAGCAGCGCCCCGCCGGCAAGAGCCGTGAGCATGATGATGCCCTGATAAAAATTGAAGAAACCCCAGGCCGACGGAAACTGCGTGGGCCGGGCCGTGGCGGCCGGCACGTCGGCAATGGTCATGCCGAACAGCGGCTGGCCCAGCAGACCCACAAGGAACAAGCCCACGCAGAAGCCCGCGCCCATTGTCACCAGCAGCAGCAGTATCTGGAGGCCGGGGTGCAGCGTGCGGGGCAGGAAACCTTTCATGGCGGGGTGCTAGTTGGGAAGGGCGTAAATTTACCGCAGTTTTTAACTTAGGGCTGTCTGTCATCCTGAGCGGAGCGAAGGACCTTGTCACGCTGGAACGGTTTGCCGTAAATCTAACGGCACAAACGCGACAAGGTCCTTCGCTCTGCTCAGGATGGCAGCTTGCCTCACCAGTTTATCCCTATTTCCCGTGGTCAACATAGGTCCCAACATCTCGCTGCCCGATTTCCCGCTCCTGCTCGCGCCCATGGAAGACGTGAGCGACCCGCCCTTCCGCGCCGTGTGCAAGGCCAACGGCGCCGACCTGATGTACACCGAATTCATCTCCTCGGAGGGCCTGATTCGGGCCGCCGCCAAAAGCCGCAAGAAGCTGGATATCTTTGATTACGAGCGCCCCATCGGCATTCAGCTGTTCGGCTCTGATGTGGAAACGATGGGCGAGTGCGCGGCCATCAGCACCGAGGCCGGGCCCGATTTGATTGACATCAACTACGGCTGCCCCGTGAAGCAGGTGGCCTGCCGCGGCGCCGGCGCGGCCCTGCTCCAGGACATCCCTAAAATGGTGGCCATGACGGCCTCGGTAGTGAAGCACACCCACCTGCCCGTGACCGTGAAAACCCGCCTGGGCTGGGACGAGGGCACCAAAAACGTGGAGGAAGTGGCCGAGCGCCTGCAGGACGTGGGCATTGCCGCCCTCACGGTGCACGGCCGCACCCGCGCCCAGCTCTACAAGGGCGAGGCCGACTGGCGCCTCATTGCCAGCATCAAAAACAACCCGCGCATCAAAATCCCCATCTTCGGCAACGGCGACATCGACTCGCCCCAGAAGGCCGTGGAGTATAAAAACCGCTACGGCGTGGACGGCGTGATGATAGGCCGGGCCAGCATCGGCTACCCCTGGATTTTCCGGGAGGTGAAGCACTTCGTGAAGACGGGGGAACTGCTCGCGGCGCCCACGCTGGAGGAGCGGGTGGCCGCCTGCCAGATGCACTTTGACCGCAGCATTGAGTGGAAAGGGCCGAAAGTGGGCATCTTCGAGATGCGCCGCCACTACGCCCACTACTTCCGCGGGCTGGAAGGCGCGAAAGCCTGGCGCACCAGCTTGGTGAACGCCGAAACCCCCGCCGACGTGCTGGAAATTCTGGCCGAGATTGCCAGCAGCGACGCCGTGCTGGTGGGGTAAGGAAGTAGCGCGAACTTTGTAGTTCGCGTCCCTGCGCCGTTTGCCGCAATTACACTTTAACGATTGTCGTTCGGAGACGCGAACTACAAAGTTCGCGCTACTACATGATTCCGATTTACGAAAAGAAAACCCGCGTTAAAATCCTGGTGGCGGTGCTGGCGCTGCTCATTGGGGCCGCCACGGTGGTGTACACCAACCTGTTGGTGCAGCGGGTGTCGGAGCGGGAGCAGCAGCAGATTCGGCTCTACGCCAGGGCCCAGGAGTTCATTGTGAACTCGGAAACCGAAACCAATCCGTTTGTTTTCGACGAAATCATCAACGGCAACACCACCATTCCGGTCATCCTCAGCAGCGATGGCAAGGACATCATCGCGGCCAAAAACATTGAGATGCCGCCGCACCTGCCCGAGGCCGACTCGATGGCCTGGCTGGCGCGCGAGCTGCTGCTGATGAAGGAAAAGCATCCGCCCATCGTGGTGAAGTTCGGGGCCGAGCAGGTAAACTACATCTTCTATCGCGACTCGCCGCTGCTGCGGCAGCTGCGCACCTACCCGCTGGTGCAGATTGTGGTGATTGGCTGCCTGGCCGTCATTGCCTACTTCGCGTTCAGCTCCTCGCGCCGGGCCGAGCAAAACCGCGTGTGGGTGGGCCTGGCCAAGGAAACCGCCCACCAGCTGGGCACGCCGCTCAGCAGCCTGGTGGGCTGGCAAAACTACCTGCGTGACTCGGACCGATTTAAAAATGAGCCCATTGTGGACGAGCTGGGCAAGGACATCCGGCGCCTGGAAATCATCACGGAGCGGTTCAGCAACATCGGCTCGGTGCCGGTGCTGAAGGACGAAAACCTGCTCCAGACCACCCGCAACGCCATCGAATACCTGCAAAGCCGGGTGTCGAAAAAGGTGAAGTTCACCATCGAAACCGACCTGCCGCTCGACACGCCGGCCCGCATCAACGTGCCGCTGTTCGACTGGGTGGTGGAAAACATCTGCAAAAACGCGGTGGATGCCATGGAAGGGCGCGGCTCCATCACGCTGCACCTGCGCCGCGTGCGCACCCGCCGCAGCTGGTACCGGCGCGGCGCGCCCGCCCGCCAGGTGGCCGTCGACATCACCGACACCGGCAAAGGCATTCCCAAAAACAAGCTCGAAAGCGTGTTCATGCCCGGCTTCACCACCAAGAAGCGTGGCTGGGGCCTGGGCCTGGCGCTGGCCAAGCGCATCATCGAGAACTACCACGAGGGCAAGCTCTTCGTGAAATGGAGCGAGCTGGGTCGCGGCACCACGTTCCGGGTGGTGCTGAACCAGTAGCGTGGACCTCACCCCCGGCCCCTTTCCCCAGGAGAGGGGAGCCTTACCACCGTTTGCTGACGCCTGGCCCCCCTCTCTTGGGGAGCGGGCCGAGGGTGAGGTTAGCGCCTACCGATTCGTAATCTCTACATACGCCTTACCCGTCACGGGCTGGCCGTTGTGCGTGCCTTTCACGCGGCACATTCCTTCCCAGTAATACATGGTGAAGGCGTGGAAGAACCGTAGCGCCAGCTCCTGCTGCGGCACCAGCGGCTCCACGGTGAGGTCGTAGCCCTGGCCGGGCACCTGCACGCGCCAGGTGGCGGGGTACTTTTTCTTCGAGGCTGGGCTGGTCCAGTACGTGAGCGGCGTGAGCGTGAAGTCGGGCCCGGAGAGGTGCAGGTCGGAGCCGGTGGCGCGGCTGAAGGTGCCGTTGTTGAGGCTCTGGCCGGTGGCGGAGTTGCGCAGGGTGTTGAGCATGAACTCCTCGCGGGGCTCATCGAGCTGAATGCTGAGCCAGTCCCAGCCCACGTTCTTGTCCACGATGCTGGTGCAGTTCCACTGCCGGTCGTACCACAGCTCGCCGGTCACGGGGTGGGCCCGGCCGTCTATTGTGAGGGTGCCCGTAGTGGCCAGGCGCGGGTAGGAATAGTAGCCGGCCACGATGCCGTTGCCGTAGTTTTCGTAGCCGGTGCCGCTGTGTAGCACCACGGGCCGCGTGGGCCGGGTAGTGAGGTCGAGGGCGTAGCCGGCGTTGGCTTTGCCGGTGAGGGCGGCCTGCAGGTGGTAGGCTCCCTCCTGCCCGTCGAGCTTCCAGACCTGGCCGCGCTGCTGCTGGCGAAGGCGCACGGGCAGCGAGTCGGTGAGCAGGCGCGGCAGCGGGCCCAGCTTGTAGTCGTAGTGAAACTGCTGGTTCTGCGGGTCGGTCAGGGCCACGTTCACCATTTGCCAGTCCTGCTTGCCATCCTTCAGGTTGAAGTGGAAGAAAACGTACTCCACGCCGTACTGGTGGCCGGTGGCCTCGTCGCGGAGGTGGCCGGTGAGGTACCACCACTCCAGCGAGTTTTTGGGGTGCGCGGCCTCCTCGTGGGGCAGCTCGGCGCGGGTGGCCGGGGGGTTGAAGCGGGTGGTGGGATGGGGCGTAGCGCAGGCGGTGGCCAGCAGCAGCAGCATTGCAAAACGAAACACTTTCATACCCTTCCACAAGGTTTTTGGGGAGGGAAAGGTTTGGGCATGGCGTGCGGGCGCTAACGAAATTTCCCCATTGCATGAATGCGCCGTCTTCTCAGGCGGGTCTTCAGCTGAAGCCGGTATTGCTGGTTGCTCGCCAGGTCGACATCGGCTCCGGCGTACTGATAATACAGGTGCAGCGGCGCAAAACGCATAATGGCCAGCGAGGCATATTCGCCCAGAATATCCTTCTCTATCACAAACTGAAAGGCACCGTCCTCGTTCGTGGTGGCAGACATTTCCACCTCCGAGCCGCTCAAATCCACTTCGATTCCGCTCACCGGTGCGCCATGAGCGTTACACACAATGCCGGCTATCACGAACGGGTGCGCCGCCGGGCTGGGCGCTGTTGGCGGGACCAGGGCCGGCGAATCGTTGGGCGCCTTCGCTGCGGCCGCCGGGCCCGGCAGCACTACGTTTTTCGGCACCGGCCCGCCCCAATACGCAGGCGGCGCCGGCTGCCCCTGCGCCCTGGGAGCCAGCAGGGAGCTGAAGCCCAGCAGCGCCACGGTGGCCCCCAGCCAGCGCCGCCAGCCAGTCATCGGCTCGGCGGCGGGCAGCGGCCGGCCGGTCTGGCTCGGCCGGAAGCGCCCGCAGGCCACGCTTGGGTAGCGGCGCAAAAACGCCACCACTTCCGCATCGGTCATGCGGGTGAAGTCCACCACCGTTTCCTGGCAGCGGGCGCAGTGCCGACCGGTGGCAACCGGAGTCATGGCCGCCCAGCTTTCATGGCAGGCGCTGGGGATGTTGATGGTTGCGTGACGCATGGGCCAGAAGCTTTGTCCAACAGGTTTTAGCCCTTCGGCGGCGGTACCGGCGCTTCCGGCATCCGGATTTTGCCCATCACTTGGCCCCGGTTGGGGACGGAGGCCAGCTGCACCACCAGCGGCGCGGGCGCGGGCGTGGCGTGGAGGTCGATGGTGACGGTCTGCTCCTGGAAATCAAACGGGTTGCCGAGGAATTTCAGTGTCACCTTGCCGCCGGCAATGGGAGCCCAGGTGCGGGGCATCGTCAGCTCGAAGTTGCCTTTTTCGTCGGTAGTGGTGCCGTACTGGGTGTCGTTGATGAGCACCCGCACGTCGCCGGCCGGCGTGCCATTGGCCTTGTCCATCACCCGGCCCCGGATGATGACCTGCCGGGCCTCAGGCGCGGCGGCATCGGTAGCGGCCGAGGCCGAGGCCTGCGTGGGCGGCGTTTGAGGTGGTTTGGTAGCGCACGACGTGGCCGAATGCCAGCCCAGCAGGGCCAGCCCGGCCACCAGCCAGCGCCGCCAGCGGCTGGCCGGCGCAGGCACCAGCTGCGTGGCAAAGGCATTGGCGCACACCGGGCGGCCGCCCTGCCGCGCCAGAAACGCCAGAATCTCGGCGTCGCTCAGGCGGGTAAAATCCACCACTTCGGTGGCGCAGGTGGCGCAGTGCCGGCCGGCTTCGGTGGGCGTCATGCCAGCCCAGCTCACGGAGCAGGGCTGCGGAATGGAGATGTCGAGGCGAGCAGTCATGCGGCTAAAGTAGCGGGTTCGGGGTTATCAACGGCGGAACGGGCGGGTCAGTTGGTATCTGGTCCAGTGGTAGAGGCCGCGCGGGTGCCAGGGCTTGGGCTTGGGGCGTTGAATGATTAGGCCTGCGGTGACGGTTACTTCGGCAAATCCTTTCGCATCCGTCTGCAGGAGAACTGGCTTACCGGGCTCACCAATAACGAACTGGCGTTCTTCGGTCACATACCCCAAGAAGCTGATTTGCAGCGTTGCTACGCCATTCGGCGCATAGCCGGCGGGCAGCGTCAGCATAAATGCGCCTTCCGCATCGGTGCTGTATTCGACGGCCGAGTCTTTGAGGCGCACCAATGCCCCCGGCAGGGCTTCATGGCTGGCAGAATCCAGCACCACACCGCGCACCATCGTTGTGCCGCCGGCACCCTCATAATCAGGCCGCCGCGTGGCACGCAGCTGCTCCGGCACCGCTTTGTCAGCCCTGCGCTGCATCTCCATCGGGGCCTGTGCTTTGGTCGAAATGCCGGCGGCCTCCCGCACGCTCCATACCGCTGCGACGGCCGCCAGCCAGGTGCGCCACCTGGCTGGAGGAGCAGGCGATATGGCCGGCTGCAGCGGCCGGTCCAGCTGCGCGGCCGCGAAACGGCCACAGGTACTTGCTGCGGCCGCTTTCGCCAGGTAGGCCAGGATTTCGGCATCGGTTTTCAGGGTGAAGTCGACCACGGTTTTCTGGCAGGCGGCGCAGTGGCGGCCGGTGCTGGTGGGCGTCATGGCGTCCCAGCTTTCGGCGCAGGGCTGCGGAATTGAAATCAGGTGCGAACCCATAGAGCGGTTGTTTTTTTAAGGAATGACCGGGCCGAAAAGCCGCGTTAATTGCGCCGGAATGGGCGCGTAATCCAGTATTTACCCCAGCCATAGAACCGGCGTGGATGCCACGGGGCCGGCGGCATCTTGCGGTACATGGCGGTAATTATTACCTCTCCCGTTAATTGTCTCCTATCGACTTCGAGGTTGAAGACCTGCGAAACGGCTGCCGCTTCGGCATTTAGCAGCCGGCGCTGCGGTACGAAACCAATTGAGGACGCGACAATTTCTACCCCGGCCGGCCCGGGCGTCAGAGCAGCCAGGTCCAGCTCAAACGTCCCGTCCGGCTGGCTGCTGCACCCAATGGTGGTGCCGTTTGCCAGGATGGTTACTCCCGGCAGGCCTGCCCCCGTAGCGGCATCAACTACCCTGCCGCGCACCACACCCACGCTGCCCGCGCCCTCATAATCGGGCTTGCGCGTGGCCCGCAGGTTGCTGGTCATAACTGGCTTGCCTATTTTGCGCTGCATCTCCATCGGTGCCTGTGCTTTAGCGGCAACGCTCAGCGTTTCCCGCACGCCCCACACGGCCACGACGGCGGCCAGCCAGGCCCGCCACCGGGCCGTTGGGGCAGCCGGGGCGGCGCGCTGCAACGGCCGCTCCAGCTGCCCCGCCGCGAAGCGGCCGCAGGTGCGGCCGCCCGCGGCCGTGGCCAGGTAGGCCAGGATTTCGGCATCAGTTTTCAGGGTAAAGTCGACCACGGTTTTCTGGCAGGCGGCGCAGTGGCGGCCGGCGCTGGTGGGCGTCATGGCATCCCAGCTTTCGGCGCAGGGCTGCGGAATGTGGAGCAACGGAGAATGGAGCATAAGCAAAACGGGCGAGGCGACATCAGCCTTGATGCCGGCCCCGTCCGGATTGCACACGCCGACGGCTAGTAGCCGCTCATTTCCACCCGTTGCAGCTCCTGCCAGTTCAGCGCGCCGGCATCGAGCGGCACGCTGCTGCCGTGCAAGGCGCCGTTGCGGTCCTGGTACACGTGGCTGTATCGGTCATCGATGCGGTAGCGCTCGCCGGTGGTCGTGTTGTCGTAGCGGGCCTTGCCGCTGAGCACGTCGCCCCGGCCTTCGGCAATTTGCCGCTGCGACCGTTCCCGGTCGGCTGCCATCTCCTTGCTGAGTTGCTGCTCGTGCTGCTGAAACGCCTCATAGGCCGCCTTATCCTGTTGCGTAATGCGCTGGTTGGCCGCCTGCCCCTGCTGGCTAAGCTGCTGCGACTCGCGCTGCCACGCCGGGTTGACGATGAACGACTTTCGGGCCGCCTGGGTATGGGCGTAGGTGGCGGCCAGCTCGCCGGGGCCGGCCTGGGTGATGGCCGGCAGCGCAGCCCAGTTGTAGTAGGTTTCGCCGTTCATGTTCCGGGCCTGCGTATTCAGCACTACTTCTACCCGCGCCACGCGGCCATTGGGCAGGCGGCCATCGACGTAGCCGGTGGCCGACACAACCCCCGGCCCCGTGGCGTGGGCCGGCTGCTCGTGCGAGCCGGTGGGCTGCAGCGTGAGGCCCTGCTGCGCCAGGTTGGGCAGCAGCACCTGCCGGATGTACACCAGCGGCGACATGGGCGCCAGCTCGTACTCGTCGTGCGGGGGCATGGCCATGCCCATGCTGGCCGCCTGCTGGCGCAGGCTGCGCGAGGTAGGCCCGTCCTGAAAATAGTAAGGGCGCTCGGGCAGAAAGTCAATCTGCCGGGCATCGCCCGGAGCCAGCAGCTTCAACGACACCTGGTTGACGGGCTGCGAGCCGTTCCACTTGCGGGTGAAGCGCTGCATAAATTGCCAGCCCCGGGGCACCTTTATGGCAAAAGCCACCATGTTGTGGATGCCGGGGTCGATGACGCCGCGGACGGTGTAGGGCGCGGCGGGCGGCGGTGGGGTTTCGGGCGTCATGGGTTCGGGGGAAGTATTGGCTGCCGTTGCCAGCTGCGCCGGGCCAGGGGAGGAAACGGCCCGGGTCGAAGTAGTGGTGGCAGGGCCGTCGCAGGCCGCCCCAGGGCTTGCCAGCAGCACGAGAATGACAAACCGTTTCATAATCCGGGTTTGGAGGGAAAAAGCTGGTGAGGCGACAGCAGCCGCGCAGCCGTCATTTCAGCATAAATATTCAATTTTTTATTTATTTTATTCACACTCCCCGCTCGCATTTTTCGCAGTGCTTCCTCCCAAAATTCTGTACCTTGGGTATTCCTCTTCCACCTCACCCTCCAGCCATGCCTCCGTTGCTTCGTTTTGCGCCACTGGCGCTGCTCGCTTTGCCCGTTCTCAGCCATGCCCAGGCAGGTGCGGCCAGTGCCATCGGCCTGGAAATTCCGGCCCCGGCCCCGCCCGGCAAAGGCCATTTTCTTACAGGGGCTTATGCCGTAGGCGCCTACTCGCCGCTGTCCGCGCCTGGCGGCTACGGCTATGGGGCTCAGCCGTTTCTGCGCTACCAGCTGGGCAGCAGCGCTAAGGGCCGCCTGCGGCCATACGTGCAGTACAGCTTTGCGCCCTACCTGCTACAAGCCTACCGGGCCGGCTCGATTTACGGCGCCGACGCGCCCTTCCTGCCCGTCAATCCAGGGTTTGCGCCGCTGGCTCCGCGCAACGTGCCCTACGGCTATCCTTACGCCGGCAGCTACGGGAGCCTGGGTGCTTTCTCGGTGGGGATTCCGATGCGCGTCGGCAACGGCTCGGCCATGCTGAACGTGGGCGGCAGCATCGTCGGGGGCTTGCTGGGCGGCGGGTTTCGCTAGCCCGAAAGGCAGGTAGTGGGCCGATAACCCGCGCCAAGGCGCTATCTTTTGCCCTTCAAACCCGCCCCATCCACCTTACATGCGTTCCGATAAGTCCCTTTTCCGCCGCAAAACCATTGCGGCCATTCTGCAGAATCCTCCGGCCGACCACGAGGGCCACAGCCCCGGCGGCCTCGAGCGCCACCTCACCGTGCGCGACCTCACGGCGCTGGGCATCGCGGCCATCATCGGGGCCGGTATTTTCAGCACCATCGGCAAGGCCAGCCTCGACGGCGGCCCGGCAGTGTCGCTGCTGTTTGTGTTCACGGCCGTGGCCTGCGCGTTTTCGGCGCTGTGCTACGCGCAGTTTGCGGCCACCATCCCCGTCAGCGGCTCGGCTTACACGTATGCCTACGCCTCGTTTGGCGAGCTGGCGGCCTGGATTATCGGCTGGGCGCTGATAATGGAATACGCGGTGGGCAACATCGTGGTGGCCATTTCCTGGTCCGACTACTTTACCGGGCTGCTCGATGGCATCGGGATTCACCTCCCGCTCTGGCTCACGATGGGCACCCAGACCGGCCACGCCGGCTACGAGGCCGTGATGACGCTGATGCAGGCCCACCAGCCGCTGTCGGCCGCCACGCCGGCCCAGCTGGAAGGCTACAAGGCCTGGACCACCGCGCCGGAGCTGTTCGGGGGCCTGCACCTGGTGTGCGACCTGCCAGCCTTCCTCATCACCGTCCTCATCACCGCGCTGGTGTACGTGGGCATCAAGGAAAGCAAAAACGCTTCGAACCTGCTGGTGCTGCTCAAGCTCATTATCGTCTTCATTGTCATTGCGGTGGGCGCGTTCTACGTGCAGCCGGCCAACTGGACGCCCTTCGCCCCCAACGGCGTGAGCGGCGTGCTCAAGGGCGTGTCGGCCGTGTTTTTTGCCTACATCGGCTTCGATGCCATCTCGACCACGGCCGAGGAATGCAAGAACCCGCAGCGCGACCTGCCCAAGGCCATGATGTACGCCCTCATCATCTGCACGGTGCTGTATGTGCTTATTACGCTGGTGCTGACGGGCATGGTGAGCTACAAGGAGCTGGGCGTGGGCGACCCCCTGTCGTTCGTGTTTGCCAAGGTGGGGCTGTCGCGCCTGTCGGGCCTGGTGGCGGTGAGTGCGGTGTTTGCCATGGCCTCGGTGCTGCTGGTGTTTCAGCTGGGCCAGCCGCGCATCTGGCTCACGATGAGCCGCGACGGGCTGCTGCCGTCGGTGTTTTCCAAGATTCACCCGCGCTTTCATACGCCTTCGTTCAGCACCATCATCACGGGCTTTTTTGTGGCGGTGCCGGCGCTTATTCTGAACATGGATTTGGTGGTGGACCTCACCAGCATCGGCACGCTGTTCGCGTTTGCGCTGGTGTGCGGCGGCATTCTGATTATCGACCCCTACGGCAAGTCGGAGGCCCGGTTTAAGGTGCCCTACCTCAACGGCCAGTGGCTGGTGCCGCTCATTCTGGCCATCGGCATTGCCTTGGTGGTGCGCTACAACACGGCCAGCAACCACGAGTTCTGGCTCGATGCCACCGGGGCCCACGGCTGGCTGCAAACCGATAAGCTGACCGGCAAAGTGACCGGCGGCTTCGCCCACCAGATTCCGACGCTGGTGTTTTTCCTGTTCTGCATTGCGCTGTGCGTGTTGTCGTTCCGCAAAAAGCTTTCGCTGCTGCCGGTGCTGGGCCTGCTCATCAACCTGTACCTGATGACCGAGCTGGGCATCAGCAACTGGACGCTGTTCTTCGTGTGGCTGCTGATTGGGCTGGCGGTATATTTCGGCTATGGCTACAGAAACTCCAAGCTGAACCAGATGGCCGGCTAAGTAGTTGCAGGCCGGCCCGGCGTTTCGCCATTGGTAATTTCTTCGCGCTGCCCTATGACTCCCACCGCTACCCTGCTGCAACAAGCCCTCGACGCCAACCCGCAAACCTTCTTCCTGTACGATGCCGACGCAGGCCAGGTAGTGTTTGTGAGTGCGGCCTACGAGCAGCTTTTTCCCGGCCTGCGGCGCGAAAACGCCACCGCCGACCTGCCCCGCCTGCTGGCCCACCTGCCGGCCGAAGACCAGAAATACGCCCTGCACTGCCTGAATGAGCTCATTGCCGGGCACCACTGCGACGACCTGCTGCTGCGCCTGCAGCCCCGCCCCGATGTGCCGCTGCGCTGGCTCTCGCTGCAGGCCCAGCGCAGCCGTGGGCCGGAGGGCCAGGTGCTGCTGTCGGGCACGCTGGAAGACGTGACGGTGGAGCAGGAGTACCTGCGCAACGCCGACAAGTACATGGCCAAGAAGAACACCACGCTCGAAATTCTGTCGCACGACCTGGCCGGGCCGTTCAATATGCTGCAGCAGCTGGCCGGGTTTCTGGAAGAGAAAACCAAAACCCTGCAGGATGCGCAGGTGCAGAAGATGCTGCGCGTCATGCGCGATACCTGCCGCGACAGCGTGAGCCTCATCCGCGACTTCGTGGACGGCGAGTTTATGGATTCGGCCAACGTGGATTTCAAACCCATCCGCGTCGATTTGGTGCAGAACATCGGCCAGGTGGTGGACATGTACCAGCAGGGCGAGCACTTGGTGGCCAAGCACTTCTATTTCAGGCATTCGCAGCCCACGGTGTATGTCGAAATCGACAACAACAAGTTTCTGCAGGTCATCAACAACCTGATATCGAACGCCATCAAGTTTACCCGCGAAGGGGGCCACATTACCGTAGGCCTGGAACAGCACCCCGACTACGTGCTCGTGACCGTGGCCGACGACGGCGTGGGCATTCCGGCCCACCTGCTGCCCGTGCTGTTCGACCGCTTCACGCCGGCCCGCCGCCCGGGCCTGCTGGGCGAGAAAACCACCGGCCTGGGCATGCACATCATCGAAACCATTGTGCGCCTGCACCACGGCCGCATCTGGGTGGAGAGCCAGGAGAACGTGGGCACCACCTTCTACATCCAGCTGCCCATGCCCAATGGGGCGGCGGGGTAGCCGCACTGCCAGGCGAGCGCCGCCCTCGCTGCCCCACGCCATGATTTCGCTCCTCACCTTCCGCCTGCACGGCACTATTCCGGCCGCCACCGGCCGCGAGCTGACGGCCGCGCTGCGGCTGGCGCAGGAAGCCGGCATCGGGCACCGCCGCGCTCAGAAGCAGTTTTTTGCCCGGTTCGATGCCGTGCTGGACCGCGCGCCCATCGGCCCGCGCTACTTCGAAAACGAGAAAATGGCCGAGGTGCTGGCCGGCGAAATCATGATGCTGGAAGAAACCGGCTTCACGGTGCACGGCTTCGCCATATTGCCCAACCACGCGCACCTGGTGCTGGAGCTGCCCGATACCAGCCCCCTGTCCTTTGCCAAAGCCATCGACCTGCTGCACCTGCGCACCAGCACCTATTGCCGCCGCCTGGTGCGCCCCAGGCTGCCGCCCGAAGCCGAGTTCTGGCAAATCGGCTGGCACGAATACGGTGTGCAGGACGCCGCCGAGCTCGCCCGCCTGCTGGCCTACGTGCGCGGCAACGCCCGCGCGGCCGGCCTGCCCGCCCGGTTTCAGGACTGGCCGTATGTGCAGGAGCAGTGAGCAACTGAGCGTTGGGCCAGCCGGATTTCTTTTCGGCGTGTGCGGGGCAGGGCTGCAATCCCCGTCAGCCGCCAGCCCGTAACTCCGGCCACTTATGCGCCTGCTGCTCCTGCTTTTTCTGTGCTTGCCCGGCCGCGCCGCGCCCGCGCCGCCCGATACGCTGCGGCCCCTCAGCCCCGCCCGCCTGCTGCGCTACACCTACGCCAACGACCTGTTTTTCCGCACCGATTATTACTTCACGCAGGGCATGACGCTCACGCTGGTGCATCCGGTGCTGGCCCGGCTGCCCACGCGGCACCTGCTGGCCGGTGGCCCGGCTGGCAGCACGCAAACGTATGGCGCTACGCTGCGCTATGATGGATTTACGCCGCTGCGCATTCAGGACGCCTTTATCCGCGTTGGCGACCGGCCTTACGCGGCGTACCTGTACGCCTCGGTTTTCCGCGTCAGCAATGCCCCCGACCAACACCAGCAACTCACTACCGCCCTGGAGCTGGGCTTCATGGGCCCGGCGGCGGGCGGCAAAGCGCTGCAAACCGCCATCCACCGCATCACCGGCAATGCCGAGCCGCGCGGCTGGGACTACCAGGTTCGCAACGCGCCCATTGTCGGCT
This sequence comes from Hymenobacter daeguensis, assembly GCF_054780555.1. NCBI lineage: Bacteria > Pseudomonadati > Bacteroidota > Cytophagia > Cytophagales > Hymenobacteraceae > Hymenobacter > Hymenobacter daeguensis. Next base: position 94,168 of record NZ_BAAGWC010000012.1, read on the forward strand.
ACCGGGTGGCAGCGGAAAAGCGGCTGGCCGCCGTCCGATATGCCGAGCTGCTGGGAGCGGCCGAGGTTTCGCTGGGCACGCTTTACTCGTATGCCGGCACCGGACTACACCTGCAAACCCGCCATTCGCCCGCCCACGAATCGCGCCTGAAGCTCTATGCCGCGGCCACGCTCGATGGCCGCCTCATCGGCTACGACGCCACGCTTCAGGGCAGTCCGCTCTCGTCTCACAACCCGTACACGCTGGCCGCCGGCGCAGTGCGGCGGGCCGTGGTGCGCAGCTCCGGCAGCGTGGCGCTGGGCCGCGAAAGACTTCGGTTTGAGGCCACTGCCACTTGGGTTTCGCCGGAATTTGCGGGCGGCCGGTCGCACCGTTGGGGACAGCTGGGCATGACGGTGGGGTTTTAAAACCCTCGGAATGTTGCCCTTATTTAGCCCGGTGAATAATCAGCACGCCCGCCAGAATCACCACCATGCCCACGAAGTGCCACACATTGAAGGCCTCGCCATCGAGCGCGCCCAAGGCCAGCGCCACAATGGGAATGAGGTAGGTGCTCGACGAAGCAAACAGTGCCGTTGATTGCTGAATCAGCTTGTTAAACAGCACCATGGCCACGGCGGTGCTCATGGTGGCCAACAGCGCGATGTAGCCGAACGCCGTCCAGGCCCCCGGTGCGGTGGCCAGCTTGTGCAGAAAATCGGTGCCCAGCAACAGGTACGCCAGCGCCGGCCCACCAATGAGCATGAGCAGCACCGATGTCACCGTAATCGGTGTCAGCCCGCCCAGCTTGTGCTTGATAACGTTCACGCTCAGGCCGTAGCCGATGGTAGCCGCCACAATGTAGAGGCCGTACCAGGCATTGCCCTCGCCGGTGGGCGTGGCAGCGCCGCCGCTGCCGCCAAGCTGCAGCATGACCACCGTGCCCGCCAGCCCCAGCCCGATGCCCAGCACCCGCAACCCCGTAAGCCGCTGTCCAAACAGCAGCGCCCCCACCAGCAGCGTAAACACCGCCGTAAGGGCATTGAGCACCCCCGCCAGCCCCGAAGCCAGCCGGGTTTCGGCGTAGGCAAACAGGAAAGCCGGCAGCAGCGTGCCCACCACGCCACTCAGCGCCAGCCACTTGAAGCGGCTGCGCGCTACCTGTCCCACTTGGCGCAGGGCAAACGGCAACAGCAGCGCCGCCGCCACGCTCACCCGAATGGCCCCCAGCTCCAGCGCCGAAAACACCACCAGCCCCTTCTTCATCAGAATAAACGAGGTGCCCCAGATGCAGGCCAGCACAATGAGCAGCGCCCAGGCCATGGGCGTGGTGGCGGCCGGCGCGGGCGCAGCCAGGGCTTCGGCGGCTTCCAGCGAGGCACTTTCGTCGGCCGTGCCGGGCAGGGAATTTTCGCGCAGGCCGGGGGCCGAAGCAGGAGTGCGGGCGGGGGTGGGAAGCATGGCGCAAAGGTACGCGGCCCCACCCGGCGGCGGCCCCGGCCCATGCGGCCCGCCGCGCCACCTGATTTTTATCAGCCGGATTCCCGACACCCGCACCTGTTGGCTCCTGAACCCACTCAGCAGCCTGATATTCGTCAGTTTTCCGGCCGAACCCTACTTATGCCTCGGCTGTTGTGATATCCTACCGAAATCCTGCCGTAATTTTGTCGTCCGATTTCGTGTCGATTTACGCTATGTCCCATCCGTTCAAGGCCGTCAGCCTGTCGTTCAAAAAAGCCCCGCTCGCCATCCGCGAGTTGCTTTCGCTGGACGAGGCCGCCTGCCGCCGCTTCCTGCACACACTGCACAATGAGCTGGGTCTGAACGACCTGCTGGTGCTGAGTACCTGCAACCGCACCGAGGTGTACTACGCCGCCGAAGACAACCGCAGCCGCGAAATCATCCTCGCCCTCGGCAATTTGAAGAACCGCGCCGACATCGGCCAGTTCCTGCCCTACTTCGACCTGCTGCCCACTGCCGATGCGGCAGTGCAGCACCTCTTCGAAGTAGCCATGGGCCTTGACGCGCAGGTGGTTGGCGACCTGCAAATCAGCAATCAGGTGAAGATGGCCTACCAGTGGTCGGCCGATGCCGATGCCGCCGGCCCGTTCCTGCACCGCCTGCTGCACACGGTTTTCTTCACCAACAAGCGCGTGCAAACCGAAACCAGCTTCCGCGACGGCGCCGCGTCGATAAGCTACGCCGCCCTGGAGCTGGTGGAAGAATTGACCGCCGACGTGGCCAACCCCAAGGTTTTGGTGGTGGGTCTGGGCGAAATCGGGGCCGATGTGTGCCGCCACCTGGCCGCCAGCAAGGCGTTTGGCGAAGTGGTGCTCTGCAACCGCACCCGCGCCAAGGCCGAGGCACTGGCCGAGGAGTGCGGCATGCGCATCGTGGATTTTGAGGAGCTGGTGCCGGCGCTGAAGGATGCCGATGTCATCATTTCTTCCATCAACCGGGCCGAGCCCTTTTTCACCAAAGAGCTGGTGCAGCACCTCGACGTGCTCAGCTTCAAGTTCTTCATCGACCTGAGCGTGCCCCGCAGCATTGCCGCCGATGTGGAGCAGGTGCCCGGCGTGCTGGTCTACAACATCGACGCCATCCAGAGCAAGGCTTCGGCCGCGCTCGAAGTGCGCCTGGCCGCCGTGCCGCAGGTGCGCGCCATCATCGGCGAGAGCATTGCCGGGCTGCAGGAATGGAGCAAGGAAATGATGGTGTCGCCCATTATTCAGAAGGTGAAAGCCAGCTTGGAGCAACTGCGCCAGGAAGAGCTGGACCGCTTCCAGAAAAAAGCCACCCCCGCCGAAAGCAAGCTCCTCGACGATGCCACCCGCTCGCTGATGCAAAAAGTGCTCAAGCAGCACGTACTGCAGCTGAAAGCTGCCTGCAAGCGCGACGACGCCGGCCAGCTGGTGGAGCTGCTGGGCGAGCTGTTCGACCTGGAGAAGCACAACGAGCCGGCGGCGTAACGCCTGCCAGCCCACCTTACACGCAGAAAGCCGCTCATCGAGCGGCTTTCTGCGTGTTATAGCCCGCGCCTGGCCTCACGGATGGGCCGCCACCCACTCGGTGCCGTCCTCGTATTCCTCGCGCTTCCAGATGGTTACCACCTGCTTCAGCGTGTCGATGATGTACTGGCAGGCGGCGAAGCTTTCGGCGCGGTGCGGCGTGGCCACGGCCACTACCACGGCCACGTCGCCCAGGGCCAGCGTGCCCTTGCGGTGCACCACGGCCACGGCCTGCAGCATGGGCCACTTTTCGTAAGCCTGGTGCACAACGTGGCCGAGCTGGGTGAGGGCCATGCTGTCGTAGGACTCGTAGTGCAGGCGGCGCACCGCCCGCCCGCCCGACTGGTTACGCACCGTGCCGATAAAGGAATTGACCGCGCCGGCGGTTTCGGTTTGCACGGCGGCCAGGGCGGCGGCCACTTCAATGGGCTGGTCGGTGATGGATAGATGAGGGGTCATCAAGTCATTGATATTAAAGAATTAGCATCCGTCATCCTGAGCACAGCGAAGGACCTTACCCCAGCCGGACAGCTTGCGCTGGCGTGAGAAGGTCCTTCGCTGCGCTCAGGATGACGGACAACAAAATACTAGCCGCCGGCAACGGGCGGAATGAGGGCAATTTCATCGACGGTGCGCAGCGGCTGGTCGAGGCTGGCGTACTCGTTGTTGACGGCCACGGCGCAGCTTCGCAGCTCGCCCAGGGCGGGGTACTGCCGGCGCATCTCGGCCAGCAGCTCGCCCACGGTAGCGGGGGCCGGGGCCGGCAGCTCAATCACCGACGTCCCCACTATTTCGCGGGTGATGCCGTAGAGGGCGACTTTTAAAGACATATCTTTCGACGTAAATGTGGCGGATGGCGGCAAGGAGCAGCTCTGGCTACGGGCCCTGGCCCGCCGCCTGAACACCTTTCCCGCTTCCCGGGTTTACCATAGACTGGCTGTCTTACGTACAGCCGAGCAAAATTGGTGATAAACGTGCTTCCATCCGTACCTGCCCCGGCTGCATCGCCGGCCGTTGCCCCGCTCTACGACCAGCACGGCCGCCCGCTGGAATACCTGCGCCTGGCCGTGACGGACCGCTGCAACCTGCGCTGCTTCTACTGCATGCCCGAGGAAGGCATCAAATACATGCCCAAACACGAGCTGCTGAGCTACGAGGAAATGCTGCGCCTGACCGGCCTGCTGGCGGGCCTGGGCGTGCGCAAAGTGCGCCTGACCGGCGGCGAGCCCTTTGTGCGGCGCGACCTGGTGCCGTTTATGGAAAAGCTGGCCCAGCTGCCGGGCATCGACGATATTAGCCTGACCACCAACGGAGTGCTTACGGCGCCGCACGTACCCGCCCTCGCTCGGCTGGGCGTGAAAGCGGTGAATCTCAGCCTCGATACGCTGAACCGGGAGCGGTTTTTCCAAATTACGCGGCGCGACGAGCTGCCCAGGGTGCTGGACACCCTGTACGCGCTGCTCGGTGCCGGCATTCAGGTGAAAATCAACGCCGTGGTAATGGACGGCCAGAACATCGATGACCTGATTCCGCTGGCCGGGCTCAGCCGCGAGCTGCCGGTGGATGTGCGCTTCATCGAAGAAATGCCCTTCAACGGCGGCAGCCACGCGGCCGGCCCGGCTTCGCTGCCGTGGAACCACGTCCGCATTCGCCAGCACCTGGAGGCGCATTTTGGCCCGCTCGCCCCGGTGACCATGGCGGCCGGGGCCACGGCCGCCGACTACCGCATTGCCGGGCACCAGGGCCGCGTGGGCATCATTGCAGCGTATTCGCGCACCTTCTGCGGCACCTGCAACCGCCTGCGCCTCACGGCTGAGGGCGGCATCAAAACCTGCCTCTACGACCAGGGCGTGCTCGACACCCGCGCCCTGCTGCGCGGCGGCAAAACCGACGAGGAGATTGTGGCGGCCCTGGCGGCGGCCTTCCGCTTCCGGGCGGCCAATGGCTTTGAGGCCGAGCGGCAGCGCCCCCTGCACCAGCTCAGCTTCGAGAGCATGGCCACCATTGGCGGGTAAGCCGGCAATGGACGCTGGCAGCGGGCCTGCTACCTTGTGCCTGGGCGGGGCCAGTACCCCCGCCGCTCAGCCAGATGAAAGCCGTCCTGATAATTATTGGTATCCTGACCTGCTTGTATGTGCTGCTGTGCGCAGCGCTGTATTTCAAGCAGGAGAAGCTGCTTTTTGGCCCCACTCCCCTGCCGGCCAGCTACCGCTTTCACTTTCCCGGCCGGTTCGAGGAGCGGTGGACTACGGCTGCCGATGGCACCCGGCTGCACGGCCTGCTTTTCCACGCGCCCGATACCAAGGGGCTGATTTTTTACCTGCACGGCAACGGCGGCGCGCTCGATAGCTGGGGCGAGGTGGCGGCCGTTTACACGGCGCTGCACTACGACGTGTTTCTGCTCGACTACCGGGGCTACGGCAAGAGCGGCGGCACCATCAGCAACCAGGCGCAGCTGCTGGACGATGTGGATACCGCCTACCGCCAGCTGCAGCCCGAATATCCGGAAACCCGCACGGTGATTTTGGGCTACTCGCTGGGAACCGGGCCGGCCACCTGGCTGGCCGCCCGGCACCAGCCCCGGTTGCTGGTGTTGCAGGCGCCCTATTTCAGCATGCGCGACATGGCCCGCCAGCGCTACCCTTTCGTGCCGGGCTTCGTGCTGCGCTACCCCATGGCCACCAACGAGCTCATCGGGCAGGTGAAAGCCCCCATCTTGTTGTTCCACGGCGACCGCGACGAGGTGATTCCCCACAGCGCCACCCTGCGATTGAAGGCCCTGCTCAAGCCCGGCGACGAGCTTATTCTCTTGCCCGGGGCCGGGCACAACGGCATGACTGACAACGTGCAATACCGCCGGGAGCTGGCACGACGGCTCTAAGCCGGTGACAGCGCAACGGCGGTTTCTCACCAGCGGCCATTATTTTTTGCCGGTTTTTCTTCTTCTACCGGTTAAATAATTGGCGGCGAATAGCAGGTCTGCCCGCAAAATCGCGGAATACCGGAATCAACTACTCGCTAGATTCCCAAATAATTACAAATTCAATGCCTTGATTTATGCAAAACCATGTGGCAATAATAAAATTATATTATCAATAATTTATCAACAAAACACAATTTAAATACTGTTTAATTGTAAGTAAACAGGCTTTTTATCGGTGATAATTAAGGTATATTTGCTAATCGCCTGATATCGTTACGTGCTATTATATGTCCGAATTTTACAATTTAAACAACTCTGTATCTACCTCTCCCCCGCCAGCTGCAGAAACGTGCAGCGAGTGTTCATCTCCGGAGTCCGAGCTTGAGCAGCTACAGCAGCAGTTGGCCGCTGCCCAGGCCGAGCTGCGGGCGCAGCGCGCACAAATTCAGGAACTGGAGCTGCGCCTGGCCGAGCAACGGGAAATGTATACCACCGTACTCGACCAGCTGAAGGTTGAGGTGGTGATGTTTGATGCCGAGCACCGCTACCAGTATGCCAACGCGCAGTGCTTCGGCGATGCGGAAATGCGGCAGTGGATGATTGGCAGGGATGATTTTGCTTATTGCGAACACCGGCAGCGCCCCCTGGACCTAGCCACCATGCGCTGGGAAAAGTTTGAGGAAGCCGTGCGCACCCGCGCCGAAGTGGCCTGGGAGGAAACCTTCCCCACTGCCCAGGGGCCGCAGCAGATGCGGCGGCACTTCATCCCGGTGTTTGCCGCCGACGGCGCTTTGCGCATGATGGTGGGCACGGGCTCCAACGTAACCAAGCGCCGCCTGGCCGAGCAGAAGCTGGCCGAGCAGCGCGAATTCTACGAATCGGCCCTCAACCACATTCCCAGCGACATTGGCGTGTTTGATGCCAACGGCCGCTACCTGTTTGTGAACGCCAGCGGCATTAAGGACCCATCCAAGCGGGAATGGGTGATTGGTAAAACCAATTTCGACTACTGCGCCCAGTACGGCATTCCGATTGAGCTGGCCGAAGAGCGGCAGGAACGCCTGAACGAGGCCTTCCGCGAGCGCAGGCTGGTGACGTTTGAGGAAACCTTTGACCGGCCCGAGGGCATCCGCCACCAGTTCCGCTGCCTGCAGCCGGTATTTTATCCCGACGGCTCGCCGCGCATGGTGGTGGCCTACGGCCTCGACATTACGGAGCGCGTGGGCACCGAGCGCGCCCTGCGCCACGCCAAGCTGGCGGCCGAGAGTGCGGTGCGGGCCCGCGAGATTTTCCTGGCCAACATGAGCCACGAAATTCGCACGCCGATGAACGCCATTCTGGGCATGAGCCAGCTGCTGGCCAAGACCGACCTGGCCCCCGACCAGGCCAGCTACCGCCAGGCCATCACCACTTCGGCCGAGCATTTGCTGGTGATTATCAACGACATTCTGGACTTGTCGAAGCTGGAAGCCGGCAAGATGGCCCTGGAGCAGGTGGGCTTCACGCCCACGCACCTGCTGGCCGAGATTGAGCAGACGCTGCATTACAAAGCCGAGGAAAAGGGCCTGCGCCTGCTCACCCGCGTGGCCCCGGGCGTGCCCCGCGTGCTGCTCGGCGACCCCTACCGCATCCGGCAGGTGCTGCTGAACCTGGCCGGCAACTCCATCAAGTTCACCGATTCGGGCTACGTGGCCATTACCTGCGATTTTGTGCCCGAGGCCGACGGCGGCACCGGCAAGGTGATGTTCCGGGTGGCCGATACCGGCATTGGCATCGAGCCGGAGTTTGTGAAGCACATCTTCAACGAGTTCAGCCAGCATGACTCGTCGGTAACGCGTAAGTTTGGCGGCACGGGCCTGGGCCTGAGCATCACGCGCAACCTGCTGAAGCTGATGGGCAGCGACATTCAGCTCGACAGCACCCTGAACAAGGGCACCGTGATGCAGTTTGCCCTGAGCCTGCCCGTGGGCAAGACCGAGGACCTGGCCCCCAAGGTGCTGCTGCCGGCCGACAGCCCGGCCCGCCAGTTCCTGCGCGACAAGCAGGTGCTGCTGGTGGAGGACAACCGCTTCAACCGTCAGATTGCCAAAACCTTCCTTAGCCACGCCCAGGTGCAGGTGACCGAAGCCGAGCACGGGGCCATGGCCGTGGAGCTGGCTCAGCACACGCGCTTCGACCTGATTCTGATGGACATTCAGATGCCGGTGATGGACGGCTACGCGGCCACGGCGCTGCTGCGCCAGCAGCTGGGCCTGTCCACGCCCATTGTGGCGCTCACGGCCAATGCCGTGAAAGGCGAGCGCGAAAAATGCCTGTCGGCGGGCATGAACGGCTACCTCGCCAAGCCCTTCAAGGAAGAAGAGCTGCTGCGCGTGGTGGGCGACTGGACCATCACCATGCCGCTGCCTGCGCTGGAGCCCGAGCCGGAATCGGCGTCCGACCTTCTTCAGCCTCCCGCCGAGCCCGCTGAAGCGCCTGCCGTGAAGCTTTACGCCGTGGAAGACCTGCTGCAGGCCGGGCAGGGCGACCTGGAGTTTGTGTCCTTTATGCTGGAAACCTTCGTGGAGAGCTGCGAGGAAGCCATGAAAAGCCTGGCCATGGGCATGCAGGAGGAAAATATCACCATTCTGAAAACGACGGCTCATACGCTCAAGCCCAACCTGGTGCACCTGCACGCCCTGAACCTGCTGCCTCCGGTAGAGGCCCTGGACCAGTGGCAGGGGCCTTTCGAAGCGGCAGGCCTGAAGCCGCTGGTCGATTCCATCCGGCTGCTGCTGCACGATGTGGTGGCCCAGATTCGGCTGGATATGGCGGCGTAGTGCCGGCCCTGATTCAGCCAGCGAAAAGCCGCTTTACGACCATCGTAAAGCGGCTTTTCAACTTCAGAAACCGTTGGAAACGTTTGCTGGAATCCTCGCTGAAATTTAAAATCTGAGGCAACTTCTGCGGGTAGCCGGCTGTTGCAACGCCTTACTTTTGCCGCAACCCGGGCCTGCTTTGGGGCTGGGAAAGCACGCAGAAAAGCGCTTGCCCCCTATGAGTTCACTGGCTTCCTCGTCCCCGTTCATTTCCCGCAAAGCGCACCGCGTTGCGGTGGGCGTCTTGTTTTTTCTGCTGGGGCTGTGCTTTGCTACCTGGGCTTCGCGCATTCCGAGCATTCAGCAGCGCATGGGCATTTCGGAAGCAGGGCTGGGCGGCGTGCTGCTCGCCATTCCGGTGGGCCAGCTGCTGACGCTGCCGCTGGCCGGCTGGCTGGTGGCCAGGGAGGGCAGCCGCAAGGTGGTGCTGTATGGGGTGGCGTTCTACGCCACGGCGCTCGTGGGCTTGGGCTGGGCCAGCAGCCTCTACCAGCTGCTGCCCTGCCTGGTGCTGTTTGGCGTGGGCGGCAACCTGACCAATATTTCGGTGAATACGCAGGCGGTGGGCGTGGAGCGGCTGTACCAGCACAAGCCCATCATGGCCTCCTTTCACGGGCTGTGGAGCCTGGCAGGCTTTGTGGCGGCGGCCGTGGGCTCGTTCATGATTGGCCACGCCGTGGTGCCGGGGCTGCATTTTATTTTTATTGCGCTCTTTATTCTGGCGGGCCTGGCGGTGGCGGCCGGCTACACCGTGCGCGAAGACAGCGGCTCCGACCCCGACCAGCCCATTTTCGTGAAGCCCGACAAAGGCCTGCTGGGCCTGGGCATCATCGCCTTCTGCGCCATGATGTGCGAGGGAGCCATGTTTGACTGGAGCGGGGTGTATTTCAAGAAAGTTATTCTGGCCGATAAAGCCTGGGTGGGCGCGGGCTACACGGCTTTCATGAGCACCATGGCGCTGGGCCGCTTCGGGGCCGACTGGCTGGCGCACCGCATCGGACCGAAGCGCGTGATTCAGCTCTCCGGCCTGCTCACGGCCACGGGCCTGACCATTGCGGTGCTGCTGCCCGAGCTGCCCACGGCGCTGCTGGGCTTTCTGCTGGTGGGCTTTGGCACGTCGGCGGTGGTGCCGCTGGTGTATAGTGCGGCGGGCAAGTCCACGCACATGTCGGCAGGCATGGCGCTGGCGTCGGTATCGACTATCGGGTTCTTCGGCTTTCTGCTGGGGCCGCCGGTGATTGGCATGGTGGCCGGCATCACCAGCCTGCGGGTTTCGTTCGCGTTTGTGGCCTTTATGGGGCTGTGCGTGTCGGCGGTGGCCAGCCGGGTGCGGGTGTAGGCTTTTATCGAAAGCCGTCATGCTTCGGCTGCGCTCAGCGCGACGGCTTTTTTTAGTCCTTTGTTTTCAGCCCACTACCGGCGCTGCACGGCGGCTACGGCGGCCAGGTACTTCTCCAGCACCAGCCGCTCGTCGAACTTGGTTTCGGCGAGGTGGCGGCTGGCACGGCCCATGGCTTCCAACTCGGCTTCGGGAAGCTGAAGCACTTTGAGCATCTTGGCCGCCAAATCCTCGCCGCTGCGCACCTGGCAGAGGTAGCCGTTGAGGCCGTCGACCACGGTTTCGCGGCAGCCGGGCACGTCGGTGGTCACGATGGGTTTGCCCACGGCGGCGGCTTCGAGCAGGGTTTTGGGCGTGCCTTCGCGGTAGCTGGGCAGCACCACGCAGTCGGCGCGGTGCAGGTGGGCGGCCACATCGTCGGAACGGCCCAGGTACTCGATGTCGCCGGCTTTCAGCCACTCCTCGAACGTGGCGCGGGGCACGCCCACACCGCCGGCCTCGTCGAGGCCGCCGAGCAGCTGGATGCGCGTGCCGGGCAGCACCGAGCGGATGATTTTGGCGGCTTCAAAATATTCGACCACGCCCTTCTCATAGAGCACCCGCGCCACCATCAGAAACACGAACGGAATCTGGCGCGTGAACTGGCCGGCGGGCCGGAACCTGCGGGTGTCGACGCCGGAGCCGGGCAGCAGGTCGGTGATTTCGGGGCGCACGAGGCCGTTGTCGAGGAACAGCTGGCGGTCGTCGCCGTTCTGAAAGAATATTTTGGCCGGGAAGCGGAAGGCGAAGCGGTAGAGGCCCAGCGCCACCTTGCTCACGAAGTTTCTGATGATGAACACCGTGCCCAGCCCGCTCACGTTGTTGATGCTGGGGATGCCGGCCAGCCTGGCCGCGATGCTGCCGTAGATGTTGGGCTTGATGGTGTAGTGGAGCACTACGTCGGGCCGCTCGCGCCGGTAAATCTGGTAGAAGCGGCGCGTGAGGGCAGCGTCTTTCACCGGGTTGGTGCCCTTGTTTTCCATCAGGATAGGCACGAAGCGGCAGCCCAGCTCGGTTTCGAGGCGCGCCGAGTAGTCGTCGGGCGGGGCAATGGCCAGCACTTCGTGGCCGGCCGCCTGCAAGGCGCGCACGAGGCTGGCGCGAAAATTCCAAATGTTCCAGCTGGTATTGATGACGAGGGCGACGCGCACGGGTAATTTAGGGTAAGAGGGTAAGAGGGTATGGGGGTAGGAGGGCATGGGCTGGCAAAGGTCGGGCCTACGGCGTTATGTCGGCCCGCTTACCGGCCAGGCCCCCTCCTGCCCCCGTGCCCGCTTGCCCTCATTTCCTCATTATTCCGGTACTTTGTGGGCTCTTTGCGTGTTATCTCAGCCATGAACCTTCGATTTTCGGCGCTTTTGCTCCTGCTGCCGCAGCTGGCCCTGGCCGGGCCGCCGCAGCTGCCGGGCCAGGCCCTTTTTCAGAAAAACTGCGCCCGCTGCCACGGGGCCAACGGCAAAGCCGGCCTCAACGGCGCGCACGACCTCACCAAAAGCAACCTCAACGCTTTCGGACGCACCTATATGGTTACGAAGGGCATGGGCAAGATGCCGGCCTTCGAAAAGGTGCTCACCCCGGCGCAGGTGCAGCAGGTGGTGGCCTATTCGCTTACACTGAAGTAGGGTGCGGGGCTTGCCCCCGCCCGTCGTTGCACGACCTCCGTTGGGTTTGCAACGTACCCTTTATTTGTTCAACGACGGGCGGGGGCAAGCCCCGCACCCTACTCTGATTTCAATACTCATGGCAACAACCCAATCCGGCGGCCGCAAGCCCGGCAACAGCACCCGCCACGTCGGCGCCGTCGATGGCGTGAAAGGCCGGGCCGGCCGCATTCTTTTGAAAGCCGCCGACAACGGCACCTACGAAACCGCCAAAGAGCAGGAAACCGCCGTGCTGGTGTCGGTGCCCCCGCGCCGGCAGTCCGAAGCCCAGACCACCGAATACCTCGACGAGCTGGCCTTTCTGATTGAAACGGCCGGCGCCACCGCCACCAAGCGCTTCGTGCAGCGCCTCGAAAAGCCCGACATCCGGACCTACGTGGGCGAGGGCAAGCTGGCCGAAATAAAGGCCTACGTGCAGCACGAGGGCACCAGCATGGTGGTGTTCGACGACGACCTGTCGCCGTCGCAGCTGCGCAACCTGGAGGCCGAGCTGCTGGTGAAAATTGTGGACCGCTCGCTGCTCATCCTCGATATTTTCGCGCTGCGGGCCAAGTCGGCCACCTCGCGCACGCAGGTAGAGCTGGCGCAGTACCAGTACCTGCTGCCCCGCCTCACCGGCCTCTGGACTCACCTGGACAAGCAGCGCGGCGGCGTGGGCATGAAAGGGCCGGGCGAAACGGAAATTGAAACCGACCGCCGCATCGTGCGCGACCGGATTGCCTTCCTGAAAGAAAAGCTCGAAGACCTGGACAAGCAGAGCCACACCCAGCGCAAGGCGCGGGGCGGCACCATCCGGGTGGCGCTGGTGGGCTACACCAACGTGGGCAAAAGCACGCTGATGAACGTGCTGGGCAAGGCCGAAGTCTTTGCCGAAAACAAGCTTTTTGCCACCGTGGACGCGACTACGCGCAAAGTGGTGCTGGACAACACCCCGTTTCTGCTGTCGGACACGGTTGGGTTCATCCGCAAGCTGCCCACCAAGCTGATTGAGAGCTTCAAGAGCACGCTCGACGAAATTCGGGAGGCCGATTTGCTGCTGCACGTCGTGGACATCTCGCACCCTGGCTTCGAGGAGCAGATTCAGGTGGTGAACGACACGCTGGCCGACATTGGCGCGGCCGACAAGCCGGTGCTATTGGTATTCAACAAGATAGACCAGTACAAGCCCGACGATGCGGAGCAGGACCCCTTCGGCGAAGTGCTGGAGGCCGAGGACGACGGCACCGCCCCGCGCCCGCCGCTGGCGCAGCTGCAGGCCACCTACATGGCCAAGCTGCACGACCCGGTGGTGTTCATCTCGGCGCAGGAGCGCACCAACCTGGACGAGCTGCGCGAACTCATCGGCAAGCGCGTGGCGGCCCTGCACCAGCAGCGCTACCCGTACCAGTCCAACGCCTGGGCCACCGAGTAGCCGGTCGGCCATTACCAAATGATTACGGCCGGGCACAGGCCGTGAACGTTGAATGAAGAATTGCGTAAGGGCGAAGGCCGTGCTTATTCAGGCACGGCCTTTTTGCTTATGCGTTCAATCAACTTACTCCGCTTCGGGCTGCCGGCATTGCTCCTGAGCATGGGCCTGGGAGCAGCCGCGCAGGACATTCCCGTGTACCCGCCGCCCGCCCCGCTCGACACGGCCGGCCTGGGCAGCACCGACCGCCAGACGTTTGCCAACTCGCAGGTGGTGGGCATGGGTCCCAGCAAGGGCCTGATTGTGAAATACGAGCGAATCCCGGGCAATTTCAGCCTGAAGAGTACGGCCGTGAACGCCGGCGTGCCCGACTACCGCACCGAGGTGAGCAAAAACGCCAACCTCGTCATCAAGGCCTACGCGCCGCTGCTCAACCACCCGCACCTCAAGCTCATTCTGGGCCTGAACTACGACCGGCAGGAGTTCCAGTTCAGCACGCCCGCCACCACCGACCAGTACGGCCTCTACAGCAACATCGAGAATAAGGGCCTGAGCATCATCGGGGCGCAGCTGGCTGTGATTCGGCCGGTTGATGCGGTGCACTGGTACATCTTCCGCACCAAAACCGAGCTGAACGGCGACTACAATTCGAATGAGCTGAACGTGAGCGACTACCTGAAGGTCACGTCCGAATTTATCTACGGCTGGAAGCGCAGCCCCACGTTTGCCTGGGGCCTGGGCGTGCAGCTGGGCTACACGCTGGGCCGCCAGAGCATCTACCCGGTACTGGTGTACAACCGCAGCTTCAACCCGCGTTGGGGCGTGGAGGCGCTGTTTCCGGCGCGCGTGCTGGTGCGGCGCAACCTGTCGTCCTCGTCCTTGCTGTTTGCCGGCTACGAGGTGGCCAGCAACAACTACAACCTGAAGCTGCGCACGCCCTTTGCCGCGCCCAACAACCCCACGGTGCGCTCGCTGGAGCTGCGCCAGATTGACCTGAAATTCCGCCTGCGCTACGAGCAGGAGCTGCTGTCCTTTCTCTGGACGGGCATCGAGGCCGGCTACCGTTACAACTACCAGCTCAACGCCTTCGACCGCACCAACAGCACCCGCGACCGCATCATCGACAGCCAGCTGGGCGGCGTGCCCTACGCCAGCCTGGATTTGTTTATCGTGCCGCCTAAAAAGCTGCTGCAGAAGGCCGAGCGCAGCCGCAAGTAGAGCTTTCGAGCAATAAGGACGTCATGCCCCGGCTGCGCTCGGCATGACGCTCTTATTTCATCTTGCTCTTCGCGTGCGCTTGTGCGCGCCGCTTCACGCCCTTCAGCCACTTGTAGGTGGCTTCCTGGGCCTGCAGGGGCTTTTCGCCTTCCGCGGCGGGAATAAAGGCATTCGCAAAATCGCGGGCCTTCACGTTGTCCTGGCGCTGGAAATCGAGCAGCTGGCGCACCTCGGCGCGCAGGCTCTCGTCGAGAATAGGGAAGGCGACTTCCACGCGGCGGTCGAGGTTGCGCGTCATCCAGTCGGCGGAGGAAACGTAGACTTTCTCCTGGCCGCCGTGCCCGAAAACGTACACCCGGCTGTGCTCCAGAAAGCGGTCCACGATGCCGCGCTGGTGGATGTTGTCGCTCAGGCCCGCCTCGCCCGGCACCAGGCGGCCAATGCCGCGCACGATGAGCTCGACGCGCACGCCGGCCCGGCTGGCGTCGTAGAGCTTGCAAATCATGGGCTCGTCCTCCACGGCGTTCACCTTGAGAATGATGTAGGCGTCCTTGCCTTTTTTTGCCTGCTTGATTTCGTAGTCAATCAGCTCGTTGAGGCCGGGGCGCAGGCCGAAGGGCGCCACCAGCAGCTGCTTCAGCTCGGGCACCACGCTTTGGTCGCGCAGGTAGCCAAACACGGCGGCGGCCTCGTGGGTCAGCTCCGGGTTGGCGGTGAAGAGGCCGTGGTCGGTGTAGAGGTCGGCGGTGCTTTCGTTGAAGTTGCCGGTGCTGAAGTAGGCGTACTGGCGGGTGGTTTCGTCGGCCTCGCGGCGGGCAATGAGCAGCAGCTTGCTGTGCACCTTCAGCTCGGGCGGCGTGAAGATGACGTGGGCGCCGGCCCGCTTCAGCTTGTCGGCCCAGAAGAGGTTGGATTCCTCGTCGAAGCGCGCCTTCAGCTCCATCACCACCGTCACCTGCTTGCCGTGCCTGGCGGCTTTGATGAGGTTTTTTACCACGGCGCTTTTGCTGGCCACGCGGTAGAGGGTGATGCTGATGCTGGACACGCGGGCATCGGTGGCGGCTTCGCGCAGCAGGCGCGTCACGTAGTCGAAGCTTTGGTACGGCAGGTGCAGCAGGTGGTCGCGCGCGCCGATGGCCGCCAGCAGGCTGCCCGAGCGCGGCAGCGTGGGGTGCGGCAGCGCGGGCCGCTCGGGGTAGTGAAACGCGGGTTCGTCGAACGCGGGGAAGCCGAAGAAGTCGCGGAAGTTGTGGTAGCGGCTGCCTTCCACCAGCTCTTCGTCAGTGATGCCGGTTTTTTGCTTGATGGCGCGCAGCACTTCCTTCGGCATCTCGGGGTCGAAGAGCAGGCGGGCGGGGAAGCCAGTGGCGCGCTTGGCCAGGCTGCTGCGGATTTTCTCCATCAGGTCGCCCGACACCTCTTCCTCGATGTCCAGCTCGGCATCGCGCGAGAGCTTGATGGCGTTGACCGCGACCTGCTGGTAAGCCGGAAACAGCTCGGCCGCCCCCACCCGAATGACATCGTCCAGAAACAGCACGTAGCGCTCGTCGCCCTCGTCGGGCAGGCGCACGAAGCGGCCGCCGTGGCGCTTGGTGGGCAGCTCCATCACCATCACGCGCTCAGCTTCCAATTTGGGCTTCTGGGCTCTGGGCTGGGTGAGGAAGAAGGTGAGGTACACGGTCTGGTCCTTCAGAAACAGGTGGTGCAGCGTCTCATCGAGCACCACGGGCGAGAGCAGGTTCTGCACCTTGTCGCGGAAGTACCGGGCCGTCCACTCGCGCTGTTTGTCCGTCAACTCGGCCTCGCTCAGCAGGTGGATGTGCTGCGCGTTGAGGGCGGGCAGCAGCTGCTCGCGAAAGGTCTGGCCAAATTCTTCCTGCTGGCGGGCTACCTCGGCCAGCACTTCCTTCAGCAGGCGCTTGGGGCTTTCGCCGAGCTTGGCGCGGGTTTTCTTTTTGAGCTTCACCAGCCGCCGCAGCGTGGCCACCCGCACCTTGAAAAACTCGTCGAGGTTGCTGCTGAAAATGGCCAGGAACTTGAGGCGCTCCAGCAGCGGCACGGTATCGCTCTGGGCTTCTTGCAGCACGCGGGCGTTGAAACGCAGCCAGCTCAGGTCGCGGGAGAGGGTCTTCAAGAGAGTGATGAGTTTTGAATTATGAATTATGAATGGGCGCTGATATTGCTTGTCAGCCATATCATCCAAGCGCTTCGCGAGTGCTGCAGCGGAGTAAAGGCCTTGTACGCAAACTTCGCGAAACCCTCCAGCTCATCAATTCATAATTCAAAACTCATAATTATTAATTGACATTGCGCGGGTAGTCGTAGAAGTAGAACTCGGCGTTCGCCTTGCTCACTTCTTCCCACTTCTCGCACTCGAAGCGCAGGCAGACCACGGCCGCCGTGGGCATCTCGTTGATGCTGGACGGCGACAGCGCGTTGGCCGTTTCGGTGATGGTGGGGTTGTGGCCCACCAGCAGCACCGAGTCGGCCGAGTCGGGCAGGTCCTTGATGATGGTGAGCAGGTCGTCCGTATCGGCGCCGTAGATGCCGGACTCGACCGAGATTTTATCGTGCGGGTACTGCATTTCGCGGGCCACCAGCACGGCCGTGCTCATGGCGCGCACGGCCGGCGAGCTCACGATGAGGTCTGGGCAGATGCGGCGCTTGGCCAGGGCCTGGCCCATGGCGGGGGCATCGTCGCGGCCCCGGTCGTTGAGCGGGCGCTCCTGGTCGCTGAGCTCGTCGAAGCTCCAGCTGGATTTGGCGTGGCGAAGGAGATAAAGGGTTTTCATAACGGCGAAGCTAACGGGGTTTTGCTTACCCCCGAGGTTAGGAAAAGGTTATGACGGGCAGGAATGCTGTTTTGCCTGCCAGCCCAGGCCCGCCCGCCGGACTTCTGGGGAGCTTCCATGGCAAAAAGCCCCGCCGCCGGGTTGGCGACGGGGCTTTCTGAACAGCTGCCGCTGTTATTCCACCACCAGCTTCTTAACAACCATTCCGGCTTCCGTACTCAGGCGCAGGGAGTAGAGGCCGGGCACCACGCCGGGCAGGGCCAGCGCGTGGGCCGCCAGGCCGGCGGGCAGCACCTGCTGGCGCACCACCCGGCCCAGCGCATCGACCAGGGCCACCACGACCGGCTGGCGGCTCAGGCTGAGTGGCAGCTCGATGGCGACCTGATGCCGCGCCGGGTTGGGGTACACGGCCACCTGCTGCGCCAGCGCCGCCGACGCAACCGCCAGCGCCGACCGCGCCGCAAACACCAGCTCGAAGCGCGTGGTGTTGAGCGCAGCGGCGTTGGCTACCGTGAACGGGTAGCTGGGCTGCTGGGCCAGGTCGGTGAGGGTGCCGAGCTGCACGTCGTGCAGGTACACGGCGGTGGCGCTCAGGTTCAGCAGCTGGCTGGCGGCGAGGGTGTAGCTACCGGCCTGGGGCACGCCCACGGCCAGCGGCACGGTGCGCCGGCCTTGGCTCAGAGCCGGCTGGCCGTCGATGCTGAGCCGGTGGCCCGCCGTGCTGGTGGCAAGGTTGAGGCCCGTGGGATTGGGCAGCTTTTCCGCATCGTAGGCCGCATCGAAACCCGCGGCAGCACCGCTTTCGAAGTACACCGTGGCCTCGTCCACCAGCGGCCGGCCCGCGCCCTGCAGGGTGAGCTGCACCAGCGGGCGCACGTCGGTGGTGCGCTGGAAGGTGGTGCTGGCGGGCACAGCCAAGCGCTGGCTGTTGCGGAAGGTGAGGCTGGCCGAGCTCTGGCCGGCCGCCACGCGGGCAAAAAACGCCTGCCCCAGCGGCAGCACCGGGTTGCCGATGCCGTTGACGTAGCTGCGGTACTGCCCCGCGTACTGGCTGCTGCTGCCAAACACGTAGATGGCCGCTTCCAGGCCCGGGCGGTCGGCGGGCGCCACCAGCGAGTAGTCGAGCGGGGCCGGGTACGGGTTGCCGAGCAGCTGCCAGCCGCCATCGGGGTAGCTGGCGCGGCTGCTGAGCAGGGTGAGCTGCTGGTCGCCATCGGTGAGCGTGCCCTGAAAATCAACCAGCTCGCCGGCCCCGATGTTGACGGTGTAGCCCCGGCCCACGGCCAGCGCATCGCTCAGCGCGGCGGGCGAAAACCAGCCTTTATCGAAGCTGCTCAGGTTGTTGGCGAGGCCCAGGCGGCTGTCGTCGTAGCCATATACCGTGGGGAAGGACGCTAGCAGATTGGGCGTGGCCGAGCTGTTGTAAGCCGGATTCACGACGGGCGCAAAGCCCGCGGTAGCCAGGTCGGCCACCGTGGTGTTGCCCACCGGCGCGGCATACTGGCGGTAGCCCATCCCGGCGTTCTGGCCCGGGTCGATGGCGCGCTGCACGGTGGCCGTGCCCAGCACTGCGCCGCCGCTGTTCACCACCAGCCCGTCGGTGGCCACGCCGTTGCTCACGCTGGAAAGCAGCGTCAACGGCTGGCCGTTGGTGCTGAGGTTGCCGAGCAGCGTGAGCACGCCCCGGAAGCGGGCGGCGCTGCCCAGCGTGGCCCCGGCCGGCCCCACGGTCAGGCTCTGAAGCGTGAGCCCGCCGCTGCCGCCCAGCAGCTGGCTGGTGGCGCCGCTGGTCGCCAGCGTGCCGCCGGTAGCCGCGTAGCTGCCGTTGTTCATCAGGTTGCCCGTGAGGCTAAGCGTGCCGCCGCTTTGGCTGAAAGTCGTTTCGGCGTTGATGGTGAGGGTGCGGGCCGTGGCCGTGCCGGTGCTCAGCAGCGGGTAGCGGCTGCCGGCGTTGGTGGGAATGAGGGCATCGGTGGTGGCGGTGGGCACGCCGCCGGTCCAGTTGGCGGCATCAAACCAATCGGTGCTCACCGCGCCGGTCCAGAGGGTGGCAAACTCAAACGCCCCCAGGTCGGGCGCGGCGCCGCTGTAGGGAAAGCCCACGTCGATGCCGGCATCAATCAGGTCGCTGCCGGGAGCCAGGCGCAGGGTCTGGATGACGGGCAGGCTGCCGTCGGCCTGGCGCGGCGCCCGCAGCAGGGTGGTGTCGAGGCTCACGAAGTCGCTGGGGTCCACCGTCACGGCGGGGTTCAGAAAGGTGTTGTGGTCGGTGGTGTTGGCCCCGGGCGTGGCGTCGTAGTTGTTGAGGTCGCGGGTGGCGGCGTTGGTGGAGCGGGGCAGCAGGCTGATGTTGTTGCGCAGCGTGTGGTGGTAGCCGGGCACGTCCACGAGGTAGTCGGCCGTGGTCCGGCCCCGGCGGTTCAGCATGTCGTAGTTCACGGCGTTCTGGTAGGCCGTGTTGTTGAGCCAGGTGCTGCCCTCCAGGTGGTGGTTGGAGTAGAAGCCGTTCGAGCGGTTGCGCACCGACATGCAAAACCGGACGGTATTGCCGGGCACCGTGGCCGGAATCCCGGTCAGAGCCGTGCTGCCGTAGCCGCCCGCCTTGAAGCCGTTGCCATCGCCGCGGGTCCCGAAGTTCTGGGTATAGCCGTTGTAGAACGCCCAGCAGTTCTCAAACGTGGTGGCCGTGAAGGCCGAGATGCAGTCGTAGCCGTCGTCGCTGTTTTGCCAGGCGCGGCAGCCGCGAAACACGTTGTTGGTGTAGTTCGCATTGTTGGGGTGGCAGCCGAAGCCGTCCACGTTGCCGCCGTTGGCGGTGCCGGTGGTGTTGGCCGTGTTCACGTTGTCGTTGTTGCGGTAGGCATCGCAGTTCAGCACCAGGGTATTGCCGCCGCGGGTCAGGTAGAAGCCAATGGCCTGCCCGTCGTGCATGCTCAGGCGCTCGAAGATGTTGTTGCCGGTCGCTCCGCTCTGCGAGAAGCAGATGGACAGCGTGTTGGTGCCGGTGCCCACCAGCGGCACCCGCACGCCCACCACTTCCAGCCCCCGGATGTGGATGTACCCGCCCGTCACCTCAAACGCGCTGAGGCGGTAGGGCCCGGCAAACGGGGCCCCGGCGTTGGTCACGTTGGGGTCCACGTTGGCGTAGTTGAACACCGGCCGCTCGCCGGGGTAGGCCCAGTAGTTGATGCGCCCGGCCGCGGCCGAGCCGCTTTTGTTCAGCAGCGTGACGTAGGCATACGGGCTGGCGTAGCCCGCTATCTGCGCGTTCTGCATCAGGTAGGTGCCGCCGCGCACCCACACCGTGTCGCCGGCCGATACCGCCGTCTGGCCCCGCTGAATGGTCAGGAAGGGCGCGGTAATCGTGCCGCTGTTGGTGTCGCTGCCCGTGGGGGCCACGTAGTATTTCGCGGAAAATGCCGGGCCAAAGCTCAGGGCCAGCAGCAGGGCTAGTAAGTAGGTTTTGAGCATATTACGGGATGGGAAATGGTTTGAATACGAACTTACCCGCCCGGTTTTCCGGCACCCTCCTGCACTGTTCTGCGCAGCGGCAACGATTGCGGCAGTCGACGCGGCCAAACCGGCCGATTTTACCAGCTTTCCAACCCTTGAAAAATCGACCCGACGCACCTTTTCGCGGCCTCTGCCCGCTTCTACCTGTACCCTCATGCTTCCCTGCTGCCGCTCCCAGCGGCCCGCCACGTTGTGCCCCGGGCCGCGAGCCACCACAACGCGCCGCCCGGCTTATGGCCTCTCCCAAAGCCGTGGGAGAGAACATTCTCACGCCAGAACAAGAACTGCTCAGACAGCATAAGGTCCTTCGCTGCGCTCAGGATGACAGCTATGCAAAAAGACCGACTTTCTGCGAAGCTTCAACTATGTGACGTTCACGAAATGCTCAGAGGCGACACGCTTCCTGAACCCGGTGGGCGCCAAAAAAAGCAGCCCCGGCCGAATGGCCGGGGCTGCTCCAGTTTGAAAGAATAGCTCAGAAAGACAGATTTGGAAAGGCTTACTGGAGCACCACCTTGCGGGTCAGCACCTCGCCACCGCCCTGCACGCGCAGCGTGTAGAGGCCGGCGGCCAGGCCCGTCGTGCCGATGGTTTGCTCGCCGGCAGCCAGCGGCTGGCGCTGCACCACCTGGCCCAGGGCATTGAGCAGCTCCACGGTACCGGTGCCCAGCGGGCGGGCCACCTGCAGCATGAGGCTGCCGGTGTTGCTCGGGTTCGGGAACACGGTGAGGGCCGCGCTGTTGGTCTGGGCTTTGGTGCCCAGCACCAGGCCGGTAGCGCTGATGGTGAACTGCCCGCCCGTATCGGAGCTGCCGTAGCCGCTCACGGCCACGTAGTAGCGCTGGCCAGCCGTCAGGCCAGCCACGGTCACGGTGCCCACGCTGGTGTTGCTGGTCCCGCTGCCGGCGCAGAACACCTGCGTAAACGGCCCGTTGGCGCAGGTCACGGCCGTAAACACGCGCACCATGCCGGCGGCAGCGCCGGTCAGGGTGAGAGTGGTGCTGGTACCGCTGGGCGTGAAGGTGAACCACACGTCTTTCGGTAAGTTGGCCGGCGAGCAGGCCGGCGTGATGATGGTGGGCTGCACCGTGGTGCTGGCGCCGCTGTTCGAGCCGGTCGTCGGGCCGTTGCCCAGAGCCACGGCCGTGCAGGGCTCGTCGTTGTCGGGCGTGGGCTGCGTGAAGGTGGTGGTCAGGGTGTTGTCGCTCGGGTTGCCGTCGGCCTGGCCGTTGGGCAGGCTGGCCGTCACGGTCAGGGTGTTGGTGCCGCTGGGCACTGCCACGCCCTGCCCGAAAGTGAACTGCTGCGAAGCCCCGGCCGCCAGCGTCAGGCCATTGAAAGCCTGCGTAACGGGCGTGCCGCCGTTCAGGGCGTAGCTCAGCGTCACGCTGGTGAGCGACACCGTGCCGCCGTTGCGGATGGTCACGATGACCGGGTTCACGCCCGGCGTGGCCGTGGTGGCCGGGCCGTCGATGCTCACCACCTGCACGTCGTTCTGGGTCGGGGTAAACTCATACGCGCCCATGTCGGGCGGGCTGGTGCGCAGCACGCCGGCCAGGTCGCGGGGCACGGTCACGATGGTGGTGGGGGTGCCGGTGTTGTTCAGGCCCACGTTGGTGGGGCGCACGTCGGTAACCGAGCGGAAGCGCGGGTCGAGCGACAGCGAGTTGGCGTCATACGCGTTGCTGTTCAGTGCCTGCCAGGCCGCGAGGGTGGCCGCCCCGCCCGAAGTAGCCGTGCTGCTGGTGCCGAAGTAGCCGATGAAGGCCGTGCTGCCCGTGCCCACGTACAGGTCGTTGTAGTTCGAGGAGAGCGTGAGCGCCGTGGCCGCCGTCTGGTACACGTAGATGGCGTAGGAGGCCGTGCCCGGCTGCGTCACGGAGAAGATGTTGTTGCGCAGGGTAGTGTTTTCCGACATGTACTGGTAGAACGCCCGGACGCTGGTGCCGGTGGTGGCATTGTCCAGCGAAATCGTGTTGTGGAAGTAATCCACGTAGTCGGAGTAGTAGTGGTACACCCCGTACACCGTTGATGCTCCGGCCACGCTGTAAATGGCATTGTTGATAACCAGGCTGTGCGCGGCGGCCGTGCCGTCGCCATAGCTCAGGTACAGGCCGTAGAACGTGGAGGCCGTGGGCGTAATGAACGGGTCGTGAATGCGGTTGGCTTCCACGCGCACCCCGCCGTTGTAGTACAGGTACATGCCGTAGAAGGTGCCGCCGCCCCGCGTGGCGCGGTTCACGTCGTTGCCCACGTACTGCGCCCCGGTCTGGTAGTAGCCGTACACGCCGTAGTAGTAGAAGTCGCGCACGGTGTTGTTGCGCACCACGTTGCCGGTGCCCCGCACGGTGGTGCTGGTGCCCATCAGCGTGATGCCGTAGTAGCCGCCGATGACGGTGTTGCCTTCCAGCAGCAGGCTGTTGGCCGAGTTGCCGCTGGTGGTGGCGCTGGTAGCGCTGCCGCTGGCCACAATGCCGGCGAAGTTGGAGCTGGTCGAAGTTTCCGAGCTCGTCACCACGCAGCGCCGGATGATGTTGTTATCGGCCCCGCCGGTCAGCAGCACGCCCCAGCCGTAGGTGCCGGGGCTGCCGCCGTTGGTGGCGTCAATCTTCAGGCTGTCGATGGTGATGTAGTCGGCCCCGTTCAGGGCAATCACCGCCCGCTGGCCCGTGGTGTTCGAACCGAACTGAATGGTGCGCCCGTTGCCGTTAAACGTCACGCGGTTGGTGGCGCTGCTGCCCGTGAGCGGGCTCAGGCTGATTTGCTCGGTGTAGGGGCCGTTCGATACGTTGAACGTCACCGGTCCGGCCACGCCGCCCTGGCTGAGGGCCGCCGCCGCCGCCGTGAAGCTGGCAAAGTTGGTGCCGCCCGTAGGCTGCTGGTTGTTGATGGTGAACGTGCCCGCCATGGCCGTGCACAGCGTGCTTTCCACCGTGTTGTTGCTGGCGTTGGCATCGGCACCGCCGTTGGGCAGGCTGCCCGTCACGCGCAGCGTGGTGCAGCCGCTGGCGAAGGCCGCGCGGGTCGTAAAGGTGAGCTGGGCGGTATCGCCGGAGGCCACGTTCAGGCCCGTGAAAGCCTGAGTTACGGCCGTGCCGGCGTTCAGCGTGTAGGCCAGCGTGACGGAAGTCAGGGCCGTGCCGCCGTTGTTGCGAATGCTCACCGTGACGGGAAACGTGGCCGCCGCAATGGGCGACATCGGCGACACGATGCGGCGCAGCGCCACATCATTCGCCGCCGGCGTAAACTCAACCGCCCCGATATCGGGCGGGCTGGTGCGCAGCACGTTGTTGAAATCGCGCGGCACCCGCGTCAGCGTAACTGCCGAGCCGGCCCCGTCGAGGGCGGCGGCGCTGGGCGTCAGGTTGCCAGCCGCGGCGTTCAGGAAGTACGGGTTGGCCGACTGCGAGTTCTGGTCGAACAGGTTGCTGTTCGAAGCCTGCCAGGCCGTGAGCGTGGCCGCGCTGCCGGTAGTAGCCGTGCTGCTGGTGCCGTAGTAAGCCACGTAGGCATTGCTGCCCGAGCCCACGTACAGGTTGTTGTGGTTCGAAACCAGGGTGGGCGCGGCCGTGCCCGACTGGTACACGTACAGCGCATGGGCCGACGTGCTGGCCGGCTGCGTCACCGCGAAAATGTTGTTGCGCAGCGTGGCGTTCACGGCCATGTACTGGTAGAGGCCCCGCACCGTCGTGCCCATGGCCGCATTGTCCAGCGTCACCGTGTTGTGGAAGTAATCCACGTAGTCGGAGTAGTAGTGGTAGATGCCGTAGGTAGTACCGGTGCCGTCAATGTTGTAAACCAGGTTGTTGGCCACCAGCGCCGGCGCGGCCGCCGTGCCATCGGAGTAGTAATAGTAGATGCCGTACATGGCCGAGGTCGACCCGCCCGCCCCCGTGAAGGGGTTGTGAATGCGGTTGCCCTGCACCACGCTGTTCAGGTTGTAGTAGATATACATGCCGTAGAAGGTGCTCACCGCCGTGCGGTTCATCCGGTGCACGTCGTTGCCCACGTACTGCGCCCCCTGCTGGTACGAGCAGTACAGGCCGTAGAGGTAGAAGTCGCGCACCGTGTTGTTGCGCAGCACGTTGCCGGTGCCCCGCGTAGTGCTGCTGGTGCCCGTGAGGGTGATGCCGTAGTAGCCGCCGCTCACGGTGTTGCCTTCCAGCAGCAGGTTGTTGGCCGAGTTGCCGGCCGTGGTGGCACCCGTGGCGCTGCCGCTCACCACAATGCCGGCGAAGTTGGTGGTAGTGGCGTTGTCCACCGCCGTCACCACGCAGCGGCGCACAATGTTGTTGTCGGCCTGGTTGGTCAGGAATACGCCCCAGCCGTAGGTGCCGGGCGTGCCGCCGTTGGTGGCGTCCACGTTCAGGCTATCGATGGTGACGTAGTCGGTGCCGTTCAGGGCAATGACGGCCCGCTCGCCCGTCACGCTGGCCCCGAAGCGGATGGTGCGCCCGTTGCCGTTGAACGTCACGCGGTTGGTGGCGCTAGTACCCGTCACCGCGTTCAGCGTCAGCTGCTCCGTGTAAGGGCCGCCGCTCACGTTAAAGGTCACCGGGCCACTCACGCCCGAGCCATTGAGCGCCGCCGCCGCCGCCGTAAAGCTGGCGTAGTTGGTCCCGCCCGTGGGCTGGGCACTGTTGATGGTGTAGGTGCCGCTCAGCTGGGCAAAGGCTGCCGGGCTGGTTAGCAGCAGGCAGGCGGCCCCCAGCCAACGGCCGAACCGGGCCATGCGGCCGTGCAGTTTTCGCCCGTGGTCAGGCAGCAAAGTAACTGTTCTCATAAGATAAGAGTGTGGTAAAAAAGTAAGCGCAAAACCTCGCGCAGAATTTGCAAAAAGTGTAAATTCTACCACCCTAGTTACTCAATATTTGCCAATATCTCAACAAAGCATCGTTTTAATCTTATTTTAATATTAATTCCGCAAACGTTTACCCCTTAGATATTCATAATTATTTCACCTTCTGCCAACGCTTGCCACGCCGATACCGACCATTTTCTGCCAAAAGCGCAACACCAACATTTTTTTGGCTTTGTGAAAAAAAATTCAGCAACATGAAGAACCCGTTCATTTTCCGGAGCAATTCCAGGATTTCAGCCAGCCCTGAAACAGGTTCAGCGTGAACGATGTAGGCGCCAGAGTAAGCATTACCCCGGCATCAGCCGGCACAAAAAAAGGCCCCGACTTATCGTCGGGGCCTTGCTGCTACTCAGTGCCTAAGGCACTCGCTTCCTTATTGCTTCACAAAGCGCTGGTGCGTGGTCGAAGCACCATCTTTCAGCGTCAGCATGTAAATGCCGGGGCGCAGGCCCGACACGTTCAGCTGGCCTTCCTCGCTCATGGTGAGGCCTTTTACCTCGCTGCCGCGCAGGTCGAACACGCGCACCGTGAAGGGCGCTTCGGGGTCGGCGCTCAGCGGACGAGCAATGCTCAGCACGTCGGTAGCCGGGTTGGGGTACAGCGTGTACTGGTCGGCGGCGGCGTTGGGGTTGCCGGTGCGGGCGGTGCTGCCGTCGGTGCGGGCCACGCCGCCGCTGATGGTCACGGTGTAGTCTTCGGTTTCGCCGTAGCTATAGCTGCCGCAGCTGGTGGTGGCGCTGTTGTCGCTCATCACCACGCGCATGCGGGTAGCGCCGTTCTTGGCCGTGGTGGGCACCGTGAAGCTGCCCGTGCGGGTAGTAGCCACGCTGCTGCCCGCAGCCGAAACCACCGTTTCGCCAGCGTCGGTAAACACGCCGTTCTGGTTGTAGTCGATGTACACCTTGAAGTATTCGGCGTAAGCCGAGCCGGTGAAGCCGGCCGAGAAGCTGATGGTCTGGGCCGAGCCGGCGGCCAGCGTGGTGCTGCTGGCCGTGCCGTTGTAGTAGCCGGCATCGGCGCCCGAAGTGCGGCTGATGCTGCCCAGGGCCACGTAGTCGATGTACTCATAGCTCACGCTGGTGCCTTTGCTGGCACAATACGTCACGGCCGTGCCGCCCGTGGTGGTGAACGATGCCGTGGCGCTGTAAGCGCCGGTGCTGCCGCTGCACACCGTCTGCACCTGGTACTGGTAGGTGGTGCCGGCGCTAAGGCCGGTCAGCGACTTGCTGGTGGCCGTCTGGTTCACGGTGGTCCAGGTGCTGGCGCCCGAGGCGCGGTATTGCAGGTTATAAGACACCGCGCCCGAAGCTGCGGCCCACGATACCGTGGCCGACGTATTGGTGATGCTGCTGGCTGCGAGGCTGGCAGGCGTGGGGCAGGTGCCGCCCGACGGTGCCACGCCGCCCAGCGACGAGAGCAGGCCCACGCGGGCCCCGCCGCTGGCAAACAGCGCATTCATGCGGGTGCTCTGGCCGGTCGAGAACATGAACATGGCGTTGTCGTCCACATAGTCCATGTAGTTCATGAACATATCGCCGTTCGGGCCGTTCGAGCACGACACGTGCGGGAAGGTGGGCTTGCCGTAGTTTTCCGAAGCCTGGTTGGGCGTGTCGCTTACGTTGTCGGTGCCGGTGCAGGCCCCGTTGTCATCGCCCCAGATGTGGTTCAGGTTCAGCCAGTGGCCCACTTCGTGGCTGGCGGTGCGGCCCAGGTTGTAGGGCGACGTCACGGTGCCGGTGCGGCCAAAGTACACGGGCGAAATCACCACGCCGTCGGTGCTGGCCGCGCCGCCCGGGAACTGCGCGTAGCCCAGAATGCCGCCGCCAATGGTGCCCACCCACAGGTTGAGGTACTGGCTGGAGTTCCAGGCGTTGAGGCCGCCCGTGCTGGTGCTCTTGATTTTATCGGCAGTACCCCAGCTGGTGGTGGTGCTGCTCTTGCGCTCGATGCCCGTGGTGGCATTGCCATTGGGGTCGCGCTTGGCCAGCACAAACTGAATGCCCACATCGGCCACCTGACTGGCAAACACGCTGGGGGTTTTGGTGTAGTCGGAGTTGAGCTTGTGGTAGTCCTCGTTCAGTACGTCAATCTGCGACTGAATCTGGGCATCGGAAATATTTTCCGACGCTGTGCTGTAGAGCACGTGCACCACCACCGGAATAGTAACCGTGATGGCTGACGTGCGCTGGGCCGTGCCGACCTGCTGGGCCGCCTGGCTGGCGGCAAACTGCATTGCCTGGTTGTTGATGGCGACCATGCGCTGGGCCATGCCGGGGTCGGCGGCCAATTGCGCCTGTAGCACCTCCACGCTGGCGCAGGTGCGGCGAGCGGGCGCCTGCGCATTTGCGGAGAAAGATGAGAGCGACAACCCTGCAAGGCCGAGCGCTGCTGCGTAAACTTTTGTTTTCATGTAAACGGGTTTTTGTTAAAAAATTGGGACTTGGACCGGCAAGCTATTAAAAATTTCGCATCATTATGAATAAAATTATGGCATTACATGCAATAAATACATTATCTGGTATCATTTTAATAATTTATTAGGCATCAGGCAGAAAATTCACCATTAGCTCATCTTCAGCTTTCCCTATAGCTGTGCTGCTCAACGAAAAAGAGCCGCCCAATCGGGCGGCTCTCAGGCGGATGTTGTTGCAATGCGCTGTCTGGTGCGACAGGGCCGGGCAACGAAGGATGGCAGGTAGTGCTACTGCTTCTCGAAATGCTGGCGGGTTGTTTCGCTGCCGTTGGTGATGGCAATGTAGTACAGGCCTTTGGGCAGGGAGCCTACCTGCACCTGGCCGGTACCGTCGTAGCGCACACCGCTCATTTCGTGGCCGGTCAGGTCGTACACGTGCACGGCGTACCGGGCTGCTTTTGCACCGGCGGGCAGGTCTAGGGTCAGCACATCGGTGGCAGGATTGGGGTAGAACGAAACGGCAGACGCAACGGCTGCACGCGGCGCAGTGCCCCCCAGCGACGTGGCGATGCCCGCCCGCGGGCCGCCGGCGGCAAACACGGCGTTCATACGGGCGCTCTGGCCCGTCGAGAACATGTACATGCACCGGTCGTCGGTGTAGTCCATGTAGTTCATGCTCATGTCGCCCGAGTTCGAGCACGATACGTGCGGGAAAGCGGGGCAGCCGTAGTTTTCGGCGCCCTGGTTGGGCGTATCGGCCACAAGGTCGGAGCCGGTGCAGGCCCCGTTGTCATCGCCCCAGATGTGGCGCAGGTTCAACCAGTGGCCCACTTCGTGGGTGGCGGTGCGGCCCAGGTCGTAGGTGGTGGTGTAGGTGCCGGCCGGGTACTTGGCGCGGCTGCCGAAAGCCGAATACAAAATCACCACGCCATCGGTGGCCGTCGCGCCGCCGGGAAACTGCGCGTAGCCCAGCAGGCCCTGGCCCAGGTTGCAGGCCCACAGGTTGAGGTACTGGGTAGCGTCCCACGGGTCGTCGCCGCCGCGCTTCGATTTCTTCACGGCATCGTCGGTGCGCCAGGAAGTGGTTTTGGTAGCTTTGTGGATGATGCCTGTGGTGGCGTTGCCGTTGGGGTCGCGCTTGGCCAGCACAAACTGCACGTTCACATCGGCGGCCAGACCGGCATAAATGCTGGGCGTATTGCCGGCATCGGCGTTCAGCTTGCGGTAGTCTTCGTTCAACACGGCAATCTGCGACTGCACCTGGGCATCGGAAATGTTCTGCGCGGCAGTGCTGTAGAGCACGTGCACCACTACCGGAATGGTGATGGTGCCGGCCGTGGTGCGCTGCAGCGCAGGGTTGGCCAGCATGCGCTGGGTGTGCGCCTCGATGGCGGCCATGCGCTGGGCCTGAGCCGGGTCAGCATCGAGCTGAGCGGCCAGCACCTCCATGGTGCCGCAGGCCCGGCGGGTGATGACGGGCGCGGTTTCCGCTTTGGTATCGAGCACAAGGCGGCTCTGAACGTTCTGGGCAAAAGCCGGAACGGCGCTACCCAGCAGGGCCAGCGCCGAAAAACAAAGTCTGTTCATGTAGTAGTGGGACAATAAAAATGGGAAAAGTGGTGAGTGATGGCGTTAAGCTGTTGGCAAGCTAACCGAAATAGCTGGGCATATCAACCGCTACGCTCAAAAATATTTAATGTTTCGCCAATAAATCTGCATTTATCGCAACAATTATTTCATTTATATACAAAAAGCAAAATGTTTGATAATAGACCTTAACACCCGTACTGTTCTGATAATGTCCTTCAATTCGCGGCGGCGGCCCCGGCAAAGACAGTGCCCCGCCGGAGGGCGCTGAGCAGCCTTACGCCACTCAGCGCCCTCCGGCGGGGCACCAGAAAAAGCCCGCTTAAAACAGGAAGTCGAAGCCTACGAAAATCAGCTTCTCCTCTCCCACCGAATACGTGGCGTTGATGACGGCCGCCTTGAGAATATCGACGTAGATGCCGCCGCCGAAGCCGCTATGGAAGGCGTTGAGGCCGGTGTAGGTGCCGGTATCGTTGTCGGAATACACGCGGCCGACGTCGGCCAGGCCCATCACGCCGAGCTTGCCGGGGAAGAGGTAGGCGTTGAAGGAAAACAGCTCCAGACGCGGCTCGAAGTTGGCGTAGATGGCGGTGCGGCCCGCGAAACGGGTGCGCCGGTAGCCGCGCAGGTTGGTGGTGCCGCCCAGGGTGTTGGCTTGGTAGAAGCGGTAGTCGCCGTAGTTGTGCTGGTAGCCGATGCGGCCGGCGTAGGTGAGGTGGAAGGGGAAGTTGGGCGTGAGGTAGGCCCGGAACTCGGTGCTGAAGCGCCCGAAGCTCAGGCTTTCCTGGTTGAGCTGCCAGTTGTACTGGAACTCGTTGTACCAGCGCAGGCCGATGCGCGGGTTTTTGGCCGAGGAGCTGGCATCGAGGTTGAGGTACATCAGCCCGCCGAGGTACTGGTTGGTCTGGAAGTCGGAGGAGCGCACGCCGAAGCGGCGGTTCTCGTAGGTGGTCACGCCGGCTTTGTTGGTCAGGCTATCCTTAATAACCGAGCCGATGGGGTCTTTCTCGATGCGGAACTGGTCGTACTGCGGCCCGATGCCAAACTTGAGGAAGGTGAACAGCTTGCGCTCGAAGGTGGGCGCGATGGTGAAGCGCTGGAAACGCACACGGTAAGCGCTGTTCACGGTGCGGTTCGTGACCACGCCACGGTTTTCGTCTGCCGTGGCCAGGTTCACCGTGTTGTTGCCAATGCCGAAGAAGTTATACAGCAGCTGCGGGCCGTAGTACTGGGCCGCGATGTGCAGGTCGGTCTTCTTGAAAATGCGGGTGAACTGGCCCGTGTAGCGGATGTTGTAGGCCTCGCGGGCCGGCGCGAAGTTGGCCGTGATGGTTTGCTCCCACGAATACGGCTCGCGGCGGAAGCCGTAGTGGCGATACGTCACGCCGCCGCCCAGCAGGATGCCATCGTCGATGTTATAGCCGAAGTATAGGGCCGGGCCCACGTAGTCGAGGCGGTAGTCCTTGAGGTCGAAGCGGTGGGGGTAGTCGTAGCGGCTCACCTCGTAGCCGGGCTCCAGGCGCTTGCGGGCTTCGGTGCTGGCGTTGATGACGTTGCCGGTGTCGGCGTCGTAAATCTGGGTTTTGTGGAGCAGGCCGCCCACGTGGTCGCGGGTGGTGATGGAGTCGCGGCCCGTGCCGGCAATGATGCGCAGCTTCACGCCGCGGTTCACGTCGCCGCGCACGTCGTACACGTCCTTGCCGCTGATGCCGTAGAGGCGCACCTCGTCAGTCACAGCGTCATCAAACGTGCGGTCGTAAAGAATTTTGGTCAGCTTGCCGTCTTTGTTAATCTTCTGCATCACCACGTGGGTTTTGCGGTTGTTGAGGCGCTCCACGGTGAATTTCTCGTTCTTCCTGGAGCCGCGCACCTCCACTATCTCGGCCAGCACGTCGGCATAGTCGCCGGCCAGTTTGGGCAGCAGGTCGCGGCGGCTTTTCAGCTTGGCCACGATTTCCTTGCCGTGCAGGTCGTAGATTTCCTTGGGCCACTTCTCACGGAAAGCCTGCTCAATCACCGCATCGGTGAGGTGGCTTTTCATGTATTCGGCTTCCTTAATCCAGTCCTCGCGGGTCACGGCGCTCATGAATACCCGGTCGTTGCTCATGCCGGTCTGGTTCAGGCCCCGGAAGTCGGCGTAGTCGTAGCCAAAATTCTGGAAGTTGCGGATGGCGAACTTGCGCGAAATCAGGTAGGGCAGGACGCCATCGCCCTTAAAGAAGGCAATGTCGCGGTCTTCGGGCACGGCCGTGAAGGTGCGGTCGCCGTCCTTGTTCTTCTTCTCGCTCCAGCGCCACTGGTCCTCGTGCCGGTCCCAGTCGCCAATCCACATATCGAAGAGGCGCGAGCGGGCGAAGGCCTTCTGGTTCACCTGGTTATCGTTGTCGTCGAGCAAGCGGTCGAGCATCTTCTCGGTGCCCACCAGGTTTTTGGCGTAGCCGAGGCTTTCCACGTTGTCCTGGCTGTCCTTGGCGTCTTCTTCCAGGGCGGCGGGCAGGTTGGCAAACTGCGCGTAATACTGCCCCAGCAAGGGGTCCTGCGGAATGTATACCGGCACCGGGTTGGTGTGCAGAATGCCGGCCGCCGTGCCCAGCGGCGGCAGCACAAACGAGGCGTACGGGTGCTGGGCCGAAATCTGGTCCTGCAGCACGGCCTTGGCCAGGCCGGTGCGCAGCTGCTCGGGCAGCACGGCAGCGGGGTCTTTGTCGATGCCGCGCAGCGTGAAGTTGTAGCCGGCCTCGTTGCGGACTTTCAGCGAGGCGGTTTGCTTGCCGCCACCGGTTTTGTAGGGCATCAGGCCGCCTTTGTCGTTGGCCAGGTCCAGGGTTTTAAACTTCACGGCCGTGGCCCACTCCTTGCGGTAGTGCTCGCCCAGCAGCCAGTTGTGAAAGCCGCCGTGCTGGTTGTATTTCGGGTTGATGGCCACCGTCACGGAGCTGTCGCGGAAGTCGGGGCGCTTCGTCGGAATGGGGGCTTTGGCAATGGCTTCGGCGTTGGCCTCCTGCTTCTTGTCCTTATCTTTCTCCTTCTGCTTGATGGCCTCTTCGGTCTGCGGCAGCTTCTTGCCGCCGGGCTCGCCGTTGGTGGTGGTCAGGGCCGTTTCCGAAATGGGCTGGGCTTGCTGCGTGGCAATGGCTCCGGTGGTTTTGGCGTACATGGGCGTGCGGAACACGCGGCGGGCCGTCTGGCCATTGCCCTGCGGGATGAAATATTCCACCCACACCTGGCCATCATCGTAGTAGTTCACCTCGGCAAAGCCCTTCTCCTTGTCCGAAAAAATGGCCCCGCCGCCGTCGCCGGGCTTCACGTGCTGGGTTTTGCAGCCCGAGCCGCTCACGATGAAGTGGGCGCTGCCTTCCTTATAGTACTGCAGGTTGTGCTCGTGCCCGGCCGAGTAAACAACGTTCGGGTACTTGGCAAAAATATCGAGCAGGCCCTTGCGGTAGGCCTGGTACATGGGGTGCGGAATGTCCTGGTTGATTCCGCCGTACTTGCGCGCAAACGGGTAGATGGAGCCAATGACCGGCAGCGGCAGAAAGGCGTACTTGAAGACGATGCTGAGCGGAAAGATGTGGTCGGCCAGCGTGAAGTAGCCGCCGTGAATGCCGTCGCTGAACAGCGGGTGGTGGGCAAACACCATGATGTGCTTGTCCTTGTTGCGGGCAATAATTTCTTCGAGCGCCGCGAAAACGTCGTCGTTGTTGTCGGCCCCGCAGCTGCCGTTCAGGCCGAAAGGGCGGTTGGCCGGCAGGGTCAGAAACCACTGCGAGTTGAGGGCAATGAGCACCAGGTCGTCCTGCACGCGCACTTCAAACGGGCCGGGGCAGCCGTCGCGGGGCAGGAAAAAGTCGCCGGTGTAGCTGAAGGAGGTCGAATCCTTGCGCATGTACTGCTCCACGAAGGCCTGCTCGCGGTTCACCTGGGCCAGGCCGCCCACATTGCCCTGAATCCAGTCGTGGTTGCCGGGCGTCATGTACTTCTCGCCGGGGTAGCCCTTGAAGATGTCGAGCTGGGTGGTGAGGCGCTTTTCGGCAATCTTGCGGTCGTAGGAGCCTTCGGGCGGCATCCCGTAGTTGTAGATGTTATCGCCGAGGTAGATGGTGGTGCTGTTTTTGCCCGCCTTCATCATTTGCTGCCGCAGGAAATTGAGGCTGGGCTCGCCGCCCTTCTCGGGCAGAATGGGGTTGCCCACGTCGCCAATCAGGAACACGCGGTAGCGGATGCGCGAAGAATCGGGCGGGATATTTTTCTGCCAGTTCACCCCCGACTTGCGGTAGTTGGGGCGCGAAACGTGGGGGTTCTGGTCCGATTCGCCCGGCGAGGGCATTTCCTTCTGGGTTTCCTTGGGCGGTCTGGGCGGTTTGGGTGGCTTAGGGGCCTGAGCAGCAACGGCCAACGGCAGCCAGCAGGCAAGCAGAAAAGTAAGGCGGCGAAGTAGGGTCATGTAAGAAGGTACGAAACCCGGCCACAGGGCGGCGGCCGGGCATTAAGGTAAATTTACGCGCAGCGCCGGAGCGGCCGGCTAGCGCCCGTTACGCAAAGCGCGGCAGTGCGGTTAGGGCCGGCTGTTTAACTTACAGCCGATGCTTCGCGTTGAAAGCCGGCGGGCCCGCCGGATGCGCGGGCCGTAGCTTCGCCTCTCATGAAAGAAATTACTCCCGAAACCGCGGAATCGTCGGCCGCGCCCGCCCCGACGGCGCAGGTAGAAAAGCCCGTGGTGGCGCCTCCCCAGGCGGCCAGCACCGAGCTGCCGCCCGATTCTGAGGGCGACAAGAACCCCAAAGCCAAAGCCTCGGCCCTGGTGAAAGAGGCCCAGGCCTACATCACCGATTTGTTCGGCAAGGAGCTGAGCGCCAAGCTTACCTACCACACCCTGAGCCACACCGAAACCGTGGTGAAGGAGTGCCGCACTCTGGCCCCCGCCGCCGGCCTCAGCGCCGACGACGCCGAAGCCCTGCTGCTGGCCGCCTGGTTTCACGATGCCGGCTACCTTGATGTGTACGACGGGCACGAATTCCGCAGCATGGAGCGCGCCGGGGCCTGGCTGACCGAGCACCAGGTGCCCAAGGCCCGCATCGAGCTGGTGCAGGGCCTTATCAAAAGCACGCACCGCGACTCGCCGCCCGAAACCGAGCTGCAGAAAATTCTCGTCGATGCCGACATGAGCAACCTGGCGCGCGACGACTTCCGCTCCCGCGCCGAGCTGCTGCGCACCGAGTGGGAGCTGGTGCTCGACAAAACCTACACCACCCCGGAGTGGACTGAGCTGCAGCTCAACTTCATGCTGGCCCACAAGTACCAGTCCGAAGCCGGCAAGGCACGCTACAAGAAGGACCTCAAAAACAACATCGAGGACCAGCGCGACCACCTCAAGAAGAAGGAGAAAAAGGACAAGAAAAAGAGCAAGGAAAAGACCGATACCTTCGCCGAGCCCAAGCGGGGCATCGAAACCATGTTCCGCACCATGTACTCGAACCACATGAAGCTCAGCGACATGGCCGACAAAAAGGCCAGCATGATGATACAGCTCAACGCCGTGCTCATGTCGGTTATCATCACCTACCTGGGGGCCAAGATGGGCAAGGCCGGCGCCCTGGGCCCCATGATGAGCGGCAACCCGGTGCTGGGCATTCCGATGGCCATTCTGCTGGTGACGGCCCTGGGCTCGGTTATCACAGCCATTCTCTCGGCCCAGCCCGATGTGACCAGCTTTGCCTGGCTCAAGAAAAGCCCCGAAATTGCCACCAACCGCCGCGTCAACCTGCTGTTCTTCGGCCAGTTCACCAAGCTCAACCTCGACAACTTCCAGAACGGCATGCGCGAGCTGATGCGCACCAAGGACATGCTCTACAACAACATGGTGACGGACATCTACTACCTCGGCGAGGTGCTCACGCGCAAGTACCGCCTGCTGCGCACCAGCTACACCATCTTCATGGTCGGGCTCATTCTCACGGCGCTGTCGTTCGGCATTGCGCTGCTGTATAAGATGTAGCAAGGCCTCGTATTGGTAGACTTGCCTTATCTTTGAGAAGAAGTTTATTACCCGGGCCTGTAGCTTAACTGCATAAAGCAAGCCTCTCCTAAGGGCTAGAGTACAGGTTGGATTCCTGTCAGGCTCACATAGTTACACCCCGCACCGCTTGCTTTAACTAGCTGAGTAGTGCGGGGTGTTCTGTTAGTAGGCCGTGGTCGTACTCCCAATGGCAGTTGGGGCACAGTACCAGAATATTTTCCGGCCCCGAAACGACTTGTACGGCAACAGAATCAGGAAAATCCCCGATGGGCCGTTTGTGGCAATACTCTACATGCTTGTCATAGCCGCACACTTGACAAACCCGCAGACGGTGCGCATTTAGCAGCCGCGTAATGCTGTTGAGGTAGCCCCGGTAGTAGCTGGGGTGCTTGATGGCATCTTTGGCCTTGAGCTGCGCCACGGTTAGCAACCGGTAATCGGCCTTGCGCTTGCCATGCGCGGCGCAAAACTGCCGGCTGCCGGGAATCAGGGTATCGCATTCTGCGCATTTGCGCGTTAGTTGCCGCTTGGGAGCTTGCTGATTGGTATGGATGGCAGCGTGAGAACGGGAGCAATACTTCGCGTTAGCTGTTTCGACGCCGCAGTGCAGGCAGTTATTCATGGCTCAAATTACTGGATATTGCTTTCGCATTTACTACCCCGCATGAAGAAGCTGGCGAACCTCCTGCACCTGCTGCTGCTCGCCGCGCCGGCCCTCGCCCAGAAGCCTGGCGCCGCGCCGCCCCCGGATGCGTGGACGCAGTTTGCCATCGAAAAAAAAGAAGATTATGCGTATGGCTACAAGGATGCCGACGGCCACATCCGCATCCCTGCAATGTTTGGCAGCTTCACCAACGCGCAGCGCTTCCGGCACATCATGGCCGTGAGCGAGCGTGCCACCCTGCAGCAGTATTACCTGCTGAAAAACGGCCGGCAGGTGGGCCGCGACAGCGTGTATATGTTTGATTACACGTTTGATTGCGAGAGCGAAGGCAAAATCCGCTTTCGCGACCGAAAGCGGAACCGCGTGGGCTTTTTCGATAGCGCCGGCCACGTCTGCATTCCTGCCGTCTACAACAGCGTGATGCCGTTCCATAACGGACTGACAGCCGCCCGGATGGGGGCGCATCTTAAATGCCTGAGCGGGGAAAAGGACACCACTCAATGCGAGCACGCCATTTGGGTCGGCGGCCGGAACGTGCTCATCAACCCGAGCAACGAAGTGCTGGCCGACAACCTACCCGAGGACCAGTTGACCAACCTCAACTGGTATTCGCTGCGCATCAACGCCCCGGCCATCGACACCGCCACTACCCGCACGTTTCGCGCTGTGAACGACGACCAATACACGTTCACGGATTACGAAAAAGAATTTACCCGCTGGTTCTACACCGTATTCGTGCCCGCTATCCGCACCGGCGCGGCCGGGAAGGCCGCCCCCTTCTGCTACTCCGAGCTGGTGGCCTCCGGCAAGCCGTTCCGCGACTGGCAGCACTTCGAACGGGCTGCCTTCGTCCGGCAATTCTACCAGTCTGCACTGCTTTCGAAGCTGAGCACCCTCCGTTTCGGCGCCAAAAACGTCAGCATTTTCTCCGAAGACCTGAACACGCTCATCTTCAGCGGCCCGCGCTTTCAATCCTTCCTCACCGACTGCAACGAGCATTTTCGGGAAAAATATCCGGTTTTCAATGTGGTCATCAGTCCGGTTGACGCCTCCGGCCAAAGCCGCGCGGGGCGGCAGGAGCATTTTGCCTTTATCCGGACGGCGGAAGGGTACCGGCTTTTCAGCGTGTCACTTTAGCTTCCGTCGGGCCCGCCTGCCCTACCACCCGCGCCGCCGGGGCTCTCCTGTTCCCAGGGAGAGGGACTGCCCTGGAGGGGTCTCGTGAGGGGCGCTATCTTGGCGGCATGAAGCAACTTCTGATGCCTTTGCTGCTGCTTGCCGCCGCCGCCCACGCCCAAAAGCCCACTGCCCAGTCCGAAAACCTCGTGCCCTACGCGCACCCGCTGGTGGGCACGCAGAAGATGGGCCACACCTACCCCGGCGCCACCGTGCCCTTCGGCATGGTGCAGCTCTCGCCCGATACCGACACCATCAGCTACGAACTGAACGGCAAATACAACCCCGACATCTACAAGTACTGCGCGGGGTATAACTACGACGACCGAACTATCGTCGGCTTCAGCCACACGCATTTCAGCGGCACGGGGCACTCCGATTTGGGCGACTTCCTGCTCATGCCCACCACCGGCCCGCTCCAGCTCAACCCCGGCACCGCCGACCACCCCGAGCGCGGCTACCGCTCCGCCTTCTCGCACCAGAACGAGGTAGCCGAGCCAGGATATTACAAGGTGAAGCTCGACGACCACAACATCCTCGCCGAGCTCACGGCCACCACCCGCGTGGGCTTCCACCAATACACGTTTCCGGGCACCGAGCCGGCCCACATCATCCTCGATATGATGGCCGGCATCTACAACTACCCCGATAAGAATGTGTGGAGCTACGTGCGCATCGAAAACGACTCGCTCGTGACCGGCTACCGCCAAACCACCGGCTGGGGCCGCACCCGCACCGAGTACTTCGCCATGCAGTTCTCGAAGCCTTTCAAAACCTACGGCGCCCGCAAGTACGACCCGAAGGAAATCTACCGCGGCTTCTGGGGCCGCTTCGACCAAACGAAGAACTGGCCCGAGCAGGCCGGCCGCCAACTGCGCCTCTACTTCGATTTCAGCACCGTGGCGGGCGAGAAAATCAAGGTCAAGTTTGCCCTCTCGCCCGTGAGCGCAACCGGGGCGCTGGCAAACCTGCGCGCCGAGCTGCTCGGCTGGGATTTCGACCAGACCCGCCGCGTCGGCCAGCAGCTCTGGCAGCAGGAGCTGAGCAAAATCACCATCCAGACGCCCAACCGGGCCGATAAGGAAAACTTCTACACGGCCCTCTACCACGCCTGCCTCAGCCCCACCGTGTACCAGGATGCCGACGGCCAGTACCGCGGCCTCGACCAGCAAACCCACCGCGCCGAGGGCTTCGTGAACTACACCACCTTCTCGCTCTGGGATACCTTCCGGGCCCTGCACCCGCTCTTCAACCTCATCCAGCCCAGCCGCAACGCCGATATGGTGCAATCCATGCTGGCCCACTACGACCAGAGCGCCGAGCACATGCTGCCCGTCTGGAGCCATCACGCCAACGAAAACTGGTGCATGAGCGGCTACCACAGCACCTCCGTGGTAGCCGATGCCGTGCTGAACGGAGCCGTGCCGCCCGCCCAGGCCGAGCGCGCCCTGGCCGCCTGCGTGGCCACCGCCCGCCACCGCTGGTACGACGGCCTCGGCGACTACATCGACCGGGGCTACGTGCCCAACGAGCGTAGCGGCACCTCCGTGTCCACTACCCTCGAATATGCCTACGACGACTGGTGCATCGCCCAGCTCGCCCAAAAGCTCGGCCACCAGGACCTCTACCAGGAGTTCAGCAAGCGCGCCACCAACTGGCAAAACGTGTTCGACCCGCGCGCCAACGCCATGCGCCCGCGCCTGGCCGACGGCAGCTTCCGCCCCAAGTTCGACGTGCTGAGCACCAACGGCCAGGGCTTCATCGAGGGCAACGCCTGGAACTACACCCTCGCCGTGCCCCACGACCCCGCCGGCCTCATTGCCCGCATGGGGGGCAACCGCCGCTTCGTGCCCCACCTCGATTCCCTCTTCACCATGCACCTGCCCGATTCGTTCTTCGCCGAAACCGAGGACATCACCCGCGAGGGCATCATCGGGGGCTACGTGCACGGCAACGAGCCCGCCCACCACGCCGCCTACCTCTACAACTACACCGACCAGCCCTGGAAAACCCAGGCCCAGGTCCGCAACATCCTCGCCCGCCAGTACCACCCCACCCCCGACGGCCTCGGCGGCAACGACGACTGCGGCCAGATGAGCGCCTGGTACCTCTTCTCGGCCCTCGGCTTCTACCCCGTCGCCCCCGGTTCGGGCCAGTACGCCCTCGGCAGCCCCCTCGTGCACGGAGCCGTCCTGCACCTCGAAAACGGCCAGTCCTTCACCATCCAGGTCAAAAACCAAAGCGCCAAAAACGTCTACGTGCAGCAAGTCACCCTCAACGGGCAAAAGCTGACGCAGCCGTTTCTGGCGCAGCAGGACGTGGCGAAAGGCGGCACGCTGGTGTTTGTGATGGGGGCAAAACCAGCGCGGAAATAGTGTTCGCTGGAATCTAATTACTTATCTAAAACCAATATGCAATATAATGGAAACTAATAATCACACTTCGTTTCTAGAGCTAGAAATAGTATGGAAGGATGAGCACATGTTTGAGTTGAAAGTCACAGCCTCTAACGGCCGTTATGCCGGCACGACAGAAGTTTATGACACAAGTGAAGCACTAATTGCTTTTGCGAAATCCTTACTTGGGTACTCAAGTAACAGCGAAATGCTAATTCACGAAACAGGCAAGAAAGACGGTTACGCCTATTTCGCGATGCTCTTTTATCCATTTAATAGCTTCGGCTATATTGGCCTACTAATAAACCTGGAAGAAAATGTAGCAACAGATTTTCGGGAAAATGAAAAGGATAAACTGAAATTAGAAATCATTGTAGAGCCAAGCGCAATTGATAATTTCCAAAGACAATTGTTACGGCTTGCGACAGAACAGAATGGGAAAGCCATACTTTATGGCAGAGATAATTAATTAAGCAGAATTATTTGCTACATAAAAAACCCGCCCGCTCCCCAACCGGAAGCGGGCGGCTTCATTTCCAATCCGGCCGAAACTTAGGCCGCGGCCGGTTTCTCCTTGCCGCCGCCGGAGTTGAGTAGCTGGAGGGTTTCTTAAAGCATAAGTGTCTTCATAAGGAAACCTTCTATATCTTCGTGCTGTATCCTTCCACAGCATCAGCTTCTGAGTTTCTCCTGCTTCTACCATGTCCAAGCCCATTATTGCGGTGCTCACTCCCGAAGCGCGGGACTTCCTGAAAGCGCTGGAGAAAGACACCCGGCAGGAATTCGGGGCCAGCATTCGCAAGCTCCAGAGCGGCCAGCCCGTTCAGAATTTCAAGAAGCTGGTCAACACCGATGGCATCTATGAATTCAGCGTCAGTGCGCCCAACCATACCTACCGCCTCTTTGCCTTTTGGGACACGCGCGGCGCCGTCGAAACCCTCATTGTCTGCACCCACGGCCTGGATAAGAAAACCCAGAAAACCCCACCGCAGGAAATCAAGAAAGCCGAACAGATGAAGCGCCGGCACTTCGGCAAATAAGCAACCTTAACCTATCCTCATGATGGCCACTGCCCCTATTTCCTATCAGGACTCCCCGCTCCAGCTCACCGCCTTCAACGACGTCGAAGACGAGCTATTCGGCGCGCCCGGCACCCCCGACCGCGCCGAGTACGAAGCCCGCGTAGCCCTCGAGCTCCTGCCCCAGTCCATCCGCGAGTACCGCCTGCGCAACCACCTCACCCAAGACCAGCTGGGCCAACGCCTCGGCGTACAGAAGTCTCAAATCAGCAAGCTGGAGCGCAACTCCTCTAACGTCACCCTCGATACCCTGCGCCGCGTCTTCAAAGCCCTGAACGTGGAAGTGAAGATTCTCCTGCAACCCGCGCTGCCCCAGGCCTAACCCGAAGCGCCAAAAACGTCTACGTGCAGCAAGTCACCGGCAACGGGCAACCGCTGACGCAGCCGTTTCTGGCGCAGCAGGACGTGGCGAAGGGTGGGGTGTTGGTGTTTACGATGGGGCCGCGACCGGCGAAGTCATACCTAACAAGCCATTGAGTCTTTTATTAAAAAGGACTAGCACCGCCACCCCGATAAATAACACACCAGTGGCACCTAACATTGCCTCTGTGCTAAATAAATGGAACATATAGTGAGGCAAATTGGTGATTGCCAATACGAAGCGAGAGTGATAAAAACCGCTCTTGCTTATCAATATTGAGCATAAAAAAAGGCCAATTGGCAGTAAGCGCGTTACTGCACTACGCCAAATTATAATTGCTGACAAGAAACAGCCTACTACTATTGCGAGTGTGGTCGCGTAAGCATCTCGCGTCATCATAGAAGCAATTTTCTCACTCATT
Source organism: Hymenobacter daeguensis (assembly GCF_054780555.1). Taxonomy (NCBI): domain Bacteria; kingdom Pseudomonadati; phylum Bacteroidota; class Cytophagia; order Cytophagales; family Hymenobacteraceae; genus Hymenobacter; species Hymenobacter daeguensis. The sequence continues at coordinate 135,880 of NZ_BAAGWC010000012.1, forward strand.
GCATCTCCATATTTCACTTGAAGATGCTTTGCCACTTCTGATACTCCGTATCGATTTGCCAATTCAATGGCGTCAATATCCCGAATCAGAAAAAGCTGCCTCACCCCAATTACCAGCAATACCACTGCGATGGTTTGCACAGCCAGAACTCGTACTGATTGATTTGAAATCTTACTTATCATATCTGAAGTAACTTACAAAAAGCCGCCCGCTCCCCAACCGGAAGCGGGCGGCTTCATTTCCAATCCTACCGAAACTTATGCCTCGCTCGGTTTCTCCTTGCCGCCGCCGCCGGAGTTGATAATCTTGCGGGCCTGCGTGTAGCCGTCGTAGAGCGGGCGGTCGAGCAGCTTGAAGGCTTTTAGGTCCTCGTCGAGGGTACGGAGTTCGTCCATCAGGTCGGCGAGCAGGTCTTCGAGGGCCGCGCCGGCGCGCACCCGTTCATCAATGGTTTTGCGGGTGGCGGGCTGTGCGGTGCGGAAGGCGTCGAGCGCCTTGCTAAGGGGGGCCAGCGCCTTGGGCGTGAGGCCCTGCTTGGCCAGTTCGGGGGCCACGTCGGCGCGGGCAGCGCTTTGGAGCACCGCGCCCACCACCCCAATAAACGCCAGCGGCCGCAGCTTGCGCAGCTGCTTGTTGCTGAGCGCCACGGCGGCTTGCAGGTTGGCATCGCCCAGACGGGCCGCCACCCGGCCCAGTGGGCCCAGCAGCGCCGGCAGCAAATCCAGCAGCTCCTTTTTGGCAGCGGTAGCCGCGTCGGTGAGCTTGTTGGTGCGGGTGGCAGTACCGCCCCGTGCGCCCGCCACTTGGCTGTAGGCCGCTGTCACCGCGCTGGCTTGCTCGGCGGCTACCGGGCTATTGGCCAGCTCCGTTGCGTGGTCGGTGAGGTAGGCGGCCACGCGCCCGCACATGGCCAGTTGGTCTTCTTTCTCTTGTTTCATCTGCAGTAGGGTAGATAATTGACAGAACCGCTCTGCCCGCGTCGCAAGCCCGGCTTACGGTCCCCAATCTACATGTTATTGCCGGCAAACCAACGGCACCCCACACGCACTTCCTCCCCCCCCTTCGCCCAGTAGCAAAACACCTCCTCCCCTCGCCCCAACACCCCCCACTTTTTCCGCAACACCCTCCCCCCTCGCCCCAACACCTCCGCCCCTCGTCTCAATACCCTCCTCCCTCGCCCCAACACCTTCGCCCCTCGTCCAAACACCTGCTTCGGCTCCCCCAACACCCTCGCCCGTCGCCCCAACACCCGCGACCACCGGCCCAACACCTGCCGCCATTCCCCAAACCCGCCCCCTCTGAGTCACCACACGCTCGCCGGTTTTCCGCCCGCCGCAAACCGCATCAGCGCGATGCTGGTTGCACAGAAAAGCAGCCCCCGCGCCCCCCCGCCATGCTCCTAGCCGTCCTCCGCTCCCTCTTCGACCGCGACTTGCGCAAGCTGCACCAGGAAATCGAAGCCTACCAGAACGAAGCCGCTATCTGGCGGGTCGAAAAAAGCATCCCCAACCCGGCCGGCAACCTCTGCCTGCACCTGGTGGGCAACCTCAACACCTACATCGGGGCCGTGCTGGGCCACAGCGGCTACGTGCGGCACCGGGAGCTGGAGTTTTCGCAGCGCGACGTGCCCCGCGCCGAGCTGCTGGCGAGTATCGAAGCCACCCGCCAGGTGGTGGCGGCCACCCTGGCCCGGCTGCCCGACGAGCAGCTGGGCCAGGAATACCCGGTGCTGGTGTTGGAAACCCCGCTGTCCACCGGGCATTTCCTGACCCACCTGGCCACGCATCTGGCGTACCATCTGGGCCAGGTCAACTACCACCGCCGGCTGCTGGACAACTAGCGCAGCTGCTCAGGACGATGTAGGGGCGGGGCTGGCCCCCGCCCACGTGTTCGCACCAGTCCACCGATTTCGTCAAACGGCGGGCGGGGGCCAGCCCCGCCTCTACGCCTTCATTCCATCCCCGCCATGAATACCTTCTGCCAGCAGCTCGGCCTCGCCCACCCCATCGTTCAGGCCCCGATGGCCGGCGTCTCGACGGTGGCGCTGGCCGCGGCCGTGTCGGAGGCCGGGGCGCTGGGCTCCTTTGCCACCGGCGCCATTCCCGATGCCGAAACGGTGGCCCGGCAGCTGGCCGAGCTGCAGGCGGCCACCGCCCGGCCGTTCAACGTGAACGTGTTTTGCCACCAGCCGGCCCCGCCCAACCCCGCGCACGATGCCCGCTGGCTGGCCTACCTGCAGCCGTTTTTTGCTGAGCTGCACAGCACCCCGCCGGCCAGCCTCGCAGAGTTATACCCCAGCTTTCTGGTGAATGATGCCCTGCTGGCCGTGCTGGTGCAGGCGCGGCCCCGCGTGGTCAGCTTCCATTTTGGCCTGCCCACCGCCGCGCAGCTGGCCGCCCTGCGCCAGGCCGGCAGCCTGCTGCTGGCCTGCGTCACCTCCCCCGCCGAAGCCCGCGCCGCCGAAACCGCCGGCGTCGATATGCTGCTGGCCCAGGGCGTGGAAGCCGGCGGCCACCGGGGCACTTTCAACCAGGATGTTGAGCCCGGTATCTCCACCCTCGACCTTACCCGCTACCTGGCGCGCACCTCCACGCTGCCCATCGTGGCCGCCGGCGGCCTCATGGACGGGGCCGACATCGCGGCGGCCCTGCACGCCGGCGCCGTGGCTGCCCAGCTCGGCACCGCCTTCGTGGCCTGCCCCGAGTCGTCGGCTTCGGCCGCGTACCGGGCGGCGCTGCTGCACCAGCCGCCCCTGCCCACGGCCCTCACCGCCGTCATTTCGGGCCGCCCCGCGCGGGGCCTCGTCAACCGTTTCGTGCTGGACGTGGACCAGCCCGGCCGGCCGCCCGTGGCCGCCTACTCGCGGGCCTACGCCGCTGGCAAGGCGCTGGTAGCCGCCGCCCAGCAGGCCCACGCCCCCGGCTTTGCCGTGCAATGGGCCGGCACCGGCGCCGGCCGGGCGCGGCCCCTTCCGGCCGCCGAATTGGTGCGCATTCTGGCCGCTGAGCTTGAAGCAGCTCTCGGCTGATTTCGAGGCGGGTAGCGACACGCGTGCTACTCCGGTATATTCGACAGCGCATGACTACCTACACCATTCCCCACGACCTGCTGCCGGCGGGCAGCCCCGCGCCCACCGGCACCCACTTCAGCAGCTACGTGTCGCGGCAGCCCACCGTCAAGAACAAGATTGTGCTGAAGTGGCACATGCTCAACCTGCTCATCGACGGCCGCAAAACCATCATGCAGGCCGCCGATACCGTTACCGTTTATCAGGACGAGATTCTGCTCATGGCCGCCGGCAACATGCTCACCAGCGAGCTGCTCTCCGACCACGGCCAGTTTCGCAGCATTCTTATCTACTTCAGCAACCAGGTGCTGGAAGATTTTCACGTCCGGCACGCGGCCCTGCTGCACCAGCCCGGCGCGGCGGGCCCCGGCGCGGCGCTGGTCACCTTTGCCAAGGACGATTTTATTCGCAACTACATCGAGTCGTTGCGCCTGCTGCTGCTCGCCCCCACGCCCCCCGGCCCCGAAATTCGCCTGCTGAAGCTCGAAGAGCTGTTGCTTTACCTGCTGCACACCAACCCCGCCGGCCTGCGCACCTTCCTGCGCCACCCGCGCACCACCGGGCCCGCCCTGACGCTGCGCCAGGTGGTGGAATCGCACCTCAACCAGCCCATCACGGTGGAGGAGCTGGCCTTTCTCTGCCACATGAGCGTGTCCACGTTCCAGCGCAGGTTCGCCGGCATCTACGGCCAGTCGCCCCAGAAATGGCTGCTCCACCAGCGCATGCAGCGCGCCGCCACCCTGCTGCAGCACCAGCACCAGCACCCCAGCGACGTGTACCAGCAGGTGGGCTACGAAAGCCATTCCAGCTTCTCCGAAGCGTTTAAGAAAACCTTCGGCGTGTCGCCCCGGGCCTTCAGGCAGCACGCAGGTCTGTTGTCATCCTGAGCGCAGCGAAGGATAACAGACACTCCATTGCCTCACCTCCCGTCCAAACCTGACCGCCCCGCCACACTTTCTGACCGAAACGCCCTAACCCGCGCCCCGCGCCGCCGCCCAATTTTGCCTCATACTATTCACCCCCAAAAAACCTGCTGGTATGAGCACCCAAACCGAAGAAAACAAGGCCATTATCCGCCGCTACAACCACGAGGGCATCGCCCAGGGCAACGCCGACACCCTGAAGGAACTGCTGGCGCCCGACTTCATCAACCGCACCGCCCCCGCCGGCATGGACGCCGGCCCCGGCGGCATGCACTACTTCTTCCTCCAAATTCTCCAGCCCGCTTTCTCCGGCCTGCACGTTGAAATCTACGACCAGGTGGCCGAGGGCGACAAGGTGACCACCCGCAAAGCCATCAAAGGCACCCACAGCGGCGAGCTGTTCGGCCTCGCCCCCACCCAAAAGCCGGTTGTTATCGACGTCATTGACATCTTCCGCCTGCGCGAAGGCCAGCTGACAGAGCACTGGGGTCTCACCACCCTGGCCGACGTCATGGCTCAGCTGGCCGCCAACTAACCGGCCCATTCACGCCCAAACCCGCCCGCTTCCTGCCCGGAAGCGGGCGGTTTTTTTTCAGTCCGGCCGCGGCGTAGCGGGGGGCCTGCCATCGGTTTCGATGGTCGCTTCATACACCCGCTCCATCCCGAAGGGGCAACTTCATCACCTGCATCGGGGCGTTTTCTGGTGCACCTGGCCACTCACCTGGCCTGCCACCTCGGCCAACTCAACTACCGCCGCCGGGCGGGGCTGGCCGCTGGCACTGCTGGCCAGCAGCGAGATACTCCTCTTTCCGGCTTGCCTCACCCGGCCCGCCAGCGGTGCCGCGCGTCCTGCGTTCGTTGAGTCGCATAAAAGAAAAGTCATGTTTCATTGAACCTTAATTGATTCGCACTTAACTTAGGCTCCGAAACCAATTTCCCTTACCACCACCCTTATGAGAAAACTCGTACTTACCACTGCCCTGGCCGCCCTCAGCAGTATGTCGCTCCACGCCCAGAACCGCCTCGCGCTGTACGAGGAGTTTTCCGGCGAAAACTGCGCGCCCTGCGCCGCCTCCAACCCCGGCCTCAACGCCCTGCTTGCAGCCGGCACCAACCCATCCAAGGTGCTGCTGATTAAGTACCAGAGCCCCATCCCGTCGGCGGGCCCCATCTACAACGCCTACACCACCGTCACCAACGCCCGCCTGTCGTACTACAGCGTGCCCTTCGCCCCCTACGGTCGCCTCGACGGCACCGGCCTGGGCAGCGGCACCGCCGCTTCGAGCAGCCCCGGCCACATTGCCAACCTGCTCCAGGCCGACATCAACAACGCCTCCAGCCTCACGGCTCCGTTCAGCGCTACCGTAGCGCACCAGTGGATTGCCAACGGCGACTCCGTGCGGGCCACCATCAACCTCTCGGCCCTCACGGCCTACGCTCCGGCCGGCGCCAACCTCAAGCTGCGCGTGGCCCTCATCGAGCACCTGCGCTACGCCACCGCTCCCGGCACCAACGGCGAAACCGAATTCCACAACGTGGTGCGCGAGATGTACCCCAACGCCGCCGGCACCCAGCTGCCCAACGCCTGGACGGCCGGTCAGACCCAGACCATCACCCTCAAGGGCCGTGTGCCGTCTTACGTAGACAAGGCCGCTGCCAACGAATCCCGCCTCGTGGTTTGGGTGCAGAACGACACCGACAAGTCGATTTCCTTCGCCATCCCCACCACCTACGTAGCCGTGCCCCTCGACATGGGCATCAGCCAGGTGGGCCTGCCTTCGGCGCTTACCTGCGCCTCCGGCTCGGCCTCCGTTGCCCCTTCGGTAACGCTGAAAAACACGGGTACTACCACCGTTACCTCGGCCCGCATTTACTATAAGGTTGATGCCAACGCCTGGCGCCTCTACAACTGGACCGGCTCGCTGGCCGCCAACGCCACCGCTGCCGTAACCATGCCCAACCTCAACGTAGCCCCCGGCTCGCACATTCTGGCCGACTCCGTGGCCCTGCCCAACGGCACCGTGGACGTGAACGGCGGCAACAACAAAGCCACGGCCAGCATTGTGGTGTATAACAATGCCGGCGTGGTATTGCCCATCTCCACCGACTTCGAAACCAGCGGCACCCTCCCCGCCAACTGGGTGCTTTTCGATGCTAACGCCAACGGCCGCAACTGGCTCCTGACGCGCAGCACTACTTCCAACATCGGCCACAACGCTAGCACTTACCTGCTCTACCACAACAACTTCGACTACCCTTCGGGCGAAGCCAACTACGCCATTCTGCCCGCCGGCATTCTGCCCACCACCGGCACCAAAACGCTGGAGTTCTGGCAGGCTTATGCCCAGTATTCCAACGAGCAGGACCGCCTCGAAGTGGTGTACTCCACCGACTGCGGCACCACTTGGACCTCGATGTGGAACCTAGTTGGGGCCAACCTGGCCACCGCGCCGGCCACGACCACCCGCTTCGTGCCCACGCAATCGCAGTGGGTTATGCGTACTGTCGACGTAACGGCCGTGCCCGCCGGGGCCATGATTGCCCTCCGCGCCACCAGCAACTATGGCAACAGCCTTTTCGTGGATGACGTGACGCTCCGCGCTTCCAACGCCACGGCCGTGACCAACGTGGTAGCGGCTACCGGCACCACCCTGGCCCCCAACCCCGCCACCAGCCGCGCCGAGCTCACGTTCGAGCTGCTCAAGGCTGCTGCGGTGCGCATTGACGTTGCCGATGCCCTCGGCCGCATCGTGGCCACGCCCGCCAACGGCAACCTCGCCGCTGGTGTGCAGCACGTTGCCATCAACACCGCCGACCTCGCCGGCGGCGTTTACAGCGTCACCATCCGCACTGCTGAAGGCAGCGTTACCAAGCACCTCTCCGTAGTGCACTAATCGGTTTCGGCCTGCCCTAATCGGGTTTTTAAGAAAAGAGCCTCCCCCCGGGAGGCTCTTTTTGCTTTTCAGCCCTTCGCTGAACAGAAAGCCGGTGTTGTGCGAAGGCTCGGCCGCCCGAATAGCCTGCGCCTGTGAGCACCGGGCCTGCTCAGCCATAGGCCCAGGCCGTGACCAATTCGCCTCGCGCAGACGAACATTTTCCCGGCATAATTAAATTTTAATATTCCGGAGAGGGCTTTCTGCAAGTAGCCTGGCCCGAATTCTGCATTGCCATACACGGGCTACTCCACCTGCCGACAAGGCCCCTGCTCGATTCTGGATAGCTATTTTCGAGTAACCGGGCCGGCAGCTGCCTGAACTATTTGGGCCGGCGCAATTACTTATTCATCGTTTTTTTCAACGCCTTTAGCTGAAAAAATCATATTTGACCCTTGTTCCTTATTTCAAATTCCTACCTTTAACCCAGAAAGCCGTTGCCCTTGTTAGCCGGCGTTCTTTTTCTATCCTCCTTGTACCCACCCACCGTGTCCATCGAACTAGAACAATCGGCCCATCTGGCCGTCCCCCGCGTTTCGCCTGCCGAAACCGCCCCCGCCCGCATATCCTACGACCACGTGGTACTGCCCGGCGACTTCCCCGACCCCACCATCACTAAAATCGGCGATACGTACTGGGCCAGCGCCACCTCCGCCGAGTGGGGCGCTATCTTCCCCATTTTCAGCTCCAAAAACCTGCTCGACTGGGAGCTGGTTGGCCACGTTTTCCCCGAAAAGCTGCCCGACTGGGCCAGCTCCAACTTCTGGGCCCCCGAGATTTACCACGAAAACGGCCGTACCTACATGTACTACACCGCCCGCAGCAAGCAGGGCGGCATGCTGTGCGTGGCCGTGGCCAGTGCCGACCACCCGGCCGGACCTTATACCGACCACGGCCCCCTCGTGGGCCAGGCGGCCGGCTCCATCGACGGCTTTGCCATGCCCGATGAGCACGGCGACCTCTACCTCGTCTGGAAGGAAGACGGCAACTCCTGCCAGCAGGAAACCCCCATCTGGGCCCAGCGCCTGAACGCCGAGCGCACCGCCCTCATCGGCGAAGCTACGGAGCTGTTCACCAACGACGCACGCTGGGAAGGGCCGCTGGTCGAAGGCTCGGCGCTGGTGCGGCACAATGGCTGGTTCTACCATTTCTTCGCCGGCAACAGCTGCTGCGGCAAGGGCTGCAGCTACGCCACCGGCGTGGCCCGCTCGCGCTCCCTGCTCGGTCCCTGGGAGAAGCACCAGCAAAACCCCATTCTGGACCGCAACAACGTGTGGAAGTGCCCCGGCCACGGCACCGTGACCGAAATGGGCGGCCGCTGGTTTCTGCTGCACCACGCTTATGCGGCCGAAAGCCACGAGTTTGTGGGCCGCCAGGGCCTCCTCAGCGAGTTCACCTGGAACGCGCAGGAATGGCCGGAATTTGTGAACCGCAGCCCCCAGGCCCCCGCCCTCACCGACATGGCGCAGTTCAACATTGCGGAAGAGTTTGAGGGCGATGCCTTGGGCCTGGAATGGCAGTGGCCCATCACCGCGACCAGGCCGGCGGCCACTGTGCGCCAGGGCCAGCTGCACCTGCCGGCCAGCGACTCGCGCCTGGGCTCCATTGTGGCCCGCCGCACCCATGCCGCTACTTACAAGGCTGCCACTACGCTTGACTTTGCCCGCCTGCCCGTCGATACCTTCGCCGGCCTGGCGGCGGTGGGCGACCCCTACAACGCGCTGGCCCTGATGGCCGGCAACGGCCAGGTGCAAATCTGGCACGTACGCAGCGGCAAGCAGCAAACGCTCGCGCAGGTGTTCATCGAGCCCTGCGATACGCTCACGCTGCGCCTTGAAGTATGGGGCGGCCAGCGCTACCGCTTCGCTTTCAGCACCGACGGGGCCACCTGGCAGCCGCTGCCCACCGAGAGCTTCTCGCTCAATGGCACCTACCTGCCGCCCTGGGACCGGGGCGTGCGCGTGGCCCTCATTGCCCAGGGCGCAGACGGCACGGCGGCCACGTTCAACAATTTCATTGTGCGCAATAAGCGGTAAGCAGCGCGGACGCTGTGGTTTGCGCTACAAAAAAACGCCCGATACATCTGTATCGGGCGTTGTTGCTTTGTAGAGATGCTACCGGCTTAGCGGCGGTGCTTCTTGCTTGTGCTCTTCGATTTCGAAGGCGTGCTTTTCTTCTTCGAGGACTTGTGCGAAGAGCTGCTCTTTTTGCTGCTGCTTTTCTTGGCGCTGCTGTGGCTGCTCTTCGACTTGCTTTTGCTGGTGTGCGAGGCGGATTTGGATTTTGCCTTCGACTTGCTCGACTTCGATTTGCTGCTGTGCGAAGTGGATTTGTGGGCTTTCGACTTGCTCGACTTCGACTTGCTGCTGTGGCTGCGGGCCGAGTGGTGGCGGGCGGCGCGGCGGGCTTCGGCTCTTGCCTCGGCGCGGGCTTCGGCCCGGGCCTCTTCGCGGCGGGCGGCGGCCCGGCGGGCGGCGGCGCGGGCTTCGGCGTGGCTGGCTTCGTAGCTGCGGGCGGTGCGGGCCGTGAGGGCGGCCGATTCGTCGGTGGCCTCGGAGTAGTGGGCAGTGGCGTCGGTTTCCGGGGCGGCCGTGTTGTTGTCGTCGGCCGTTTTAGGGGCTTCCGTCACGATTTTCTTACGGCGCACCGGCATCAGAAAATCACGCTCGGCGCGCTCGCGGAGGCTCAGGTTTTCTTCGCCGGGAAGCTTGGTAACAGGTGTCTGCGTGGCATTTTGGGCTTGCGCACCACCCCACGACAGGAGCAGCGACAGAACAACTAACAGATGCTTCATAGAGGAATAATATAAAATCAACAGAAGACAAATCTACACCCTACCCCGCTGGCATGCAAGCCGAAACCGGTTTTAAACACTATAGGGGCCATTTCTGAGGCTCAGGGCGACATTTCGCCCCCTGAGCGGCTACGGCGCTACCCGCAGCCGCACCCCGGCTGAGTGCGCCCCAAACTCGGGTGCATATAGGCACTGCATCTGGCTGAGCCCGCCCGAAAAGTCGCCGGCCTGGCTGGCCCGCAGGCGGTATTCGAAGACGTGGGTGCCGCGCGGCACTTCGCCCAAAAAGAAGTTGGTGGCCGCGTCGCGGGGCGACTCATAGTAGCCCAGGCCGTTCTGGTAGCGGTAGCCGCTGGTCTGGCCGATGGGCTCGAGACCGGCGGCGCGCTGGTCCTTGAGGTGCACGTATTCGAGGGCGCGGTCGGTGCGCAGCACGAGGCGCACCACCAGCGCATCGCCGATTTTGAGGGGTGCGGTAGGCGTCAGCTTTTCCAGGACCAGGCCGGCGGCGGTGCGGGTTTCGCGGTACAGCTCGCGCTCCAGGCTGAGCGGCGTGGCGGCGGCCGTCACCTTATCAATGTCTTCGAAATACTGCCAGTAGAGCGCGCCCCAGGCCACGCCCGCGTCGGGCTTGGTGAGGGTGACTTTGCCTTGGGCGGGCTGAATTTCGGTGGCTGGCCAGCTGGTTTTGAAGTAGCCGGTGCCGGCCTGTGCGGCGGCGGGCTGCACGGCCTGGCCACCGACGGTGACCTGCAGGGGTTGGGTGGAGGCGAGCCAGTCGGAGCCGCGCAGCAGCAGGGCGTAGCAGGCATCGGCAGTGGCGCGGGTGCTTTCCCAGCTGTGGGTCTGCTTCTGCTTGAGCAGCCAGAGCTTCAGCTCATCGACGGATTTCTGGTCGTTTTTCACTTCATCGAAGGCTTCGATGAGGGTGGCCTGGGTTTCGGTTGGGGCTTCGCGCCAGTAGTAGCCGCCGCGCACTTCCTTCCAGTACATGCCCAGTTCGGGCGAGTGCAGGGCGTTTTCCGCGAGGGCGCGGAGGATTTCGGCGGCGGCGGGCGCGGCTTTCTTTTCGCGGAACAAGCTCAGCGCAATTTGCGCTTGCAGGTAGCGCGTTTGGGCGGGCCAGTAGGTGGCGGCCTGCTCACGGTAGTAGGCGTAGGCTGCCTGCTCCTTATCGTCTGGGTGAGGATTGGGCCAGAAGCTGCGGGCGTAGAGGGCCTGAATCTGCTGGTCGCCGAGGTGGTTGTCGGCCAGCTTCACGCCTTTGGCTTTGCGCAGCTCGGCATAGTCGCGGGCCGTGGCGGCGTCGAGGTAGCGCAGGCAGTTGAGCATTATCTGGCGAGCTGTATCGTCCTCATAAGCATCGAAAGCGCCTAGCTTTTTGAGCTTGCCGAAACCGGCCACAATGAGCTGGGTGATGTAACGGTCTTCCGGCATCTTCTCAAACCAGGGGAAGGCGCCGTTATTGAGCTGCATTTTCTGGAGCTTGAGCAGGGCGTGGCTGGTTTCGGCTTTGAGGCGGGTTTCGTCAAACAGCTCGGTGAGGCGGGCGAGGCGGGCGGTTTCGCTCTGGGCATCGCGCACCCAGGGCGTTTCCTGGAGCAGCAGGTTTTTCAGCTCCTGGTTCTGGGCCAGCTTGCTTTCAAGGGCATTTTTCTGCGCGGCGGGGCCGCTTTGGGCTTGGCGCGTCCATTCGGCCAGGATGGTTTTGAAGCGGGGGTTGGCCTTGAGAATCTGGGCGGCGAGGAGGTTGGCGTAGAGGCGGCTGAATACCTGCTCGGAGCACTCGTAGGGGTACTCCATCAGGTAGGGCAGGCTCTGCACGGCGTACCAGGCGGGATTGGCGGTCATTTCCAGCGTGAGGCCGTAGTTGCGCCGTGTGGGGCTGCTGGTGCTGGTGAGCTTCTTCAGCTCGAACTCCCGCGTGCCGGGGCCGACGATGGGCAGCGGCAGGCTCTCGGTGAGGAGGAGGCGGTTGGGGAGCACGGGCAGGGTGTTTTCCTCGCCGTCGGAGAACCTCACCCCCGGCCCCGAAGAATGCTTTGACGCATTCCCTACGGAGAGGGGAGCCTGACGACCTTTTTTCTTTTTACCCTTGTCTTGGCTCTTGTTTCCTAGCTCTTGGCTCTCTGCCTGCACCACCACCCGGTACGTCACGGCGGCCGGCGCGAAATCACTCGGCAGCGCGATTTCCCAGCCCAGGGCGGCGCTTTGGTGCGCGGCGGCGGCTACCGGCTGCTGCGCCGGACCCTTCAGGAGTTGGGCGGTGAGGTCCTGGCCGGTGGCGGCGTCGAGCAGGAAGAGCTGGGCGGTGCCGCTGGTGGCGTGGTCGGTCAGGTTCGAGAACTTGGCGGGGAAGGTGAACGTGTCGCCCTGCCGGAAAAAGCGCGGCGCGTTGGGCGTAACCTGTATTTCCTTTTGGGTGACGAGCTGCCGGGCGAGCTGGCCGCTGTGCAGAGTGCGGTCGTGGGCCAGGGCCAGCAGCTGCCAGCGCGTCACGGCCTCGGGCATCTGGAATTCGAGCACGATGTCGCCGTTTTTGTCGGTGCGCAGGGCCGGCTGCCAGAAGGCCGTTTCGCGGAAATCGGTGCGGGTGGGCACGGTGGAGAGGTCGGGCGCGGCGGCTTGAGGTTTGGGCGCACCAGAGCTGGGGCCACTAGCAGCCACTACCACTTCGTTGAGCTGCTTGGAATCAGCCATTGCGGCCGAAGCCATTGGAGCAGGAGCTGCCATAGCTTCTGGTGAAGCAGTACCCCTAACCCTGATATTAATTCCAGCAGCACGGCCGCTCAAGGCTCGACTGATGCCTCCGCCACCATAGCCAACCATTACAGCGCCTTCTCCCATATTCCAGGTATTTAACTCTGGATAATCTAAAGCCAGCGGCCCGGGTCCATTATCTGTAATAGCAAAAGAGGTCGAATTCACCTCCCCAAACTCCCCCTGCCATCCAAACCGCGCCGGGTAATACCCCGCGCCCAATTCCAGCCCCATGAAGCGGTGCGGGCGGAAAATATCCAGGCTCTGGTCGTAGAGGGTGGCCAGCAGCTCGGCATTGGCAGCTTGGCCGTTGGCCTGGCGGATGGTGACGCGCCAGGTTTCGCGCTGGCCGGGCTGGAGCTTGTCGCGGAAGGTGGCGATGGACAGCTGGAGCGGCTGGGGCTGCTCGGCCACCTGCACGGTGGCGTCGTGGCGGTAGAGGCGGTTGTCGCGCACCTGCGTGGTGTGGATGTAGAGCGGGCCGAGGGCCGTGGCCGGGCCGCTTTCGATGCGCAGGCGGCGCTGCTCGTTGGCACGCAGCGTCAGCCACTCCTGGCGCAGCAGCTGGCCTGCGCGCTCCACTTCCAGCAGGATGCGGGCGCCGGCTTCGCTGCTGCCCAGCAGGATTTCCGTGGCCTGGCCGGGGGCCACGGTATCGGCCAGCGCCACAAACCAGTCGGGCGTGGCATAGGGCACGGTGGCGGCCTGCGCGTCGTAGAGCGTGAAATCGAGGCGGGCCGTGTCGGTTTCGGCGGTGAAGGCTTCGAGGCGGTAGCGGCCGGTGGGCAGGGCGGCCAGCGTGGCGCGCAGGTCGAGCACCGGGCTGGCGTTGGTGTCGAAGGCCAGCGTTTTCACCAGCTCCGGCCGGGCCTCGTTCTCGGGCGTTTCGGGGGCGGGGCCGGGCACGCCGGGCGGGTTGGGGCGGTAGCGGCGGGCCAGCAGGCGCAGGGTGCCGGCGGCGGGCAGCGGCTCGCCGGTGGCGTTGGTGCTCAGCAGCGTGAAGGTGGGCAGGTGGGCTTTGTCGGCCGCATCGGGGCCGGTGAGGCGCAGGCTGAGTGGGTTGCGGCCGATGGGCACCGCGCAGGTGCCGGTGCGGGTTTCGCCGGCCGCGTCGGTCACGTCGGCAGTGATTTCGAACAGGTAGCCCGGCTCCCAGCCGCGCCGACCGCCCGGCGCTTTGGGCAGCAGCGGCGGCGTGAAGGTGAGCGTGAAGCGGCCTTCGGCATCGGTGGTGGTGGTGCCGTGGGCAATTTCCTGGGTGCCCCGGTTGCCGCCGGGCACGAAGCGCCCAGCGCGCCCGCCGTAGCCGTAGTCAAACAGCGGCCACATCTCGCGGCGCGTGACGCGGTAGCTCACGGTAGCGCCGTCGGTGGCCTGCCCGGCGTAGGCGCGGGCCCGGCCGCTGATGGTGAGCGGCTGGCCCAGCTCCGGCCGGCCGGGCACCGAGTCGAGGCTGACGAGGAAGGTGGGCCGCTTGTAGTCCTCCACCGCGAAGCTGAGGCTGCCATGGTCGGTTTGCAGGCTCATTTCGCCATTGAGCAGGCCCGTGGGCAGCACGATGGAGCCGTTGAAACTCCCGAACTCCGAGGTGGTGAAGGGTAGGGTCTGCACGGTCTGGCCGTTCACGTCCACCAGCCGCACGCTCATTGACTGGCCGGTGACGAGGCTGCTTTTGGCCCGCAGCGTTTCGGTCAGAATGCCTTTGAAATACAGCGTCTGGCCCGGCCGGTAAATGGCGCGGTCGGTGAAGAGGAAGGCGCGGCGCTGGGCTTCATCGTGTACTGCCCGGCCAGGTTGATAATAACTGTTGACGTTGTTGATTTTCAACGTGTCGTTGCCCCGCCAGAGTTGGACGCCCGCTAGCCTTTCATTGCTCCACTCTTCGTTATTAGGTGCCGGCAACTTTATCTCGCCTGATGTATTCGTCAGTAGTACTGCACTTGAGCGAGTTTGCTGCTTCCGGGTTTTTGGGTCGTAACGGCTATAGAATGCCTGCCCTTTTACCTGCGCTAACTGCATACCACTCTGACGATGCAGTACCAATAGATTAGTTTCAAACTCATCAGGTGCGTGTCGCCATACTGCACTCAGCTCACTCGCCCCCACAAACCCGTAGCTCGTCAACACGCCCGGCCGTTGCTCCGTAGCCTTCGCCGCCTGGTTGCTGATGACCACCAGGTAATACCCCACGGGCAGCGCCTCGCCCGCCGCCGTCAGCTTCTGCTCCTGGTAATCCTGCGGATGCGTGGGCACCGGCACCGCCCAGCTGGCGGCCGGCGCGGCCCGCAGGGCGCGGGCGTAGCGCTGGGCCACAGTGCGGTTTTTCTCGTCGTACTGGCCCGAATTTTCCCACTCCTTCAGCGAAATGCGGTAGGCCCAGGCGTGCAAGCTGGTCACGTTGCGGGCTGTCACATCCAACCGCCAGGGCTGGTTGGGAATCACGATGTCGGCCGCCGTAAACGCCAGCTCCGACTGCTCCAGCTGCTCGCGCAGCTGCCGGGCCCGCGCCGCCCCGCGCGACTTCGGGAACCGCGCTTCGGCCTCCCGCGCCAGGCGCACGGCGGCCACGTTGTCGCCGGCTTCGCGCACGGCTTCGGCCCGCCGGGCCATAAACTCCGTGCTGATGGGCAGGGCCTTGTAGGTTTCGGCCATTCGCTCCAGCGCGGGCTCATACTGCGCGGCTAAATCCGTGCCCTGCGTGAGGCTGTGCAGGTAATCCAGCCGCTGTAAGTCCACGTCGGCCAGCGCGGCCACGTTCTGCGGGGCCAGCTGCTGGCGCGAGGCGGTGAGGCGCTGCAGCAGGTGCAGCGCGTGCAGCTGGCCGTTCAGCGAGTCGGCCTCGGGGGCCAGCAGGCGCAGGGCAGCAAACTCGGCGGCGGGTCCGAACAGCTTGGGCTCCGTCAGCTGGAACTGCTGCTCGGGGCGCGTCACGTACAGCTCCTGGTTTTTCAGGCCCTCAATGGCGCGCTGGGCCAGCAGGTCGTAGAGCGTGGGGCGCAGGGCGCGGCCTTCGGCGTCGCCGCCCACGGCCAGGTCGCCGAGGTCGGCCAGGGTGGTTTTCAGCTGGCGCTGGGGCTCGTCTTCCACCGACTGGTAGTAGTGGCGCACGATGGCCGCACCCAGCCGGCCCATGTCCCAGGTGGCGAGGCCGGTGCCGCCGTCGGCCGTTTTCTCGTCGTCCATGGTCGGCTTGGCGCCGGCCGTGCGCTGGTACAGGCGGTAGCGGTTCTGGTTGAGGTACTGCGTGTAGAGCTCGGCCAGCAGCGAGTGCAGGATGGGCCGGGCCGGGAACTGCGCCGTTTTCACATCCTGCTCCAGCAGGGCAATGCTTTTTTCCTCGGCATCTTCCTCCTTTGCCTCCAGCAGCCGGATTTTGTAGAGCAGCGCCCGCACGTAGGCGGGGCTGTTATTCCCCTTTTTGGCCTGCTGGTAAATGGCTTCCACCAACGGCGCCGCCGTGGCGGTCTGGCTTTTGGCCAGCAGCGCGTCGATTTTCTTCCATTGGGCGGCGTAGGGGCCGGGCGGCGGGGCGGGCGCGGCCGAGTCGGAGGTAAAAATCATGGTCAGGAGCAGGCAGGAAAGCAGGAATAAACGCATAGGCAGGACGGGCAAAAGACCGGGTTGGCTAAGTAAAGATGCCCGCTGCCGTTTTATTGCACACGGCGGGCCAGGTTTTGGCGGTGCGCGGCCAGAGCTGCGGCCCGCCTTTATCTTTGTCCCTATTCATTAATCCGGAAAACCCGGCCAACCATTTTTTTCACTTCTTTTCCCCATTGTCCTTTCCATGAAAAACCTGTTTACCGCGCTGTTGCTCACGGCTGCCACGGCTACCACCGTGCAGGCGCAAACCGCTGTCACCTTTGGCCCGCGCCTGGGCCTGAACGTCACCACCTCGGCCAATAGCGGCACGCCGTCGGGCTTCAACCAAGGCACCAAATCCGTGGTGGGATTGCAGTTGGGCGGCACGCTCAACATCGGCCTGGGCGAGCACCTGGCCTTCCAGCCCTCGCTGCTGTTCACGCAGAAGGGCATGGAATCGACCGGTTCCGAAACCGATTTAACCAACCCGCCTTATAAGACGACCATCACCATCTCGGCCACCACGCATTTCAACTACCTGGAACTGCCCCTGAATTTTGTGTACACCACGGGCGGTACTGATGGCTTCCAGGTGTTTGCCGGGCCCTACGTGGCAATGGGGGTGGGCGGCAACGGCTCCTACAAAGGCAGCCTCAACAGCACCGACCCCAACCTCTCGTTTTTCAACGGCGACTACCCTGGTTCGCTCACCATTGAGTATGGGGATAAGCAGAACGATAACTCGGCGCTCAACAACGGCAACTCGACCAGTCCCACCATCGTCGTGACGGCCCGCCGTTTCGATGCCGGTCTGAACGGCGGGGTGGGCTACCGCGTGGGTCCGTTTCAGGCGCAACTGGGCTACGGCCTGGGCCTGGTCAACTTCGTACCCAACGACTCGGACGGCACCGACACGGGCAGCAAAAGCTACCACCGGGGCTTCCAGCTGTCGGCCAACTATTTCTTTGGCGGCAAATAAGCAGCCCGACGCAACTGCCTTAGAAGCTGTTTGGAAAGTCAAAATCGTTGTCATCCTTCGCTGCGCTCAGGATGACAGACGTGTTGGAAAACCAGCCTTTCTAAACAGCTTCCTGGCATAAAAAGACCGCACCGGAGCTTCCGGTGCGGTCTTTTCTATTTAACACTTCGGTCGTTCGGACTTCTGCCGCGTGGCCCTCGGATAACTTAACCCGCCGAAGCCTTCGCCATCACGCCATTGCCCACCAGCACGGCTTCGGCCTGGGCTACGTGGCGCTGAATGTGTACCACCAGGAATTCGAGCTGGTCGGTGAGGCGCAGCAGGAGCAGCGGAAAAATAGCGTTGGGAATGCGCACGGCGTTGGCATTCACCTGCCGGGCCAGCAGCACGAGGCGCAGCAATTCGTCAATCTGCCGGCTGAACACCTCCGTGACCGTGCGCGGCAGCCGGGTGCCGGTGGGCGCATAGCGCTGGGGCGACACCGACGACTTCACGCTGGCCGGCGTGCGCATGGCCTCAATCATCTTGCGGCCAAAGTAGCCGCTTTTGGCCACCGGCGCAGGTTTGGAGCCCCGTTCCTGTGCTTTCTTGATGCGGGCCGCGATGCTGGGCAGGTAGTACCCGCCCACAATGTTGAGATGCTCCAGGCACTGCCCGGCACTCCAGCGGCTGGGGCTGGGGCGGCGGTTCAGCGCCTCCGCGCTCAGGGGGCGGAAACGCTGCTGCGCCGTTACCCGCAGCACCAGCAGGTCGTTGGTCAACTGGTCGAAAAAATCAGAAGTGGCGCGGGCGGCAGCGGGCATAGTGCAGGGCTAACAAGTCGTAAACATACAATTTAGCAGCGGATTCCGAATAGTTTTCGGTAAACCTGCCCTGGCACCCGCGCCACGCAAGCTCAGCATTTGTTTTTGCGTGGGTAACTTGGCCGCATGGTAAAACACGGATTTCGGTATAGTAGTGCGCTGGTGTTGTGGTGCGCCGGCCTCGCAAACAATGCACAGGCCCAGGCCGTGCCCAACGCCGGCGAGCGGGTGGAGAGTTTGGTGACGTTCGGGGCGCAGTCGGATAAGATGTGGGGCGACGACGACTATACGCAGACGTTTTTCTTCCTCATTCCCGAAAAGCAGCGCACCCCCGTTTACATCCGTGTGTGGGACCCCGACTGCGGCGGCAAGAACGACGACCTGAAGGGCGCCGCCAACACCACTACATCGTTCAGCCTGTACGGCGGCGCGGGCACCTTCAGCGGCCCGCAGGCCCGCGACCCGCGCCCCACCAACCCCACGCCGCCCGGCCGCCTGCTCAAGAGCGTGACCTTCGGCGCCGACCCCAGGTACGACGGCAAATGGTACACGTTCGGCCCGCTCAATCCGCTGGAAGGCGAGATGGTGGACGAGTTCAAAGGCCGCGTTTTCAAGCTGGTGGCCCGGGGCCTGACCGGCAACGACGGCAACCTGTACCGCTACTTCTTCAGCACCAGCCCGACGGAAAACGTGTCGGTAGAGGGCGGCAACGCCTTCACCTACGAGTACTGCTTCCGGCTGCCGGCCACGGCCAGCAAAACCACGGTGCACCTCTACCCTTTCGTGAATGACAAGGTGGTGAGCATCAAGCAAAGCAACTTCGACGCGGACAACGCGGCCACGCTCAACGTGTTCAGCATTGCCAAGAATGGCCAGCCCGGCACCATGAGCGGCGACGGCGAATGGACCAGCAGCGTGTTCACGGTTTCGCCCAAAGAGCACGGCCTCAGCCTCGATTTCCGCCTCACCTCCACCAAGCCCGCCCCCAACGACCTGGTGTTTTACGTGACCGACCAGTACGATACGGCCATGCCTTTCTTCGCCATTCCGCTGGGCGGCCCACCGCGCTACCAATACGACATCAAGGTGAAGGTGCACCGGTAGGACGAATGGGCCGCTACCACAGAAATTGCCTGTCACCCGGAGCGCAGCGAAGGACCTTATCAGGGTTGAACGGCCAGCAGAAATAATAACGCTGCAAGCGGTTCAATCCTGATAAGGTCCTTCGCTGCGCTCCGGATGACAGGCGTTTTTTACTGCCCCTACTCGTCGGCATCGCCGGCGCGGCCGGCGTTGCGCTGGGGGGCGCCATGGTCGGCGGCGTTTTCTTCGGAAGTGCGGTTTTCGGCGCGGGCACCGGGGCCGTAGTTCTGGCTGCGGTCTTCGGCGCGCTCCTCGCCTTTGGCGGGCGAGCCGGCGCGGCTGTTAGGCTGGCTATCGTCGTACTGGTCGTTGTACGAACCGCCTTTCGAGCCGATGCCTTTGTTTTCATCGCCCTTGTTCGCCTCGGCGCTGTTGTAGCCGTTGCGGGCATCGCCGGTGCTGGCGTCCGGGGCTTCGTTGGGCTGGTTGCGGCCCCGGTCGCCGTAGCCCGAGCCGCCGACGGGCTGCTGGCTGCCGGCTTCGGGGTTGGCGGTGCCGGCGGTGGCGTTGGCGGGGCTGGCCGGCGCGGGCATGTAGTCTTCGGTCTGGTTGCGGCGGTCGAGGCCGGTGGCATCGCCGTGCGGAGCGGGGCTTGGCGCGGCCGGGCGCGAGGTGTGGCCGTAGTCGGTGGCGTAGCCGCTGTCGGTGCCCTTCGGCGAGCCGTTGTCGTTGGTATCGGCCGTTTTCCCGCTGGGGGCAGCCGCAGCACCCGCTTCGAAGCCATACCGGGTGCCGGGGCCGGGGCGCTCGTCGCGGCCATCGTAGCTGCGGTAGGAGTTGGTTTGCTCGCCGGGGGCACCGGGGCCGCCGTAGTAGCTGTCCTCGGCAGTGTTGTTCGGCTCGTAGTCGGCCAGGCGGTTCTGGTTGCCGAAGCCGCCGTGCGTGGTGCCAATGCTGCCCTGGGTGCCAAACTCGCCGCGGTTGGGGTCGCTGTCCTGGTTTTCGCGGCGGTCTTCGTCGCGGTAGCTGCCCTGGGTGCTGTTGCCGAAATTGCCGCCGTAGGTGTCGGCAGGCTGCAGGTCGGCGGGGTCGGCTTCCTTGTTTTCCTGGGGCTGGGCCCCGCCTTCCACCGCGCCCTTGCCCACGCTGGTTTCGGAGGCCGCCAGCGACTCGCTCGAAGCCGGGGAGGCGGGGTTTTCGGTATCATGCGGGCCGGCCGAAACCGGCGCGGCCGTGCGCGGCTGCCCTGCGCCGGGCCCGCCGTTGTGCTGGGCAGCAGTGTTGCCGGCCGGCCCGTCGATGCGGTTGCCGGCGATGTCGTTGGATTCGGTGTTGAGGTTTTCTTCGGCGTTTTCCATGGCGGATGCGAGCGGGATAAGGAGCGGCACCAGGGAGTTTCCCGGGCCGGTTGTGCCTCTACATACGCGCACCTCAGGCCGTTGTTTTGCGGGGGGCCGCACGGCGCGGAGGCCGTGGCCCGCCGGCCGATTTCGGCGGCGCAATTTTACCTTTGCCGCACCCTGTGCTTTCGCGGCAGCCAACATCTTTCCGACGCGCTACGTTAGTCCGAGGCCCGATTCAATTCTTTTAATACCCTCCCGCACATGCTTACCGGCACCGTTAAATTCTTCAACGACTCCAAAGGCTTCGGCTTCATCATCGCCGACGATACCCAGGAAGAAATCTTCGTTCACCAAACCGGCCTCGTCCACGAAATCCAGGAGGGCGACCGGGTTCAGTTCAACATCAAAGCCGGCAAAAAAGGCCCCAACGCCGTGGAGGTGACCCGCATTCAATAGCCATTCAGCTCAAGCCCAACCCAAAGACCGTCATGCTTCGACTGCGCTCAGCATGACGGTCTTTTTTATGCAGGCTTCTGCCCGGTTCATCCCCGGCTACTTTTTCACTTCATGCTTTGCCACGCGCACGCCCACGGCCATGAGGCCGGGCAGCTGGTCCTGGCGCATGTACTGCTCCAGCGTCAGCGTGTAGCTGCCGGCTTTGGCGAAGTGCTGGTTGCGCAGCGCCGATACCTGCAGGTCGTAGATGTCGCCGGTGCCGCTGCCTTTGGGCTCGCCGGTTTTGGGGTCCATCAGCAGCACCTGGTGCAGCAGCGGCTTGCCCACCGGGCCACCGGGACCGGTCAGGGTGTGCTTCATATACAGGTTGTAGAACCCGTAAGCCGAAGCGTAGCGCACGTTGAAAAACACGTCGTAGCTGGCCGTCGTGTCCTGAATGGTGAAGGTGAAAGCGGGTTTCTGCTGCACGTCCCAGGAGTAGTTGGGGAAGTCCGTGTTCTGCTCAAACACCTGGTTGGGGTCGCAGGCGGTGAGCAGGCTGAACATTCCCAAAAAAAGGGCCCAGCGGAAGGCAAAGCGGTGGTTCATGCGGATAGGTAGCATTCGAAAACGAAACGGCACAAATTAAGCGCCGGCGGGCGCCGGGGCCGCACCAGGCGCCGCGCCGCCCTCGCCGGCCGGGCCCCGGCCA